>CAYZVQ010000436.1:0-3717 GCA_964481925.1 uncultured Acidimicrobiaceae bacterium
ATGGGGGCCAGGCCCAACCCCGAGTTTGCTTACGCGACCGAAAAGAGGGCGGCCGAGGTGCTCGTCGAACGCTGGGCGCACGAGCACCCCGAGGTCGCGGTCGCCCTCCTCCGGCCGGCCTGCACCGTCGGCTCTTCCACTGAGCCCCCGTTGTACCAGGCCTTGGCGGCCAGCAGGAAGCCTCAGCTGGGATCAGAGGGCCGCGCCGTCCAGTACGTGCATATAGACGACCTGGCCGAGGCTGTCGCGCACACTTACCGGCACTGTCTTTCAGGCACGTACAACGTTGCGCCGGACAGCGGTGTCCAGGAAGAGATCGCCGGCGCGCTGGCCGGGGGCTCGGCCATGCTCCCCCTTCCCGCGACGTGGCGGTCGGCATTGTCGGATTGGCGCTGGCGCCTTTGGCGTAGCGGAGCGCCTCCCGGGGCCCGGGCCTACGCCGAGCACTCCTGGGTCATCGCCGGCGACAAGCTGCGCATGACCGGCTGGGAGCCCGAGTACAACTCCGAACAAGCATTGGTGGTGAGCGATAAGCGCGCCCACTGGGACGAGCTGCCGACCGGGTTGCGGGTCTCCCTGACGCTTGGGGCCGGCGCGGCCGCCATGCTCGCCGCCGGAGCGGGCAGCGCCGCCTGGTGGCGCCACCGGCGCTGAAGGCCGGTTGGGCGCCCAGTGCCGGGTGGCCTCGGGCGAACTATGCCCGCTGCTCAGCTAGGGCTGGCAGAGGCGGGTTGGTCACCCAGGGTGATATCTGATTCTCGGAGCTTGCCGTTGGCGAGCCAGTCCACACTTACGACCTGTCCCGGCTTGGCGTCGGCCATCCACGAGATGAGCTCGCCGACCGAGGAGGTGCCTTTGCCGCCCATCGAGACGATGATGTCGCTGTCGGCTATCCCGGCCTTCGCCGCCGGGCTGCCCGAGGCGACGGTGTCGACTTGCACGACGCCCGAAGTGGTCACGTGCGGTAGCCCCGCCCCCGAAATGTCGTTGGCTTGCAGCACCCCGAACCAGGGGTGCGGCTCCGCCTTGCCGTACTTGATCATGTAAGTTACGTCGGCCATGGCCGTGTCTATCGGTGTTACGTAAGTCAGCCCGGTCCGGACCAGGGGCCCGGTGACAGGGTTGGTGATCCCGATGACGTCGCCGGCCGCGTCGACGAGCGCTCCCCCATACGCGGAGGTATCCACCGAAATATCGGCCACCAGCATCGAAAACATGGCGTCGGCGGCGCCGTTCACGGGTTGAAGGTAGCTAGAGGTGTCGATCATGTAGCCCTCGGCGAAGTACGAACCATTGGACGACCCAGCCATAAAGGGCGACCCCACCGAGTACACCTCTTCGCCGGTCTCGGTATTGGCGACACTGCCGAGGTCCACTGTGCTCTGGCTGCTGAGCGGTAGGAAAACGACCCGTACCACGGCGATGCCAGCCGAGGGGTCGGTGCCGACCAGGTAGCCCGCCTTTTGCTGACCGGAGTTGGAGACCACCTGGACCTGGCTATTTGGCCCCGCCTCTTGGAACAGGGCGCTGTCGGTCAGCACATAACAGTACTGGTCGGTGGTGCTGACGATTATCCCGGACCCGGATTCCACTCCCTGAGCGCCGTTCACGCTCAAGCCGACCACGGACGGCTCCACCTGGGGCAGCACCGCCGTCGCGCTGGAGGCGCTGTCTGTCGCTGTCGGCGCCACCGCCACCGTCGCCGTCGGCCTCTCGGTCAACACGGTGGGCTGGGTACCGACGGCGCCAGTAGCTAACAGGACCACGGTACAGACAAGGGCGCCCACGACACCGGCGACGAGCCCGAGGAACCATATCCGCAGCTCGACCCGCCTAGCCCAGACGCGGAGGATGCCGGCCGTCTCAGCCGGGGGGCTAGAGGCAGGGTTGACCCGGACTTCTGAGGGATGCCGCCACAAGCGGTCGTCGGGCGGCAGCCACGGGCGGCCGGGCCGGTCGTCATCCGGCTCCTCGCCCGGCGCGGGAGACTGCTCTTCGTCTGGATCCATCCTGAAGACCGAGGTTACCGGTGTACCCGACGGCGTTGAAGTCGCCCTCCCGCCAGCCCCGGAAGGCTCTGACCAGCCTTTAGACTTGAGAGAGCCTCGAGACCTAGGATGAGGCGGTGCTGTTGGCTCCCGAAGGGGACGACTGGTTAGCGCTCTCCAGGGAGCCCCTGGCTGTAGAGCAGCTCGCGGCCTGGGTGGTGCTCCCGAGCTGTGGGGCCGGAGTGGTTTTTTTCGGGACGGTGCGCGACCACTCCGAAGGCAGGCCGAACGTCGCATCGCTCGAGTACGAAGCCTACGACCAGCTGGCGCTCGAAAAGGTACACGCGGCGGCCGTCGAGCTGCGCCGGCGGTGGCCAGGCACGGGGAGAGTCGCCATGGTGCACCGGACCGGCCCGCTCCTGCCGACCGAGGTATCGGTTGTCGTCGCCGTCTCCGCCCCACATCGTGGCGAAGCTTTCGACGCGGCTCGTTTCGGAATAGATACGATAAAGACGACCGTCCCCATTTGGAAACGCGAGACATGGGAGGGCGGCAGTTCATGGGGTCTTGACGCGCACCCAATTGAAACTGCCGCAGTGCCAGGTTTCAGCGGGACCGACCATGCGAGCCAAATAGGAAGTTGAGAAGTCGAGTGGGCGTTTTGATCGCTGCAGCCAAGCCAGTGGCCCATACGTCCCTGCAGTGGTCGACATTGGCGTGGATCGCGGGGGCCGTCGTGGCAGCTGCCCTGATTATCGCCATTATCGTTGTCTTGTCGCGCCGGCCAAAATCTATGGAAGTCGGTATGGCGGAGTTCTCGCGTTCGCTTCAGGCTGTCGCACCTGCTCATCGACCTCCCCATCGCCCGGCCCCCGACCAGGCGCGCCCGAGCCCGGACAAGGCACCCGAACTCCGACCCGCCAGATCACCGAGAGGGGGGACTGACGCTGTCTAGGGATCTCGCAATAGACCTGGGGACCGCCAATACGCTCGTCTACGCCAAAGGACGCGGCATCGTCTTGAACGAACCGACCGTCATCGCTCTCGACAGCCGGACCAACACTGTGCTCAACATGGGCCGGGAGGCGTGGCAGATGATCGGGCGCACGCCCGGCTACATCGTGGCGGTACGGCCCCTGCGCAAGGGGGCTATCACGGATTTCGATATCACGCAACGCATGATCGAACTGTTGCTCAAACGGGCCGGGATCTCTCGCTTCGGGCGCCCCCGCGTACTGATCTGCGTCCCGTCAGCCATTACCGCCGTCGAGCGTAGGGCTGTCGAAGAAGCAGCCCGGGCCGCAGGGGCCAACAGTGTGAGCCTGATCGAGCAGCCCACGGCCGCCGCCATCGGTGCCGGCTTGCCCATTCACCAGCCCTTGGGGAACATGGTGTGCGACATCGGGGGTGGGACGACCGAGACCGCCGTGATCTCCCTGGGGGGTGTCGTCGCCCTGGAGGCAATCCGGGTGGGCAGCTTCGACATCGACGCCACCATCCAGGCCTACGTGCGCCGGGAGTACGGCATCGCCATCGGGGAACGCACGGCAGAGGAGATCAAGGTGGCGATCGGTTCGGCGTGGCCCTTGGACGACTCCGTCAAGGCCGAAGTCCGGGGACGCGACCTGATGAGCGGGTTGCCCAAGACCGTCATCCTCGCCCCCGAAGAGGTCCGGGAAGCCATCGAGGAGCAGGTCGGGGCCATCGTCGACGCCGTGCTGCGCTGCCT
>CAYZVQ010000437.1:0-3683 GCA_964481925.1 uncultured Acidimicrobiaceae bacterium
CGCTCGGGCTCTGGGCGAAGATGGCGCGCACCGAATCGTTGAACTGGCGGACGCTAGCGAAGCCGGCGGCGAAGGCCACGTCGGTCATGGGCAGCTCGGTCGTCTCGATCAGTACCCGGGCGGCCTGGGCGCGCTGGGCCCGGGCCAACGACAACGGGCCCGCACCCACGCCGGCCACCAGCAGGCGCTCGATTTGGCGCGTGCTGTACCCGAGCCGGCCAGCCAGGCCCGGGACTCCCTCCCGGTCGACCACGCCGTCCGCGATGAGCCGCATGGCCCGGCCCACGACGTCGGCTCGCGTGTCCCACTCCGGCGACCCGGGCGTGGCGTCGGGCCGGCAGCGCTTACAGGCCCGGAAGCCGGCCAGCTGGGCCGTGGCCGCTATGGAGTAAAACCGCACGTTGGCGCGCTTGGGGGCCATGGCCGGGCAGCTAGGGCGGCAGTAGATGCCCGTGCTCGTCACCGCCGTGAAGAACCAGCCGTCAAAGCGAGGGTCCTTTGACTTCACCGCCCTGTAGCACCGCTCGAAATCTTCGATCACCCCGTCAGCCTGCCGCACGTCGGCCCACTTGGCTAGCGGTTTTACGACAAGACGCTCAGGGCGCCAGCCGCTGTTCCTCGATCCCGGCCATGATGACCGGCCGGAAATCGGTGCCAGGGTCAAAATGCAGGCCAGGGTCGTCGGCCCTGGCGTTTACCAGCGTCAGGTCGAACTTCTGCACGTATTCGACCTGGTTGTCAGGGCCGATCCTGAACGCCTGGTCGTGGCCGGGGTAGATGACATCGGCGATGGCGACAAGCTTGTCGATGGTACGGCTGGCCATGGCGTTGTCCCAGAAGACCAGAGCGTTTTGGCGCTCTACAGCGACCGTGCTGTTCTGTACCGAGTCACCGGCGATGACCGCGGTCCCCGCGTCCGTCCGGGCGGTTATGGCGATGGTCCCGGCGGAATGCCCGGGAGCATCGACCACTTCCACGCCGGGCACCAGCACGACGCCTTCCTCCACCTCGCGGATCCGGTTGCCGTAGCGGTTGAACACGGCATCGACCCAATCGGGGCAGCCGGTGTCGTTGCGGTGGGGTTTGGTGATGTAACGCCGTTCATTGCGGTGGATGAGGATCTCGGCCCTGTCGAACAGGTCGAGGTTTTCGATGTGGTCCCAGTGGGCGTGGGTGCAGACCAGCATGTCAATGTCGGAGCAGCCCAGGCCCCGCTTGGCCAGTTCGGACTTGAGCGCGCCCCGCCGACCGGTATGTCCGGTGTCGACGATGATGCGGCGCAAGGTGCCGGAGGCATCGACGGCCTCGAGCATGTTGACGGCGCAGAACGCCACGGCCCCCTGGTCTGTGTCCAGCCGGTAGCCCTGCAGCAAAGTGTCCAGTTTTACGCTGTCTTGGCTCATCGCCTCCCCTTCTGTCGCGCTACATTGTGGCCGATCGCGCGGCCCGGGCCCGGGGGCGCCCTTTCCTGCGGCCGGTCGGGCGCGCCGCGGGGGCGGGGTGGGGGTCAGGGCGGGGGCGGGGCGGTGGCCCCGTAGCCGACGCCGAACCCGGCGGGGGTGAGCGCCGAAGGGGTGGAGACCTGCTGGCCGCTTTGGGTCATGACGACCTCGGACATAGCGGTCGAGCTCCCGGACACCGATAGGTCGGTGAAGCCGACCGCCGGGCTGTAGGGGGCTAGTGGCAGCTGCTGGTTGCTCTGACCGTCCGTCGGGGCTTCCACGATCCATTCGGCCGACGCACCGGGGCCGTTGTAAGTCACATCTTGGGTGTAGCCCTGGCCGTCGGTGCCGTCGTTCAGGCTGATCTCCCATCTGGTGCCGCTCAGCTGCGAGATGGTCACGCTGACCTCGTCGCCGGGGTTGACCGTCATGGTCATGATGGGCTGGCTGTTAGCGGGCAGGACCTCCCACCACGCGAACACGTCGAAGCCGATCGAGGTCGTCGGGTCGGGGAGCTCGGTGACCCCGGCCTGGACCAGCGACCCCAGGCCGGAGCCCGCCCCATCGATCCCCACCCATTCTGATACCAGGCTCTGAGCGGGCGCCCCGGGGCCCAAAGCGGGCACGGTGAAGGTGCCTGACGCGGCGGTGTAAGGCCCCGAGCCGGCCACGTAGCCCGACCAGTTAGTGCTCGGCTCCTGGGACACCGGGAGCTGGCTCAGCACGGGGGCCGCTAACACCGCCATATTGAACTGCGCGGTGGCGTGCGCCGGGATGGCGTCGGCGTCGGTGACCTCCGCTGTGAAGCTGTAGTTACCGGTGGCGGCCGGGGGCCCGCTGATCAGGCCCTGCGCGCTCAGGCTCAGCCCGGGGGGAAGAGCGCCGTCGATGAGCGCCCAGGTGTAAGGCGGCGATCCCCCCTCGGCGGTGAGTTGGGCCGTGTACGCCACCGAAACCGAAGCCGGGGGCAAGGCGTTGGTCGCTACGGCCAGCGCCGCGGCGCTGGCCGGTCCACCCGGAGCGCCGGCGCTGGAGCCCCCTGGCGCGGCCGCGGGGGGCGCGGCCACGATGGCGACCACACTCGGCGAGCCGGCCGGAGGGACCACGTTCCCGGCGGCGCCGTAGGCGAAAACGCGGCCGTCGGACGTCGCCAGCCAGTAGCCGCTGCCGGCGGGGGCCGCAGCCATCCCGACTACCGGCCACGAGTACGCGCCGTTCAGGGCGCCGTGCCTGCCGGCGTCGCCCCGAGAGGCAGTCCGGCCGTCCCTGGCCACGAGCCAGTACCCCCGGCCGTCGGGAGTGGCGGCCACGCCCACCACCGCCGACGGCAGGTCGGCCTGGCCGTACGTCGGGGCGCCTCCGTAGCCCAGCACTGCCCCTGCGGAGGTGGCCAGCCAGAAGCCCCCCGTTCCCGGGTCGGCGACGATCCCTACCACCGGGCCTGTCACCCCGCCCTTGGCCGGGGCGACCAGGGTGGTACCGGCGTTGACGCCGTGGCCTACGGCGTCGCCGAAGGCGTCGACCGCCCCGGCCCCCGTCGCCAGCCAGTAGCCCTTCCCATCGCCGGTGGCGGCCATGCCCACCACCGGGCTGGTGAGGGGGCGCCCGCCCAGGGACCCGAAGCGGCCCGCGTCGCCGAAGCTGTACACCCCGCCACCCTTGGTCACCAGCCAGTACCCGCGCCCGCTGGGGGTGGCGGCGGCGCCCACCACGGGCGTCGAGGCATGGGCACCGCCGTACCCGTGGGCATCGCCGAAGGCGAACACCCGTCCGCCCCGGGTCACCAGCCACAGGCCTTGGCCTGTGCTGGAAGCGATGGGACGGCGGGGGCCCGCCTCGACCAGGCTGGTTTGGATGAGCCCGCCCCGGGCGGGCGCGGCGTAGGCCGTGCCGGCCACCGTGCCGGTCGTCCCGGTGCCGGTCGTCCCGGTGCCGGTCGTCCCGGTGCCGGTCGTCCCGGTGCCGGTCATCCCCATCATCGCGACCAGGTCCGCCGCCAGCGCGAGCAGGGTGACAATCCGGCTGAACGTCCCACGGCGTCGTCCTCGTCGGCCACCGCTCGGGTATGGCCCGTCCGGACCAGCTGGAACGGGGACCAGGGTTGAAGCGATGTCGCGGCAAGGCAGGTTCTTCACAATACGCAAGGGCCCTGTGGTAACGTCCACGACGTTCCGTCCCCGACCATGAGGGTGGCCGCTATGACAGACGTCGAGCAGCGCATCCAGTGCCGGTGGTGCCACG
>CAYZVQ010000438.1:0-3680 GCA_964481925.1 uncultured Acidimicrobiaceae bacterium
CCGAGGTTGTGGGCCAGGATGTCGTGGATCTCGCGAGCCGCATTGGCCCTCTCCGCCAGATGGGCAGCCTTGGACCGCTCGATCTCGGCCCTTTCCATGTCGGCCAGCCGGAGCTCGGCCTGCTCGGCCCGCAGCGCGGACTGTCTGAGGGCCGAACCGAGCAGGAAACCCCCGATGGCGACCAGCCCGTATGCGCCATCGGAGGCCGGGTTGCTGGCCGCCAGCGTGGCCAGCGGCTGCGCTACAACGGCAACTGCGGTGAAGTAGCCGGCGGTGGCCGGAGGTAGGGACTGGGCCGCATCGAGGCCGGCAAGTATCAACAGCGCCGCTGACGTGCCCGGGTCGTAACCGGCCAGGATGCCACAGGCCAGGACCTCTACGGCGGTGCGGAGGGGCGCCTGGCGGTGGGGGAACAGGACAGAACCAGCTTCGGTGGTTATGGTCAGCGCCAGGGTGACCAGTGTGACAAGGCCCCGCCCATGCGCTCCCGGGCGAGGGTGCTCGACGGCGATGATGACGGTGAGCACGGCCAGGACGCCCAGCCGGGCCAGCACCCGGAGGCGCTCGACATGGACGGCGTAGCGGTTGACGGCGAGGTCGTTCATGAGCTCTGGATGGGCAGCGGGCTGGCCGTCGGGACTGGCAGGCCTGCCGCCAAGGCTACCGGTCGCTCCCGGTCGCCGGTCGCGGTCGGTGGCCGGGGCCGGGGGGACCATTAGGACCGCTCGAAGTGCGACCGGTCCCCGGGCCAGCGCGGCCCGGCCGAGCGGGGCCCCCGGGCGCCCGAGGTCGACGGGGCGCCGTTGGCACTGGGCAGAGTGCCGGCCTGGAGCCGGGCCCACACCACGACAGCCTCCCCGACCAGCATGAGGCCCACAGCGAGCAGCAACGATGCCGTGACGCCCGAAGTCGACCCGCCGAGAGCGACGCCGGCCACGTCCAAGGCCAGCTTGGCCACGATGTTGACGGCGAAGATGGCGACCGAGACCGCCCCCCACTGCACCCAGGGGGTGCCGTCGCGCCGGCTGAGCTTGTCCTGCGTGCCTCGCAGAGCCCCTAGGAGCAGCGACAACCCGCAGCCGGCGACGCCGACGGCGATGTCGATGGTACCGAGCTTGGCGTGGGAGAGGTCCTCGAAACCGAGGACGGTGATGATGGCTGGCAGTAGGAAAAGCTGCTTGGTGGTGCCGATAGGCCGGCCCTGGGCTCGCTTGTAGACCATGAGGACCAGTAGGCCGGCGTAGAGGACGACGTTGGCGAAGCTCATGACTGCACCGCCAGTGCACCATGGTTGACCGAGCGGGCGTGCAGCCGGGCCACCGCCAGGCGGAGGGTGCGGGCCACGGCCATGGCGATCGCCATGAAGATCAGGCCGTCCGTAAGGGCGTCAACGGAGATGCCGTTAGTCGACATCCAGTGGGCTAGCGCAGCGCTGTACCAGTTGTCCGCCCCGTAGGTGAAGAGGAGCCGGGCGCCGATGACCGCGCACCAAAAAAGGCCGTAGGCAACGCCGGCCCGGCTGACCACACGGCCACGGGCGACGTCGTGGCCGACCCGCATGAGCCGTACCGACGCGATGACCCCGAGGAGGGCCCCGAGGCCGGCGAGAGCTAGTTCGAGGGCCTCACCGCGCCCGGCGGTGGCCGGGTGCTCGATAAAGAGAGGGACGATGCCGAACGCCATCAGTAGCGGCCGGGCGATGCGGAAGGCGCTGACCTTGCGGGTGCCCAGATCTGACTCGAGCACAACAAGTAGGACTGCGAGGTTGACAATGAGGATGCTTGCTGACATTTGACCGCCTACCTTCGTTTCTTGGGGACAGTTACACCATCCCAAGAAGAGGCCTTCGGCGGACCGGCCCAGGGGTGGAACCGGGGGTGGCTTACGACCCGGCCGCCTCCACCCCAGGGTGGTCGCCGGGCCAGGGCCGCTCAGTAGTCGAGCGTGAAAATGCCCTCGGAGTAGTCGCCGTACGCACCATGCAGATCACTGGCGATGCCGACGCACGAGCCGAGGACCGGGCAGGAAAGCGCGTAAACGTCCGCAGAGCCCGGGACCGTGATAGCGGTGCCCAACTTGCCGCCCGCGGCGGCCGCCACAAAGCCGTGCTCACCACGTGTGTTCGGGCTCACCACACCGAAGTCGACGCAGTGCCCAGTGCTCGGGCAGACGGCCGAGGCCGTCGTCGCCGAGGACGCCAGGACCTCGAGCGACGCCTTCGCGCCCACCACCATGACCTCGGCCGGGAGGATGCTGCCGATCACCGATGCGACAAAGCCGTACTCGACGGTGCCCGAGCTTGCCTTCACGTAGTTCATACCTACGGCTGCGCACACGTAGGACTTGGTACAACTAAGAGCGCTCCAGTAATTGGCTTGTGGCACAGCCACCGTCTTCGTGACCGCGCCCTTTGTGAGCCAGGAGATGACGCCGGTGCCGCTCGCCGTGACGCCGGTCGCGACGCAGGTCGGCCCTCCCGGGCAAGCGACCTGTTCGAGGTCAACTGGCCCCGTTGGCACCGGGTTGCCCGCTCGGCCGTCTGTCACTCACTCCCTCGGCTTCCGCCCGCCCCGAACGGGGCCCGGGCGGGACTTCTTTTTGAGGGTGCCAGCCGAGCGTCACAACAACGTCACACGACGGTCTCGCACAGGTGGCGCTCGGGTGGGGGCACCAAGAAACAGCTCCGGACGGATCTCTACCTTTCGTCCAGCCGGGAGCCCGCGTTGGCCAGCGCCGGCGACGGCCCGAGAACCCACCCCATGGCGCTGGTAAGCGCTCGGGCCACCGGTTCGCTGAGCAGGCGGCCGGTGACGGGGCCGGGTAGCAAGAGGCCGAGCGGCCAGCGCCAGCGCCACGGTACGAGGCTGATGGCCGCGCCGAGGAGCACGGCGTACGCCGGTCGGGCAGCGAGCGGCAGCGGCAGTCCGGTGAGGAAGCGCACGGCCCGGCGTGCCTCGGGCGTGGCGCCGGCCTCAGGATGGTGGACCACCCATTCCCGGAGCGGCCCTACCTCCCTGAACAGCGGCCGCGCGCCCATGAGGTCCCCCAGTCGTGCCATTTCTGCTACGTAGCGCTCGGCGTCGGCGTCAGAAAGGCCAGGCCCCACGCGCCGGTAAGCGAGCAGGAAGCTCTCCACCTCGACGTGGTGCACCCAAGCGAGGAGCTCTGGGTCGTTGGCGTAGTAGGGACGACCATCGGGCGCGACCCCGCGCACGTGCTCGTGCACACGGCGCACGGCCGCGACGGCCTCCTCCGCCTGAGCCGTGGTCCCAAAGGTCGTCGTCGCCACGAACGCCGACGTTCGCTGCAGGCGCCCGAGGGGGTCCGACCGGTAGTCGGAATGCTGCGCCACGGCGGCCATGGCAAGCGGGTGCAGCGTTTGCACGATGAGCGAACGAATGCCTCCCACGAGAGCCGACGGGTGAGCGTGGATCTTCCACGCCACGCTGCCCGGGCCAAACAGGCCGGCGTCGCCACCGCTCCCCCCCAGCGCCTTCAAAGTCGGGGCCGGCGCCGAGAAGATTTCCCGCAGCGCCCCACCTGCGGTAGCGCGAAAGAGTGCTAGAGCTGCCACGATTGCACCCTAACGGAGGCCGGGCACTCTGGCATGCCGTGCGATCTGGGATAATTGCGCCCGGGAGGAGAAAAATGAGCGTACCGAAATGGTTTGCCGGCGCGGG
>CAYZVQ010000439.1:0-3611 GCA_964481925.1 uncultured Acidimicrobiaceae bacterium
TTCCTCGTCCAGGGCGAGCACACGCCGGCCCAGGGCACGTAGCGCCGTGGTGGTGGCGAAGATGACCGTGCCCTGGTCCGCCCGGGGCCGCAGCGATGCTGCCCTTTTGGCCAGCAGGCTCCGAGGTACGCCCGCCAGGCGCTGGCGGAGCTGGTCAGGGGCGGTAAAGCCAAGGTGGCGGATCTGGTCCATGGTCTTGATCCTGGTATCGCGGGCCGAGCGCCGGGCCACCACCGAGGCCTTGATCGCCTCCACGTTGCCGTCGCGGGTCTTGGGCGCACCGAGCGCCCGGCCACCCTGAGCAGCCCGGGCCGCCTCGATGGCGTCGACGGTGCCGGTCTTGCCCGTCCGGCGCCGGGCTTGGCGGTTGGGCCGGTCGACCTCGACCACTTCGGTACCCTCCGCCCTCAGGTAGCGGGCCAGGCCGGCCCCATAGGACCCGGTACCTTCTACCCCAACCCGGGCTACCTGGCCAAAACCCGCCAGCCAGCACAGCAATTTTTCGTGGCCGGCGGCGGTGGTGGGGAACTCTTCTACCCCCAACAGGCCCCCGATCGAGTCCAGGGCGGCAGCGACGTTCAGGTCCAGGTGCGTGTCTACGCCGCCAGTCACAGCGGTTGTGCGGGCGGCCTCTACGATGGCCATGTCATCCCTTCCTTTTCGCATTTGGTCAAGGGATGGCACTCGTCGCCCTCTGGGTGCGGCGACGGTGTGACCGTCCTGTTGGCGCAGGGCGGTCCACCGCACCAGAAAGCCGGCGCGTGCCATGCTGGCGGGCCCCCGGCCGACGGATCGTTATAAAGACAGGCTGACCGTCAGCCGATTCTCGAGTCAGACCGAGAACCAGCCAAACCTGAACGTATTCCCTTGCACCACCGAAGTGGTGGATCCGGCACCGATCAGGCTCCTCTCATCCTCTCTGCCGAATACGCGATGACCAAATCCTGAGCACCCGCTTGGGAGTTAGCGCCCAGATCTCCCACTTGTGTGCGGCTCAACAAAGGTCTCCCCACTTGTCACCGGCACCGGTTGTTCGGCCAAACGACGCTTTACCAGTGGTATCGTCGATGCTCTGCTCGTAACCTGTTGTCGACGGGCAATCCGCTCCAGCTACCGTCCGTCCGACGTCGCTTCGCACCGGCTTGAGCGACGCAGCCACGAAATGGCCCCTCCGCTGAGCCGCCGTTCAGAGAGTGTGGACGGAGATACTCGTCTCCTTGAGGCCGAGGATTACCTCGCTCGGCTGCGACGCCTTGAAGAAGAGGCCGTCATCTTGCTCGACGGTCTGGTGTCGGCAAAAGATGCCATTAGCGAGGACTCTACGGGCGACTCCGTGAAATCATCCATTCCGTCAAGTCCGACGAACTAACGCCCGAGACCCGAGAAGAGATAAAAAAGTGGGTTCGCGGACCTTGACGTGGGGGGACGAACCATCGACCCTTGCGACGACGACAAGGACTGAGCGCCGCCGCTCAACCCTCGTCGTGGCGCTTGGTGAGCTCGTCAGTCAGTTCCCGAACGGCTTGGAGGAGAGCCAACGTGGCATAGACCTGGGCCACCTGAGAGTCAGTTTTTCCCGAAGCACCCTAACCACCCTGGCCAGGCCCCTCAAGGTCCGCGCCAGCACCCGGCTGACAGGCCCAAACGCCTCGGAACGCGGTCACCGACACCCCTGCTGACCAGGGATAACCTTGGCTACTGCCTTTTCCAGGCTTGATCTTGGCCGTACCCCACCAGGCCTTATGGGGAGCCCTTCAGGTGGGGATGATCAGCCCCTTGCCGTCCTGTGCTTTCATCCATACACCGGGCATGTAGGAGACCGACGTTTCCGGGGTCTCGTGGAACGCGCCGGACAACGACAGGTCGGACCGGTCTCCTGCCCCTCCCAGGCTGAACAGAATGTAGCTGTCTTTTCCAGGGCTGCTCTCGCATGATGTCGGCGTGGCCTCTGCGGCGAAGAGGGCGGCGTGGGCCCCGCAGTATGACTGCTCCGACAGCACAAGCTGCATGACCCCCGTCGGGTGGCTCCGGTCGAGCTCCACACGGCCGTGGATGACCCCCCCGAAGTCCTTCATCACAGATTCGAGGCTGGTGAGGAACCCTTTCCCGAACCCTATGAGCGAGTCCCGGTAGTCCAGGGTGATCAGCCCGTCGGGCTGCAGGCCGAAGAGGGAGAACAGCACATAAACGGCTGTGATATCCCGTTGCTGCTGGGTGCTGGCAACCTTGCCCAGCTGATCTGCCCACTTGAGCTCTGGCAGCGCCTTGGTGATGATGTTGGTGGCCCACGTGACGTCGTCGTACGGCAGTCTGACCTCCCACCAGTGGGAGAAGTAGTCGATCGCCTGCTGGGTGAGCGGCGTGTACGCGTCGAAGACCACGTTGGGGGAGAGGTAGACGTTGGCCTTGTCCGTGCCGGTCCGGCAGTCACAGGCGGGCGACTTGTCAACTGCAGTGGCCGTCAGCAACACCTCGCTGTCTTTGACGATCCCGGGGGCCCAGTAGCGGAAGTAGGCGATCCCTTGGCTGTCGGTCGTGGTTTTGGCGGAGTCACCGCAGCCGCTCTCCTGGACGCCGCTGACGACGCACAGCTCGCCCTTGAACTGGTTGAACCCTTCTGGCTTGGCGACCGGGATGCTGAGCACTGGCGGGTACGGGTAGGTGGCGTCCGAGGGGGCCACTGCGTAGGCCTGCAGTGTGACGTGCGCCCCCGAGACCGGGTGCTCCTCCACTCCAGGCTCCCGGACGTAGACGAAGATGTTGGTGCACCCGGTGCCGCACTTCTGCTCGAAGGGAGCCCCCGAGAACGGGCGGGAGCCCACGATCGGCGGCAGGGGGTCCGTCTTGTTTGGTATGAAGAAGCTGGGCTCCTGGGTGCCGCGGTTGTAGTGGAGCCCGGCCAGCAGCGGGTAAGCCTGCTCGTTCCCCTCCAGCGGCACCACCTCGACCACCAGCGGGCAGGTGGATGCGGGGGCACCGAACAGGGAAAGAGCCGGGGACCGAGGAGATGGTTGCTGACCGCCAATTTGCGCTTGTTCCCGCACCGCCCTGGTCGCCTCTGGTGCCCCGGCGCTGGTCGCACTGCAAGCCTGTTCAATAAGGGTAGTGGTGGTACCGGAAGAGCTGGTCGTAGAACCAACTGCCGTGCACGTCCCGGACATGCACGACACTGCGTGCAGGTTCCGAGACGTGCCGGCCTGCTGGGGCGTGGGGACGACGGACCACGTTTTGCCGTCCCACGAGTCGACCAGGCCATGACGTCCGACCGCCGCGCAGGTCCCGGTGTCGAGGCAGGAGACACCGTCGAGACTGGTCCCGCCCGCAGGCGCCCGGACTGCCCGACCAGGTTTGCCCATCCCAGCTCTCGATGAGTGGCTGGACATCGCCCGCCGTGTCGCTCCATCCCACAGCCGTGCAGCTGGTGGCCGAGGCGCACGATACGGAGTTCAGTTGATTGCTGACCCCCGGGCCCGCCGCCTGTAGGAGCGACCAGGCACCGCCCCCTGATGACTCCGCCAGGGCTTCCCTCGGCAGGGCGGCCCCGTCAGTCGTCGACTTTTCGGAGTAGCCGACCGACGCGCAGAACGGGCCCGTCCCGGGACAGGAGACCG
>CAYZVQ010000440.1:0-3600 GCA_964481925.1 uncultured Acidimicrobiaceae bacterium
TGGCCGGCGAGGACGCCACCACCCAGTTCATCAATTCCAACCTCCGGCTCGTGGTCTCCGTCGCCCGTAAGTACCAGTGGTCGGGCCTGCCTCTCTCCGACCTCATCCAGGAGGGCAACCTCGGACTAATCCACGCCGTCGAGAAGTTCGACTGGCGCAAGGGCTTCAAGTTCTCCACGTACGCCACCTGGTGGATCCGCCAGTCGATCGGCCGCGCCATCGAGAACACGGCCCACACGGTGCGCATACCCGCCCACGTCGGCGACGAGATCCGCCGCGCTCGCCGGGTCCAGGGCGAGCTCGAAGCCAAGAACGGCCGCCCGCCCACCCTGGCCGAACTGGCCGAAGCGCTGGAGATCGACGAGAGCGTGCTGGCCGAGCTGCTCCACTACGACAGCGACCCCGTCAGCCTGGACGCCGCCGTCGGCGAGGACGGCGACACCAGCCTGGGCGACCTGGTGGTCAACCATTCGGCACAGTCCCCGTTCGAGCTGGTGGCCCAGGCCCTGCTGGCTGGCCAGATCAACGAGTTCCTGAGCCGCCTCTCCGACGACGAGCGCCGGGTCCTGTCCCTGCGCTACGGCCTGGACCGGGGCGAGCCCCGGACGCAGGGCGAAGTCGGCGAGCTGCTCGACCTCACGGCCGAACGGGTCCGGCGCATCGAGCGCGATGCCCTGACCAAGTTGCGCCGTGCCCTGGCCGGCAGCGACGCCCGCGACCTGCTGGCCAGCTGACCTCGGTCGCATACTCCCCCGCCGCCTACTAAGCCCGGCCGTCCAGTGAGCCCGGCCGCGCCGGCGCGGCACTAGCTTGGCACCCGTGAGCGTCACCCGTGTCCGCATGGCCCCGTCCCCGACGGGCTATTTCCACGTCGGCAGCGCCCGTACGGCACTGTTCAACTGGCTCTTCGCCCGCCAGTGCTCGGGCACGTTCGTGCTGCGCATCGAGGACACCGACGCCGAGCGCAACCGGGCCGAGCACACCGAAGGCATCGAGCGGGCCATGCTGTGGCTGGGCCTGGACTGGGACGAGGGGCCCTACTTCCAGTCCGAGCGAGGCCCCCTGTACGAGGCGGCCATAAAGCAACTGCTTGACCGGGACCTCGCGTACGCCTGTGACTGCACGTCCGAACAGGTCGCCCAACGCAACAAGGCCGCCGGTCGCCCCCCCGGTTACGACGGCTATTGCCGGGACCGGCACCTGGAGCCGGTTTTAGGGCGCCTGCTGCGTTTCCGGGCTCCCGACACGGGCACGACTTCCTGGACGGACATGGTCCGGGGCGACGTTGTTTACGAAAACGCCTCCATCGAGGATTTCTCTGTGCGCAAGTCCAATGGTCAACCCCTGTTTATATTGGCTAACGTCGTCGACGACGGGGATATGGCGATCACCCACGTCGTGCGGGGCGAAGACCACGTCCCCAATACGCCCAAGCACATCTTGTTGTGGGAGGCGCTCGGGCTCGGGGCGCCTCCGGTGTTCGCCCATTTACCATTGTTGGTAAACGAGTCTCGCCAGAAACTGTCGAAGCGCCGGGACAAGGTGGCGCTCGAGGATTACCGTGACGAGGGTTACCTGCCCGAGGCGATGGTGAATTACCTCGCCCTGCTCGGCTGGTCGCCGGGCGGGGACCGGGAGGTGCTTTCCCGCCGGGAGCTTATCGACGAGTTCCGTCTGGAGGACGTCAAGTCCTCGCCGGCCTTTTTTGACCAGCAGAAATTATCCTCGGTTAACGCGACCTATATGCGTTCACTTTCTCCCGCGGTGCTGGCGGAGCGCGCCGGCCAATGGCTGGAGGCACGCTGGACGCCGCTCGCCCCGCTGGTCCAGGAGCGCGCCCGGACCCTGGCCGAGATCTACGGCATGGTCGACTTCCTCTATTTGCCTGAGGTGAGGACCAACCAGGCCGAGTGGGCAAAGGTACGCCGCCAGCAACCTGCCTTCGTGGCCCTGCTGGAGGCGGCCGAGGCGGGCTTCGCCGTCTGCGAGTGGGACGCCGAGGGGATCCGTGACGCCACCGTCGAAGCGGGCAACAAGGTCGGGGTCGGTACGCTCGGCAAGGCCCAGGCCCCCGTGCGCCTGGCCGTCACCGGTCGCACCGTGGGGCCTCCCCTGTTCGAGTCGCTGGTGCTGTTGGGCCGACGGCGCACGATCGCCCGCCTGGCGGCGGCCCTGGCCCGGGCTGTCCGGGAGGACCAGGCGCAGCCGCCCGTTTAGATGGCCGGTCCCGCTCGGCCCTAGCCGTACAACTTCACCCGGGCGGCGATGCCCGAGCCCGCGCCCAGGATGTAGCCGTTCCCCACGACGGCGCACCCGGTGAGCTGCGCCCACAGGTCTACGTCGGGCCGGCCCGGGTACGAGAAGGCGACCACGGCCACCGCACCGTCGTCCATCGGGCATAGGGCAGCGGGACCGAACGCGCCGCCACCGGGCACGATCGTGCGGCTGATGGGGACGGCGGCGACCACCCGGGCCAGCTCTCCGGCGCCCGTGGCGGTCAAGCGGGCCTGGTGGGCCAGCTTCTGCCACTGCGAAGCGGGCAGGGAGCCAGAGGGGCCGTCGGAGCCGTTGTAGCGGCACACCAGGGCGGCCGTCGGGCTTCCCGCAGGCAGCAAACTGGCCGTCAGGCCGGCGCCGGGGTTGGTGACGCCGACAACGCCGGCGACGCTGGTCGGGCAACCTTCCGCCACAGTCACGTGGATCCGCTTACCGGCGGCGTTGTCCGGCCAGGGGCGGGGGTCGGTCCAGATGACCACGGCGTCGACCCGGATGGCGGCACTTGAGGGCCCGACGTACGCCACCCCCACCTCCAACTCGGGCGACTGGAGCTGCGCCGTCGACGGCGCCGTGTACCCGTAGCCGGTCGTCATGTCGCTTGGGCTGGCGCCGCCGCCACTGGACGAACCGGCCGACTTCAGGCCCTGCGGCGCATGGGCCTCCAGCCACGCCTGGGCCTGGTCGAAGGACATCGGCACCCGCCAGTACTGCGTCTGCACGACCAACGAGCTCACGCCCGGCGTGCCCAGTACGGGGCCGCCGGCCAGAGCCGAAGGGACCGAGCCGGTCCTGGTCGCTCCCGGGGGAAGTTTGGCCAGAAGTAGGAGGCGGTGGGCCTCGTCGACGGCGGCCTGGCGGTTGCGGTCCATCGCGGCGGCCACGGCCGAGCCTGGCGCGGAGGTCGCCGCAGTCGGCGCCGTAGTCGGCGTCGTAGTCGTCGCTGCGGTCGTCGTCCTACCCCCGGCCGGGCTGCTCGCCTGTGCTTCAGCGCCGCCGGCCAGAGTCAGCCCCGCCGGGCCAACTGCCACACAGAGGGCGGCCGCAACGAGAGCCTTCAGACAACTGGTCCGGGTACGGTCAGGCATTGGCACCTCCCCTCGACAGGCTATTGGTGCCGGGAAGGGGCCGTTGTCAACCGCGACCGGAGGCCGAGGAAATGCTCTCGCCGGGCCACCGCCGCGCACGTCCGACCGGGGACTGCGTGCGAAGGCGGACGGCGGCCCGCTAGCATGGCCCTCTGCCCGTTCGGGGGTGGTGTAATCGGCAACACTACAGGTTCTGGCCCTGTCGTTGGGGGTTCGAGTCCTCCCCCCCGAGCCACCT
>CAYZVQ010000441.1:0-3590 GCA_964481925.1 uncultured Acidimicrobiaceae bacterium
GTGGTCAAGGACCGCTTTGGCCACCAGGATGTTTTCGGCCTGGCTCAAGAGCTCTACGGGTCAGCCCGGTTCCGGGGGGCTCCCGCTAAGGACCCAGGGACGAAGCGGCCCGGTGGCATCGCCGATCTCGGCCGAGGCGTCGTTTTTGCCACACCGACCTTGATGTTCGCCGGGGGGGCCATCGCATTGCGTTCGTGGCTTTCGTGGTGGACAGTGCCGCTGGCGCTCATTTGTGGATGGGCCTTCGGCCAGTTCGTCTCCTATAGTGGCTTCTCCCGCCAGGCGAGCGGCGAAGATTCCGGCGCCACGGTCGTGTGGGCCCTGTTGGTGGCTTTGGTGTCCTGCACCTGCCTCGGGCTGGCGGGCGACGTCATTATGGGCGGGAGGTACTCCGGGGCTCTGTTCGCCGCTGCCGCCTGCGCCTTCATGACAGCTGCGGCGGAGCTCGTCGTCCATTCCGAAGAACGCCTTATAGGGGTCATGCTCGTGCCCGGCGCGATCGGCTCGTTGATTTTCATTACCCATGAGCCGTTCAGGATGCCCACTACCGTTGCCGTCGCCCTGGCAGGCATCAGCGTGGGGGGGACAGTAGTGGCGGCCTTGCGGCGCCTGCCCCGCCGATGGTGGCGATTACCGGTCGTGAAGAGGACGGACCTCCCGACGGCATTGCGTTATTTTGCTCACGGCGTGTGCTGTGGGCTTTTCGTGGCCCTTTTTATGGTGCTGGAGCCGGCGAAGGTGAGGCCCGACAGCTGGCCGGCGGCGGCCGCCTACCCGATGATCCTCTCCCTCGGGGTAATGGAGTGGCAGCTTCGCTCGCTTCGTGCCGGCGCTCGCGCTGTGCTCCTCGGGTCCTATACAGTGAGTGACTTTGCCGGAGCAGTTCGGCGAAAATTGGCCCGCGCCGCGCTGTGTTACCTGGTGGCGCTCGTCGTGTTTACCGCGTTGGTGCAGGCTCTGGCCTATGCCCGCGGCGTGGCTGTGCCGGTGCCCCTGTTGCTGGCCGGCATTTGCCTGGCCATCGCCTTCTTCCTCGCTCTCGTGGTTTCGTCTTTTGGGCGCGTCGAGCTGGTGTTATTGGGGTGGACAGCCGGTTTGGCCGCGTTCGGTACCTGGGCGTTGCTCACCAAAGTCGTCCATACGGGTTGGGTGTTCCCGAGCACAAACACTGCCTTTTGCATAGCCGCTCTGATCTCCGCCGTCATCCTGGCTTTATCCGCTCGTCGCACCGTCGTCAACCCTTTCTGTCATGCCTAATCGCCCACAAGTCACCGCGCCCTGCCGAATGGAGCACTCATGAAAATCCGTACCCCTCGCCGGCGGTCAGCCCTGGCCATCGCCGTCTGTCTAGCCATGACAGGTGGAGGGTTGGCGACCGCCACCTACGCCACGGCCGGAGCGACGCCATCAACGCTCGACCTACGGGTCCTGCTCGTCGGAGACGGCCCCACTGACGTCACTACCGCAGCCTGGGAGTCGGCGCTCAGCAACGAAGGCGTCCCCTACACAGAGGTGGACGCCACTGGCGCCACCTCGACTGCCGAGACCAGCACGCCAACCGGTAGTTGGACCATTACGCTGCCCGCGTTGTCCAGTGGTACCACCGGGTACTTCAACGGCGTGGTGATAGCTGACGACCCAGCCGACTTCACCTCCGGACAGATGACTGCCCTTGACACCTACGAGGCCACGTTCGGGGTGCGCCAGGTGGATGGGTACGCCTTCCCCACGCCTACGATCGGGGAAACCTTTGTTAGTGGCGCGGCCCTCGACGGCACCACCGGGGCCCTGACGGCGGCCGGGCTGACAGACTTTCCCGAACTAGCAGGACCTATCCCCTTCGCTACGGGGACATACGGGTACTGGTCCACTACAACGGCCGGCGCGCCGTTTACCCCCATAATCGTCAACTCTGCCGGCGACGCTCTGGCCGGCATCTACCAGCACCCCAGCACGGACCCACAATCGGGTGTGTCCGAACTGTCGTTGTTCTTCGACTACAACTCCACCCAGCTCCAGTGGCTCTTGTTGGCCCCCGGGCTGATCAATTGGGTGACTCAGGGCACTCACCTCGGTGAGTACCAGAACTACGTCGAGATGGACATCGACGACACCTTCACGCCTGACGATGCCTGGGACACCACCACCCACGAGATCGACTACGCCGACGGGGACTCGCTGCGGATGACGCCCGAAGACGTCATCACTGCCGCTCAGTGGTCCCAGGCCAACAACTTCCGCCTGGACCAGTTGTTCAACTACGGCAGCACCGTGGCCGCTCAGGCCGGTGACCTGGACTTCGCCGGCAGCACCGTCGACTCCGGGGTGGCGGGCCCGGACCCGCTCCTGGCCCAGTTCCAGGCCACGGACCCCAAGACGGCCAAGTCCTACGCCGACGACTTCGGCTGGATCAGCCACACCTACGACACCCCCTACCTGGACGTGGGCTGCGCCACCCAGAACTACATCGAGGCGGAGCTCAACGAGAACACGAACACGATCGCCGCCGCCTCGGGGGCCACGCCCGGGACGGGTGGGCTCGGGATCACCAGCAGCACCAACGACGCCCTGTCCTACGGCTACGAGGACCCCCAGGTATTCGTCCCCGGCAACCATTCCGGCTTCGCCGACCTGGTCCCGGGCAACCCCGCCACCGTGGACGAGCCCGACCTGGACCAAGAGACGGCCAGCACCGGTGGCACGCTAGCCGCCGGCACCTACGAGTACGCCGTCACCGACCAGTTCAATGGCGCGGCGGTGACCGCCGGCCTCGGCCCCGACGGCGAGTCCGCCGCCTACGTGACGGCCCCCATCACCGTGCCCGCGGACGGGTCCGTCCAGCTCCAGTGGGAGGCCATCTGCCACGCCGCCAACTACAACATCTACCGGGCACCGGTAGTCGGCAGCGTCGGCGGCGTCGGCGGCACCGTTGGCAGCTGGACGCTGGTCGGCAACTACGACACGCCCTTCTCGGCCACCCTGCCCGACAACAGCTCCGCCGACACCACCGGCGGCTCCACCACCGATGTGACCGGTGGGGGCGAGACCGAGCTGACCTTCACCGACACCGGCACCTCCAGCGCCGAGTGCCAGGGCGACCAGGGCGCGGTGGGCGATTATTGCGTCACCGCCGGTCCCGCCGGCTGGACCACCCCGCCGGTGGACGAGAACGCCGAGGAGCTGCCCTGGGAGTCCAACCCGTACTTCGTCCCGGCCATGCAAGCCGCCGGGATCACGGCCGTGGGCTCTGATGCGTCCAAGCCCTACCCCAACCCCCCGGACGCCCAGTTCGGCTACGGGACCAACTACACCGGGGCCACGTACGCCGCCGGCCAGACCTTCTTGGAAGGCACCCCGATCACCGGCTGGCCCGGCGCCCAGGTCGTGCCCCGCCACCCCATCAATGTCTATTACAACGTCAGCACCGACGCCCAGGAACTGGACGAGTACAACTCCCTGTTCACCCCGGTAGCTGACGGGGGCCAGTGCGAGTCCAGCTCCAACACCACCTGCGAGACCACGCCGGTCACCTACCCCGACATCGTCAACTCGGTGGTGTCCCAGATGCTGCAGTACATGCTCACCAACAA
>CAYZVQ010000442.1:0-3589 GCA_964481925.1 uncultured Acidimicrobiaceae bacterium
CCGTGATCGTCCGGCGGACGAGGTACACATGGCCCTCGTGCTCGAAGGTCATCTCGGCCACGCATTGGCCGTGGGTGCCCGACGACGTGACCTCCTCCTTGCCGGTACGGGCCTTGCCCCACAGGATCCAAAGGATGGACTCGAGAAGCGTGGACTTTCCGGCGCCGTTGGGCCCGAACACGCCCACCAGGCCGGGGGGCAGAAGGAGTTCGAGCTCGTCCTCGAACACCCGGTAGTTGCGGAGGTAGATCCGGTCGATCAGCAAGTGCCTGATGAGCTCCTGGCGCTAGCCCGCCGATTCGACGGCATCTTGAAGGTACCGGTGGCCCAGGTCCCGGACCCGGTCGCGGTCAAGCCCAGCGAGGTCCTGGTGGGTCAGGAAGGAGTCCCATTGGCCGCCCAGGGTCTCCACCCGGGGGAGCTCGGCGGAGACGGCGACGGCCTGGAACTGTGGCTCCAGACGCAGGTCCAAAGCGGCGCCGGCCACCTCTCGGAGCAACTGGCGGTCGAGCAGGCGGTAAGCCTCGGGGTCGACCCCCTCCAGGTAAAGGCGGGCCACGGCCCCGTCCGGTACCGTGGCCGCTCGCCTCATCACCTGCTCGGACAGCTCGGAAGGGGAAAGCCCGAAGGCGTACACGCTCTCGAGGGTGACGAGTTGCCGCTGGCCGGTAAGGGCGACATGGCGGCATTCGCCCGTGTCGGTGTCGAGCACCACTATGCCCTTGGGCCGGTCAGGGTCGTCGGCGAAGCTGAAGGTGTCCGTCGAGCCCGCGTACCAGATGCCCTCGGTCACCCGGGCATGGAAGTGGTAGTGGCCGAGTAGGACGAGGTCCGACTCGAGCGTCCCGAGGTCGATCTCGATCTCGTTGATGTCGGCGTGCTTGGGCTCGAGCTGCTTGATCCGGGGATGCGTGATGAGCAGGTTGGTCCGGTCGGCGCTCCGGGACGCACCGGCCTGCCCGAGGGCCTCGAGCGTCGCCTCCACGCTCAGCATTTGAGGGACAGCGTGCACGACGACCCCGCTCCCCGGCCCCGTGATGTCGAAACGTTCGTAGGTGAGGCGGCAGGCGAAGTGGACCTCCGGGAAGGTGTCCGCCAGAGCGGAATAGGGGCTTCCCCGGCCGGGCAGTCGGGGCGTGTCGTGGTTGCCGCTGATGACGACCGCCGGCACCCCGTGGTCCCGGATGGCGGCCAAGGCGCGTTGCGCGACGCGAAAGGAGCGGTAGTGGGGAGCGGGATGGTCGAAAATATCGCCCAGCCAGATCACCAGGTCGGGCTCTTGGGCGAGGGCGAGGGCGACGGCCGCCTCGAACGACCTCTCGAAGTCCCACTCCCGCTGGTTGACCCCGCCCTCCACTGTGTAGGGGAGATAGGAGCGGCCGAGGTGGGCGTCGCCGATGGCCGCGACCTTCACGTTGTGCGCTCCGGCTTCATATTGACCAGTACAGCACGGAGCGGTGACTATAACGCGGAGCTTGTTTTGGCGAGGGACGTGACGGCGGAGGGAGGCGGTCACTGCCTGGTGGGAGCATGGCGGCGTGGCCCCCCGCCCTATCGCCCCGTCGCCGGCCGGGCAGTCCGCCCTGGCGGTCTGGCGGCGCGAGCGGCGCACCCAGGCCCGCCGACGGGCTCTGGCCGTCGCCGCCGCCGGCATCGCCCTGGGGGTAGCTGCCATTTGGGCCGGCGCTCACTTGGTGGCCAGGTCGGGCTGGGCGCACGGATGGGTGTGGCCCGGCTCAGCCGCCGGCTGGGCTGCGATCGCTCTGCTGGCCTGGCCCCGCCAGGACGCCGACCGCTGGGCCCGCGGCGCGGCGGGTGAGCAGGCCACGGCGGACCTGCTGGCCGGGCTGGCGCCGCGGCGCTGGACGGTCCTGCACGACCTGGCAGTCCCGGGGAGCCGGGCCAACATCGACCATCTGGTCATCGGCCCCACGGGCCTGTGGGTGGTGGACAGCAAAGCTTTCCGGGGGAACGTGCAGGCGCGCTGGGGCCGGGTGCGGGTAGGGGGAGTGCCGCTGTCCACGGCGGCCGTGCGCTGGGAGGCCGAGGTGGTCTCGGACCGCCTGGCGGTGCCGGCCCGCCCGGTCATCGCCCTGCACGGCCCCAGCCTGCCCCGTCGTGCCCGGCGTTGCGACGGCGTCCGCGTGGTGGCCGCCACGAGGTTGACACGCCGCCTGCGCCGAGGGGCGTGGCTGCGGCCGAGACTGAGTGCCGGCGAGGTGAAGGAGATTTCCGATCGCGCCGAGCGACAGTTCAGACATGCGGGAGCTTAGCTTCGGCCCTGTTCGGGGCCCCACCGGCTAAAGTCCAGGGGGAAAGCGACTTTGTCGCCTGACTGCAGGCCAAAAAATGTCACACCCCTTAGACTTCGACCCGATCATCGAGGCCCGTCGGCAATGGTCCGCGCACGGATGGCAGGACTCTAGCGACGGCATGGCCGCCATCACTTCGATCGTGCGGGCGCAGCAGATCTTCCTGGCCCGTATCGACGCGGTGCTCCGGCCCATGGACCTGACCTTTGCCCGTTACGAGGTCCTGATGCTGCTGCTCTTTTCCCGGAACGGTTCCCTACCGCTCAATAAGATAGGCGCCCGGCTGCAAGTGCACCCCACCAGTGTCACCAATGCGGTGGACAGGTTGGAGGCCCAGGATCTCATAAAGCGTGTCCCGCATTCGAGCGACCGGCGCACGACTCTGGCCGAGATCAGTCCCGTAGGGCGAGAACTGGCGTTGCGGGCCACGGCGGTCCTCAACGAAGAGGTCTTTCGCCGGCCCTCCATGAGCCCCGAGGATCTCGGGAAGTTGACGGAGGTTTTGCAACGCTTTCGCCAGAGCGCGGGAGACTTTTCGAAGCCTGGGGCTATCCCGACTTGACGTTTGAGGGCTGAGGGCTGAGGCTTCAGTCCACCAGGGCGGAAACGTTGGGAGGGGCGACGGCCCGAGCCACCGGGGCCGGAGGTGCCGCCCGGAGCACCTCGTCGTACAGGTGGACGAGGGCCGGGACGGCAAAGGGAGCCTCGAGGTTGACGAGCAGGCACTCGCCGGGCATCAGGGCCTGAATTTCGGGACCGAGGGCCGAGAGGTCCTGTTTGGCTGAGGAGCGCAAGATGTTGCGGTCTCTTTCATCGGCCAGGCCTAGTACGAAAAAAGTATTGAACTGGCTCAGGAGTTCGTCATCGAGCAACTTGGGCTGCTGGGTCACCGCCAACAGCCCGACGCCGAACTTGCGGCCCTCCCGGGCGACACGGGGAAAGACATTGGACTCGCGGTCCTTGTTGGCCGAGAGCACCCTCTGCGCCTCTTCGAGGGCTACGGCGACCACCGGTAGTTGCCGGTGGCGCTCGGGGTCGTTCAAGAAGGCCGCCTGCCATTCTTCGAGGACTCGCCGGGTGAGATAGGAGGCCACCAAGACCTCCTCAGTGCCTCCGAGGCCGCTCACGTCGACAAGCACGACCTTTCCCTGCAGCAGCTCGTCGAGGATCCGCCGGCCGACGGAGACGGCCGGGTCGGCGGAGATGCAGGGCAGGTCCACGATGCGCCGGGCGCGCCGGTGGACGACCTGGAGGGTGTTGAGGGCGACCCGGGCCGA
>CAYZVQ010000443.1:0-3577 GCA_964481925.1 uncultured Acidimicrobiaceae bacterium
CGAGTACAGCGTGGTGGCCAGCCTGCCCTGGTCCGACCTGCAGGCGGTCGACCCGGCCAAATGAGGGACGGTATAACTACAGGCCAGGATCGATGGTTTTTGATGCCAATGGCTTGGGCCTGCCCGACGCTCCTACGTCGGGCACCCCTCGCGCGATGCCGACACCGTTCAGGCCTGGCCTTCGAGCTGCCCGAACTCGCGCACGACGTCGGAGGCGATTTGTCGTATCTTGCGGCCACTGTGCTGGGAGACGCGCCGCAGGATGTCTAAGGCCTCGTCGGCCGTGATCGCTTGGTGAGCCATTAGCATCCCTTTGGCCTGGCTAATTGCGTGCCGGTTTTCCAGATCCTGGTGACCGCGCTGGTTGGTCAGCACTGAGCGGACCGGGCATACCGCATTGGCCAAAACTAGTGCCGCTTGCCCCCCGAGTTTCCGGGCGGTCCGGGCAGTGTTGCTACCCCAGGGTTGACCTACAGTCGAGTACAGGTTCAACGCACCTGTGGTCCGTTCAGCGAAGATGAGCGGCAGGGAGCACACTGAGCGCGTCCCGACGAGTACGGCTTCGTTGAACTGGGGCCAGCGTTCGGTTGGGACGCTAATGTTCACCTCCTGGCCCATAAGGATGGCCTCTACGCACGGTCCCTCTGCGCGTTCGTATTGCGCTTCGTCGACGGTGCGCACCTTAGCCGAGGTGGCATTGGTGGTCTCAAACCACGGGCGGTTCCCAATGAGCACAGATACGCTTGCCCCGTTGACGCCGCTAACCGCCGAGATGGCAACGTTTACGATCACGTCCAATAGGTCTGAAGCCGTCTTTGTTAAAAGCCTACTCATGCTCTTTGCCTTATAGTCGATAATTCGCCATTGCTCTTTGGCGTCCACCGTCCCACTGGTTTGTTTCCGGCCGGACGTCGTGTTCAGTCGCAAGGGGCGCGGCCTCTTAGACCGGAGCGAGCTTGCGTGTACCAGTACGGTCTCGATCAACTTCTATGACAAGGCTCGACGCTTCCTACCGGCCCCCACACCAGCGAACACCTCTGGCAGACCTGTCGAGAACCGTCAACGCTGTCTGCGACGTTCCGACACTGCACTTTTACTTTTACACCCCGCTGACCTTGGAGGCAATAGTCTTTCTGAGTCAATCTTCTTGAGTCCTTCTGCCCTGCTGGCGGGAGGGACAAAGGCTCCCGCTGAGACGCCGAGTCCGTCTCGGTCATCGATGCCGTTAGTGCCGACCGTGGTGTAGACTTCACTGGAGGTACCCATGGTGGTGACCACCGGGTCAGTCCCGTCCCCGAAGTTCCACGAATACGAGGCGGTTGTACAAAGGCACCGGGGCAGCAGACAAAAATTCTTCTTCTCAAGCCCTATCGAGGAGTGACGACATTGAGATGGTAATGGCCGTGTCGCCGTTGCCAACTTAGAAGGACCACTCAAAGATGCGAAAGTTCGTACTCCTCGCCAGCACCGCCGCCGCCGTACTGACCGCCGTGGCTACCGTCGTCGCCCCGCCCGCCAGCGCGGCGACGACGGCGACGTTCACCCTTACCGCAGGCACGCTTTCGATCAGTGCGCCGACCGGCAATGTGTCGCTCGGGTCACAGGTGGCGTCCACCGTTTCGAGCACGATGAGCGGATCGCTCGGCGTCGTCACCGTCTCTGATCAGCGCGGCGGCACAACCACCTGGACGGCATCGGTGATCGCCACCGCCTTTACACCCACTTCGGGCCCAGCCGACCCGCCCATCAACGCCAGCTATGCGGCCGGCACCATCACGGAATCAGCGGCGGTGGTGGCGACGGCGTCAATGCATCGGACCTAACGGGTGTATCGACGGTCGTGACTGGTGCCAGCACCGGCGTCAGCACGGCGAGCTGGGACCCAACTATCTCAGTGATCGTGCCAGCTAACTTCGCTCCTGGCGTTTACGTGGCTACCATCACCTCTTCGGTGGCGTAAACCGGACCAGGCCGGACAGTGCGCCGTCGCTTGGTCGCCCTGCCCCTGATCGCCCTGTCCTTGCTCACCGCGGTCACCGTCCCCGCTGGCAGCGCCGTGAGGGTGGCGTCGCACCGCGCCATGCCAAGTCCGGGCGGTATCGGGATCGGCCTCGTGGGCCAGCCCGGTCGCGCCGCGGACGGGCCCCTCGCCCGTGTGTACGTGATAGAGCGGTTGGCGCCCGGAAAAAGCCTCCGTCGCCGCGTCGAGGTCATCAATACCTCTCGAGCGCCAGCGGACATCGCCGTTTGTGTGGCCGCCGCCAAAATGGATCGGGGTTCTTTCACGTACGCCGCCGGTCACGGCCAGAACGAGCTCTCTAGCTGGACAATGGTGAGCCGCGACTTGGTCCGCTTGGCCCCAGGTGCCGACGCGTTCGACACCGTCACAATCGATGTGCCAGGCAACGCATCATCTGGCCGGCGCTACGCCGTCGTCTGGGCTCAGGTATCGACAATGTCCTCTATTGACGGTGGAGTCAACCTCGTGAACCGGGTGGGCGTCCGGATGTACGTGTCGGTCGGGCCCGTCCTTGCCTCTCAGTCAAACTTCGCCATCGGCGCCCTCACGGCTGAGCGGGCCCGGTCCGGCCAACCGCGTATTGGCGCCGAAGTCCACAACACCGGTCGGACTAGGCTTGACATCACCGGCAACCTCACCCTGTCCAAGGGCCCGGGTGGCCTTCGCGCCGCGCCGCTGCCGGCCCAGCTAGCGACGCGCCTTGCGCCAGGCAGTTCAGAGCTGGTGACCGTGACGTTCGGCGCGGAGTTCCCTCGTGGGCCGTGGAGCGCTCACCTCGTCCTTACGAGCGGGCTCGTCCAGCGGGCAGTCGTAGCCACGATCACCTTCCCCCGCGTCGCTGGCGCCAGCGCCACGCGTCCTGGGACGTCCCCGCTGGTTTTCGTCGCAATTGCCCTAGCCTGTTTGTTGGCGTTGGCGGTTGTTGGGCTTCTGGTCCCGCGGGGCAGGATATCGGCGAGACACGTCGCCAATCTGGGCCAGCGCGTTAGCTATCGAACCGGGACCAGCGTCAACTTGCACCCCGCGGTGGTTCGAGGAAGCTGAGACGTGGCGTTGAATGCTTCGCCGTATGGGTCTGCGCGTTGTCGGAACGACCCGGGGATCAGTGGTCGATGGTCGGGGCTCTTAGGGTCGGTTGGCGGTTGTTGTGGTGGGTCGGAGGGGAGCGAGGATTTGGGCTTCGATGGTGGCGGGGTCGAGAGGTCGGGCGAGGAGGAAGCCTTGGGCTTGGTTGACGTGTTCCTGTCGGAGGTGGTCCATCTGTTCGGTGGTTTCAACGCCTTCGGCGAGAGTCATTAGGCCGAGGTCTTTGCCCAGTTGCACGAGGGTGGCGATGATCGCTTTCGACTCCAGCGAGGCTGAGATGGCGTTGGTGAAGCTGCGGTCGATTTTGAGACAGTCGACGGGGAACTGTCGGAGGTAGGCGAGAGAGGAGTACCCGGTACCGAAGTCGTCGATGGCGATGCGGACGCCGAGGTCTTTGATGGCCCGGAGGCGTTGTGCGGTGGCCTCTACGTTGCGCATTAGGGCGGTTTCGGTGACCTCGATGATGAGCGA
>CAYZVQ010000444.1:0-3575 GCA_964481925.1 uncultured Acidimicrobiaceae bacterium
CCAGGTTGCGAGGCCCGAGGGCGTTGACGGCAAAGGCCTCGTCCACTTTTTCCTCACACGCGTCCACCGCCGTAAATGCGGCCGCGTTGATCACGAGGTCGGGCTCCCATTCCCCGCATACCTGGAGCACCTGCTCGCGGTCGGAGATGTCGAGCTCGTTGTGGGCCAGGGCGAGGACGTCGTGGTGCGGGGCGGCCCCCAGCAGTTCGACGACCTCCCAGCCGACCTGGCCCTTGGCACCGGTTACGAGCACTCTCACTTGAGGTGCTCCCACCACCAACGGTTGTCCCGGTACCAGCCGAAGGTAGCCTTGAGCGCCTCGTCAAGGTCGCGTTCGGGGCGCCAGCCCATCGCCCGTACTTTCTGCGAACTGACGCTATAGCGCCGGTCGTGGCCCAGGCGGTCGGTGACGTAATCGATCCTCTCGGGGCCGGCGCCGGCCAGGTCCAGGAGCTTGTCGGTGAGATCCCGGTTGGGCAACTCGTTGCCGGCACCGATGTTGTAAATCTCGCCCGGCGCACCGGACCGGAGTACCAGGTCCACCGCGGCGCAGTTGTCCTCCACAAAAAGCCAGTCCCTCTGGTTGAGACCGTCCCCATAAAGCGGGACGTTCTTGCCGTCGAGCAGGTTTGTAACAAACAGCGGCACTATTTTCTCCGGGTATTGCCAGGGGCCGAAGTTGTTAGACGAGCGCGTGACCATGACGGGCAGGCCGTAAGTCGTGTAATAAGAGAGCGCGATCAGGTCCGAGCCGGCTTTGGACGCCGAATAGGGCGAACGAGGCTCGAGGCGGTCTGTCTCGAGCGAACTGCCGCGGGGGACCGAGCCGTAGACCTCGTCGGTGGAAATGTGCACGACCCGCTCGATGCCTAGCCGCCGGGCCGCCTGCATGACCATGTTGGTGCCCACGCAATTGGTCATGGCAAAGTCCTCTGGGCCCGAGATCGACCGGTCGACGTGGCTCTCGGCAGCGAAGTGCAGGATGGCATCGTGGCCGACCAGAGCTTCCTCGAGGGCGGCCAGGTCGCATATGTCGGCGTGCACGAAGTGGTACCGGTCCCCCGCGCTCTTCTCCACGTCCGCCAGGGTGGCCAGGTTCCCGGCGTAGGTCAGAGCGTCGTAAACGGTGACTTCGTCGTCGCTGTGGGACAGCGCCCAGCGCACGTAGTTGGACCCTATGAACCCTGCCCCGCCCGTGATGAAAAGCTTCACGGCTCGCGAGGCTAGTTGGGCGCCGCCCGAAAAGGTCCATCCGCCCCCTCAGGAGAGGTCGACAGAGCAGTTAGGAGAGGTCGACAAGGCAGTGGTCGCCGACCATCAACCTCGTCGCCCGGGGCCGGCGGGCGCTGCGGGTGACCTCCACGTCGTAGCCCAGGAGCGAGTCCTCGATGCGGCCGGCGTCGATCACCCGGGCCGAGCCGACCAGGACGGAGTGCTCGATCTCGGAATGGTGGACCACGCACCCCGGGCCGATGGCGCTGAAGGGCCCGATGAAGCTGTCGACGATCTCCGATCCGGCGCCCACAATGGCCGGGCCCCGGACGTGGCTGCGCACGAGGCGGGCCCCGGTCTCGATGATGACCCGCCCGTCCAGCTGGCACTCGGTGTCGACCTCGCCGTCGATCCGGCGTTCGATCGCCTCGAGGAGCAGGCGGTTGGCCTCCAACAGCGGCGTGAGCTTGCCGGTGTCTATCCACCAGCCGGCCAGGATCTCCGACAGGACCACGTGACCGGCGTCTATCAGCCACTGGATAGCATCGGTGATCTCGAGCTCGCCCCGGCCCGAGGGCTTGATGGAGGCCACCGCCTCATGGATCCGGCTGTCGAAGAGGTAGACGCCCACCAGGGCGAGGTCCGACGGGGGCACTGTCGGTTTCTCCACCAGCCTGAGGACCCGGCCGGCGCCGTCAAGCTCGGCCACGCCAAAGCGCTGGGGGTCCTCGACGTGGGCCAGGAGGATCTGCGCCGAGGGCACCACCGGCCCTTCCTCGCCCAGGCGGGGGGCGATGGCCCGGGCCCGCTGGGCTTGGAAGCGGCCGACGAAATCGCCCAGGTCCTGTTGGAGAAGGTTGTCCCCCAGGTACATGACGAAGTCCTCTTCGCCCAGGAAGTCCCGGGCTATGAGCACGGCATGGGCCAGCCCGAGGGGCGCCTCCTGCTGTAGGTAGGTGACCTCCAGGCCCCATTTCGACCCGTCGCCCACCGCCCCTTTGATCTCCGCCGCTGTCTCGCCGACGACAATGCCGACCTGCTTGATGCCGGCTCCGGCGATCGCTTCCAGCCCGTAGAAGAGGACCGGCTTGTTGGCGACCGGCACCAACTGCTTGGCGCGAGTGTGAGTGATCGGCCGCAACCGCGTCCCCGCGCCTCCCGAAAGGACCAAAGCTTTCATTAATTGGGCAGGCTACGACATTGAACGGGCGGCCCAGAAGGTCACGTCGGCCTCACATGGGTGACGTCGCCGGCCGCCACCGTGACCAGCTCCTCACGACCATCGGGGGCCGTCCCTGTACGGACGACCAGATGGCCGGCATCGTCGGTGCTGACCGCCGTCCCGACCAAGGCGGGCGTCCCCTCCGAAAGTGTGACGCTCACCTCCCGGCCGATAGTGGCACAGGACTGGCGGTACAGCCGGCCCACCAGGTCCCAGCGGCCGTAGAGCCATTCCAGCGCCAGCAACGACTCCACCAGCACCTCCGCCCTGTCAACCTCCGCCTTGTCAACCTCAGCCTTGTCCACCGGCCCTCTACCCCACGGGCCGAGCGCCGTCAGGCACGTGGCCCCCATCCCCTCTGGCGCCCAGGAAACGTTCATCCCGGCACCGACGACGAGGGCCGTGCCGTCGGGGCTCTCGGCCAGGATCCCGGCCACCTTCGCTTCGCTCCGCACCGGGTCGGAGCCGATGATGTCATTGGGCCACTTCAGGCGCAGCTCGGCCGCAGTGGCCATCTTGGCCCCTTCGACCAGGGCCAGGGCCACCGCGGCAGTGGCCAGATGGCGGCGGCCCGCAGGCAGCTCTTCCCTCCGAGGGCGCAGTAGGACCGAGAACAGGAGCGAACGGCCGGGGCGGGACTGCCACCTGCGTTGGAACCGTCCCCGGCCCGCCGATTGATGATCGGCCACCACGACGAGACCTTCGGGGGCGCCGAGCCGGGCCTGGGCCACGAGCACGGAGTTGGTGGAAGCCGTCTCGCCCAACTGGGCCAATGTGGCAAAACGGGTGTGGGCGAGCCGGGCCACCTGGTCATCGTTGAGGACACAGCTGTCGACGGACATCACCCCAGCCTGGCAGACTGCCCCATCGTGGGCGGAGCTTCCATAACCAAGGTCCTAATCGCCAACCGGGGCGAGATCGCCGTGAGGGTGGCCCGCGCCTGCCGGGATCTCGGCATCACATCGGTGGCGGTGTACTCGGAAGCAGACCGAGGGGCCCGGCACGTCCGTGCCGCTGACGAGGCCTACTTCATAGGGGGCACCCAGGCCGCAGAGAGTTACCTCTCGGTGGAGCGCCTCCTCGACGCCGTCTCCCGCAGCGGGGCCGACGCCGTCCACCCCGGCTACGGCTTCCTGGCCGA
>CAYZVQ010000445.1:0-3549 GCA_964481925.1 uncultured Acidimicrobiaceae bacterium
CGATCAGGGCCACGGCCAGCGGGCCGGAGAACTCGATGGTGACTGCAACACCGAGAGGGATACGGGCTATGGCTTCGTAGAAGCTCAGGTTCATGGCCGCCAACACCAACCCGAAGACGATGGCCACGGCACGGTCGGCGCTCGAGGCACGACGGGCAACGGGACGACCGCCGGCGGGACGAGAGCTCAGCACCAGTGCCACCAGGATGGCGGCGGCGATGACCAGGCGCAGGGTCGCCGCCCCCGTCGGCCCGACCCGCCCGAACAGCTTGGTGGCCAGGGCCGCTCCGAACTGGACCGACACGGCACCCCCTCCGACCAGGACAATGGCCGGGGAACGCTCCAGGGCCCGGTTCGTGGTCACCGGCCGATCGTAGGGTGATGGCTATGAGTGAGGCCTACCCGGACCTGACGAGGGACGGCCCCGCGCCCCAGCAGGGCGGCAGGACCGGTCCGCCGGACGGTCCGCCAGTGACAGGGGCGGTCTCGCTAGCGTCGAGCCGTGCCGACCAAGCCGAGCTGTAGGGGGCCAGATGGCAGCCGAGACCGATACTTATACAGCCGATGATTTCCGGGTCCTCGAGGGGCTCGAACCGGTCCGGTTGCGCCCCGGCATGTACATCGGGTCGACCACCTCGCGGGGGCTGCACCACCTGATCTGGGAGATCGTCGACAACTCAGTCGACGAGGCCCTCGGCGGCCACTGCCAGACGATCGTCGTCGAACTCCTGGAGGGCAATGTAGTCGAGGTCACCGACGACGGCCGGGGTATCCCAGTTGACGTCCACAAGCAGACCGGGCTCTCCGCCATAGACATCGTGTTCACGAAGCTGCACGGCGGCGGCAAGTTCGGCGGTGCTGGCTACAAGGTCTCCGGCGGGCTGCATGGGGTCGGTGCCGCCGTCACCAATGCCTTGTCCTCCTGGCTCGAAGCCGAGGTCCGCCGCGAGGGCTACACCTGGACCGTCCGCTACGAACAGGGCCAGCCCGTCCGGGCGGTGACCAAGGGCGCTCCCCTCAAGGCGGGGGCGCAGCGCGGGACGACGGTCAGGTGGCGTTTTGACGGCACGGTCTTCGAGCCCGACGCCCGGTACTCGTACACCACCGTGGAAGCCCGTCTGCGGGAAAAGGCGTTCCTGGTGAAAGGCCTGAAGTTCGTCCTGCGTTGGCCCGGCCACGCCGAGGCTGTCTTTTGCTCGCGCAACGGGATCGCCGACTACGTCCGCGACATTGACGCCAACGCCGAGCGTGCGCCGGTCCATCCCCATGTCGTCTACCTCTCATCTGAGGACCACCCCGACCCGCAGTTCGCCAAGCAACCAATCTCGGTCGAGGTGGCCCTGCAGTGGACAGCCTGGAACGGCAAGACCGATGAGAACGAGCGCGCCCACTCGTTCGCCAACGTCATCTCCACCGTCGACGGGGGCACCCACGTCGAGGGACTGAAGTCCGCCCTGACCAGCGTCCTCAACCGCTACGCGTTCGAGTGCGGTCAGCTCAAGCAGGACAAGAAAGAGTCGTTCCATCCCAAGGACATCTGGGAGGGACTGACTGCGGCCGTGTCGGTGAAGCTCGCTGACCCCCAGTTCGAGGGCCAGACCAAAAACAAACTGAACAACTCCGAAGTCAAGGGCGCCGTTCAGACCTTCGTCTATTCGGCCCTGTCCGAGTGGTTGCGCGACAAGGCCTACAAGAAGGACGCCGAGGCAATCCTGGCCCGCTGCACCGAGGCGCGCGACTCCCGGCTCGCTCGCAGCCGCGCCGACACCAAGAGAAAGAAGGGCGTTTTCGACGAATCACCCTTGCCCGGCAAGCTCGAAGACTGCCTGGAGAACCTCCCCGTGGAGGGGCGCGAGATCTTCATCGTGGAGGGCGACTCCGCCCTTGGCACCGCGGGGGACGCCCGGGACAAGACGTTCCAAGCCGTGCTGCCCGTGCGGGGGAAGATCCTCAATGTCCTGGGGGCAAGTAACGACCGCATATGGAAAAACGCCGAGATCGAGAGCGTGCTCATAGCCATGGGCGGTAAAAAGGAGGCGGTGGGCAAGCGGGTCGTTGCCTCGCTCGAGCCCGGGGACCGCCGTTACGGCAAGATAGTGGTCCTTACCGACGCCGACACCGACGGCGCTCATATCTGCAACCTCCTGCTGGCCATGTTCCACGAGCTGTTCCCTTCGCTCGTCGCGGAAGGCCGCATATTCGTGGCTCGCCCACCCTTGTTCAAGATCAACCTCGACTCCAAGGGAGAGAAGTTCGTCTATGCCTACGACGAAGGCGAGCGGTCCCGCCTAGTGAAGAAACACGGCCGCAAAGGTGACGACGTCAGCCGCTTCAAGGGCCTGGGCGAGATGCCCTGGCAGCACCTGCGCGCCACGTGCTTCGACCCCTCCACCCGCAAGCTCCAACAGGTCATGGTGGAAGACATAAGCGAGTCCGGCGAGACCCTCAACCTGATAATGGGCAACGGCCCTGCCGCCGCCGCCAAGCGCAAGAGCTGGCTCGAAGAAGTCGGCCTAGAGGTGTTGGTATGAGCGGCACGGGCCTGGGAGGGACGGGCAACGGCCTGTCTCTTTTCGGCCCCGACGACGATCAAGAACTGGGCGATGATGCCGACGCTGTGTTTTTCTCCTGGGACGGCGAACAGGTCGACTACAGCGACGCCATGCTCACCCGCGGTCGTTCTTACGGGAGCTACGTCAACACCGCCCGGGCTCTGCCCGACGTGCGCGACGGCCTCAAGCCCGTACAGCGCCGCATCATCGTGGCTATGGACGACCTGGGCTTACGGTCTGACCGCAAGTACTCCAAGTCGGCCAAGACAGTCGGGCACGTAATTGGGACCTATCACCCTCACGGCGACACCGCCGTCTATGACGCCATGGTGCGCATGGCCCAGCCCTGGCAGTCGAACCTGCCTCTGATCGACGGTCAGGGCAACTGGGGCAACCTGCACAACGAGGCGCCCGCCGCCGCCCAACGTTACACCGAGTGCCGGCTCTCCCCGGCCTCCACCGAGTTCCTCACCGACCTGCGCCCTGAAGTCGTCGCCTACGAAGCCAACTTCGACGAGACCAGGCAGATGCCCCGGGTGTTGCCCGTCACCTTCCCCAACCTGCTCGTCAACGGCTCCATGGGCGTGGGCTGGGCCATGGCCTGTTCGGTCCCGCCCCACAACACCGCCGAGGTCATCAACGCCGCCCTGCTCGTCCTCGACGACCCCGACGTCAGCATCGAGAGGCTCCTCAAAGTGATGCCGGGGCCCGACCTCCCCGGCGGCGGGATCATCGTCAACCCCGAGAACCTGGCATCCATCTACGAGACCGGCCGGGGCACGGTAATGGTCCAGGGCCGGATCGAACAACTGCCGGGCCAGCAGGTCCTCAGGATCACCGAGCTGCCCTATCAGGTCTCGGCCAAGTCCATCGTCGAACAGGCGGTGGACGGGGCCAAGGCGGGCAAGATAACCGAGATTTACACGGCCGAGCTGCCGAAGAACCTGACCGATGCCAACGGCATCGATGTCCAGGTGAAGTGCAAGCGGGGCGGCTC
>CAYZVQ010000446.1:0-3498 GCA_964481925.1 uncultured Acidimicrobiaceae bacterium
GGGGGCACGAAGTCGACCTCGCTGGTCGTGCCGTAGGTGGTGCCGCCGGCGCCGACGCGCACGCCGGGGCCCTGCGGAGCGCGCCTCACGAGCACGCGCTGGTCGGTGAGGGTCCCGTCCGGGGCCAACTTGGCGTTGGCCTGGGCGATGACGTACTCCTCCTCCTCGTCTGCCGCCAGGTAGGTGATCTCGTCGGTGACCGTGCCGCCCACCACCCGGCGGTACGGCGTCTCGATGAAGCCGTACTCGTTTATCCGCCCGTAGGTGGCCAGGTGGCCGATGAGGCCGATGTTGGGGCCTTCGGGCGTCTCGATCGGGCACATGCGCCCGTAGTGGGAGCTGTGCACGTCCCGGACCTCGAACCCGGCCCTTTCCCTCGACAGGCCGCCAGGGCCCATGGCCGACAGGCGGCGCTTGTGGGTGAGACCGGACAGGGGATTGGTCTGGTCCATGAACTGCGAGAGCTGGCTGGTGCCGAAGAACTCCTTGATCGCCGCCACCACGGGACGGATGTTGATCAGCGTCTGAGGGGTGATTGCTTCGACGTCCTGAGTGGTCATACGCTCACGCACGACCCGTTCCATGCGGGACAACCCGACTCTCACCTGGTTCTGGATCAGCTCGCCCACCGAGCGCACCCGCCGGTTGGCGAAGTGGTCCTGGTCGTCCAGGCGGTAACCCGCCTCGCCCTGGGCCAGGTGGAGAAGGTAGGTGCTCGCCGCCAGCACCTCGCTCTTTGAGAGCACGGTCTGGTCATGGGCCGGCCGGTCAAGCTCGATGTCGAAAAGCGAGGCGATCTTGCCGATCTCGGGGCCCAATTTGCGGTCGAGCTTGTAGCGGCCCACGCGCGTCAAGTCATAACGCTTGGAATTGAAGAACGCGTTCTCGAAATAGGCGCGGGCGGACTCTACCGAGGGAGGCTCGCCGGGGCGGGCGCGCTTATAGATTTCGAGCAGGGCGTCTTCCTGCGACGGGGCCAGGTCGCGCTCGCGCTCCCACTGCGGTTCGAGGAACTGGAAATGCCGGACGAAACGCTCCAGGAACGCCTCGTCGGCATAACCCAGGGCGCGCAGCAGCGTGAAAAGAGACAGACGCCGCTTACGAGCGACCCGCGACCCGGCAGTAATGTCCTTGCCCGGTTTGGCTTCGACGTCGAACTCGATCCACTCGCCACGGTACGGGTGCACGGTGCCCGTCACGATCGTCTTCGCGTCCCGACCAGGCTGGAAAATCACCCCCGGGGAACGGACCAGCTGCGATACGACAACCCGCTCGGTGCCGTTGATGATGAAAGTGCCGCGGTCCGTCATCACGGGGAAGTCGCCCATGAAAACTGTCTGCTCTTTGATCTCGCCGGTATTGGCATTCTGGAACTGCGCCCGCACGAAAATGGGCGCAGCATAAGTCATGTCCTTTTCCTTGCACTCCTCTACCGAGAATTTCGGAGGCGGACGCAGGTCCTGGTCGCTCGGGTCGAACTCCAAGATGAGCTTGAGCGAGCCCGAGAAGTCTTCGATGGGGCTGATGTCGCGGAATGCCTCCGCCAAGCCCTTATCTAGGAACCACTGGAAGGAGTCGCGTTGAACTGAGATCAGATCCGGGGGCGGCAGGACCTCGTCAAGATTGGCAAACGAGAAGCGCTCCCGGGTAACGGGGCGAGACGGCAAGGACTTACTCCTTGGAAGATGCGGTGGCCACAGAGGCGCGCCAAGCCTCCGCCCAAGTTACCAAGGACGCGGAAGGACAGGGCACGGCAACTGACCACTATACAACGTCCAGTCGGGACGCGGCAAGCACTTGCGCGCAGATCCAGCGCCTCTAAAGGACAGGGTAAGCGAGCAAGCCGCGCCGGTCAAGCACTTCTCTCTCGCGCCCGTCCGGGCGGGCGGCGCGCTGCACCTGCACGCCCGCCCGCCCAGGCCCGGGACGCCTGGGCCCAGGGATGGGCCGTTACTTGAGCTCGACGGTGGCGCCGGCCCCTTCGAGCTGCGCCTTCGCCTTGTCGGCGTCCTCCTTGCTGACCTTTTCCAGCACGGTCTTAGGAGCCCCGTCGACCAGGTCCTTGGCCTCCTTCAGGCCCAGGTTGGTGAGCGCACGCACTTCCTTGATCACCTGGATCTTCTTGTCTCCGGCGCCGGTGAGCACGACGTCGAACTCGTCCTGCTCCTCCTTGACCGGCTCCGCAGGGCCGGCGCTGGCCGGGCCGGCGGCACCGGCGGCGGCGACAGGAGCGGCGGCGGTGACGCCGAAGCGCTCCTCGAAGGCCTTGAGCAACTCGGAAAGTTCGAGGACGGTCATGGTGGAGATGGACTCGAGGATCTCATCCTGGGACAACTTGGTAGGCATTGGTCTTGTGCTCCTGGTCTTGGTCTTGGTTTGGGGTGCTTGTCGGGTTCTCGGACGGGCCCGGCGGCAAGTGCCGGGGCCTGGTAGGGGACGTTGGGGGCTGTCCGGGTCAGCCCTCCCCAGCGGCCTCGCGCTGGTCTCTCAGCGCGGCCAGCCCGTAGGCGAAGTTGCGGGGCACGGCGGCCAGCAGGCCGGCCCAGGCTTGCATCGGAGCCGCCAGTCCGCCCGCCAGGCGGGCCAGCAGGACCTCCCGCGACGGGAGGTCGGCCAGCGCCACGGTCGCCTCGACGCCCAGCACGGACTTCCCGAGCAGGCCGCCCTTGATGACCATCAGAGGGTTGGCCCGGGCAAAGTCCCTCAAGGCCTTGGTGACGGCGGCGGCATCGCCGCGTACGAAGGTGAGGGCCGTGGGCCCGACGAGCAGCTCGGCGAAGCTATCGGGGGCACCCTGGTCGGCAGCTATGCGCACCAGGGTGTTCTTGAAGATCCGGTACTCACCGCCTAGAGGGGCGAGGCTTCGCCTGAGCGCGGCCAGGTCTTTGACCTTAAGGCCCCGGTACTCGGTCACAATGACGGCGTCAGCCTGGTCCAGGCGCGCCCGCACGTCGTCGACGACTGCAACTTTTTCGGGCCTCGGGTTACCCATTGCCACTCCTTGTCTCGTGGTGCTCTGAACGCGAGCGCGCACACCACCAAGGAGTGCCAGCTCGCCTCGTCGGGTCGGGCCTACCACCTGGTCGGAGGGGCCCGCTTAGGCGCCGGTCAGGGCGCACCGGATTTCTACGGCGTTATGTAAGTCACCTATCATAGCCCAGCTCGGCAGGAGCCCAGCTCGGCAGGAGCCCAGCTCGGCAGGAGCCCAGCTCACCCAGCGGCTGCGCTAGCCAATTCCTCATCGGTGAGCCGCAGTCGGGCCGGGTCGACGTCGATGCCCGGGCCCATGGTCGGGGACATCGACACCGCCTTCACGTAGCGGCCCTTGGAAGCCGCCGGCTTGACCCGCTGCAGCTCGTCGAGCACGGCACGGAAGTTGATGAGCAACTGGTCGCGCGAGAAGCTCACCTTGCCTATCGGTACCTGCACCACGCCACGGCTCCGGGCATCGGCCCGGTACTCGACACGCCCGCCCTTGAACTCGGCCACCGCCCGTCC
>CAYZVQ010000447.1:0-3480 GCA_964481925.1 uncultured Acidimicrobiaceae bacterium
CGGGAGCGCCGTTGGGATAGGTCTTGCTCACTTTGTCAAGGCTTACCGTTGCCACAAATCTCTCCTTTGCACGACTTTCCCCTACGCACGCTTGCGCAGCGGTCGCCGGTGTGGAGGCCCCCTCCTTGTGATCAGGCCCTCAACGCCTTTGCGCACAATACCACCAGCCATTGGACCGCGACCTCGGGCCCTCCGATCGTGCCAGGAGCGAACGGCTGGAGTAGAAAATGATCATGCAAAAGATCATCAACGGGCCCAGGGCGTTTGTGGACGAAATGCTGGAGGGCGTGCTGCTCGCCCACCCCGGAGAGCTGCGGGCGGCGGCCGAACGCGTGATCGTACGGGCCGACGCTCCCCGGCCCGGCAAGGTCGGCATTGTCACCGGAGGTGGTTCGGGGCACCTCCCTCTGTTCATGGGGTACGTCGGTTTCGGGCTGGCCGACGGCGTCGCCGTCGGCGACGTTTTCGCCTCGCCCAGCTCCGAGCAAATCCTGGAGGCGACAAAAGCGGTGGACGGAGGGGCCGGGGTGCTCTACCTCTACGGCAACTACTCCGGCGACGTCATGAACTTCGACCTGGCCGCCGAGCTTGCTCTCGCCGAGGGTACCGAGGTCTCCACTGTCCTGGGCGCTGACGACGTCGCCTCCGCTCCTGCCGCTTCGGCGGCGCGCCGGCGAGGGGTGGCCGGCATTGCTTTCCTTTATAAGCTGGCAGGTGCCCGGGCCGAGGAAGGTGGATCTCTCAAAGAAGTCACCGCCGTCACCGAACGGGCGGCGACCGGACTGAGGTCGATGGGGGTGGCCCTGTCGCCGTGCGTGGTGCCGGCGGCCGGCCGGCCGACTTTCAGCCTGCCCGCCGGCGAGATGGAGATCGGGATGGGGATCCACGGCGAACCTGGCGTACGCCGGGGGCCGCTGGAGCCGGCCGAGGCGATCGCCCGACAGCTCGTCGACCAGATCGTGGACGACCTGCCGTACACGACCGGCGATGAGGTCGCCGTGCTCGTGAACGGGCTCGGCGCCACCCCGCGAGAGGAGCTTTACGTCCTGTACCGTTCCGTTCACGCCACCCTCGCCGGCGCCGGCCTGTCGGTGCGGCGAACCTGGGTGGGCGAGTATGCCACATCGCTGGAAATGGCCGGGGCCTCCGTCTCGGTACTGCGCCTGGACGACGAGCTGCTCCGGCTCCTCGACGCCCCGTGCGAATCGCCCTTCGTGGTCAAAAGGTGACCGTCGTGGCGCCAAGCGGGCTTGTCCGGGCCCTCACCGCAGCAGCTTCGGCCCTTGAAGCCTCCGCCGACGAGCTCAACCGGCTGGACGGCTTTGCCGGCGATGGGGATCTCGGTATCACCATGTCGGAGGCGTCTCGCGCCCTGAAGGACGTGCTGGCCGCGAACCAGGACATGGAGGTTGGCCCACTGCTAGTGGCCTGCGGCGCGGCCATCGCCCGCAAGGCGCCGTCGACGAGCGGGACCCTCGTGGCTACCGGCTTCCTCCGGGCGGCGAAGGCCGTAGCCGACCCAGCCAGCACCGACGCAGGCGGCACCGACGCAGGCGGCACCGACGCAGGCGGCACCGACGTCGAGGTCCTGGAGCGAGCATTTGCGGCGGCGACAGTGGGTATCCAGGCCCGGGGCAAGGCGGCGCCCGGGGACAGGACGCTCGTTGACGGGCTCGACGCCGTGTGCACCAGCTTGCGGGAGTCCCTCGCCGCTGGGCACACCCTGGCGGACGCTCTGCATTTCGCCGCCGCCGCGGCTTCCGCCGCCGCCGACAGGACCGTGGGCATGGAACCCAAGGTGGGCCGGGCCAGTTGGGTGCCGCAGCGCGCCATCGGGCACCCCGACGCCGGTTGCGCCATGCTGGCCATCGCCATGCAAGCGGCAGCAGCGGAAATCACCGCCGGGGGGACAACACCAGCCAGCGGCTGAGCCTGCTTATTACTCGCTCCGGGGGACTGTGTCCACGATCAGCACCGAGCAGTTGGCCTGGTGGGCGACCGAGTTGGGCACGCTGCCGAGGACCCGCCGCAAGCCTTTCATCCCCTTGTTGCCCACCACGATGAGATCGGCGCCGATCCGGTCGGCCACGCGGACGATCGCCTCGGCGGGATCGCCCTTGGCGGCGTGGTACTCAGCCCTAACTCCCGCGTTTTCGACCGCCAGGCGCAGGTCCGAAAGAAGGACGTCGGCCGGCTCGGCCGTCGTGTTGGAAAACTCGCCGGGCAGCTTGTCGGCCCGGACAGGGTCCGGCTTGTAGGCGTTCACAACATGGAGCTCGCCGCCAAATGCCTTGACGAACTCCGCCGCTGTACTTACAGCACGGGCAGCCGTTTCGGAACTGTCGGCGGCAACGAGAACGGTCGTGAACATGGCGCCCGGAGGCCGGTCAGCTGTCGCTCACGGTATCGACGATGAGCACCGAGCAGTTGGCCTGGTGGGCGACCGAGTTGGGCACGCTGCCGAGAACACGCCGCACGCCTTTCATCCCCTTGTTGCCCACCACGATGAGATCGGCGCCGATCTGGTCGGCGACGCGGACGATAGCGTCGGCGGGGTCACCGGCGGCCGGGTAGTACTTAGCCTCCACTCCCTCGCTAGAGATGCTGGCGCGCAACTTCTCGAGCAAGAGGTCGGCAGGGTCGGTCACCCGGTCGAAGAACTCATCGGGCAGTTTGTCCATGCGGGGCGGGTCCGGAGGCTTGTAGGCGGTGATGACGTGCAATGTGCCACCCAAAACCTTTACGAGCTCGACGGCCGTGCTCACGGCACGCGACGCTGTCACGGAACTGTCTGCACCCACGAGAACCGTCTTGAACATGACACCTCGCATCTTGCGCCGATTGGTCAGCGAGACGTTACCTCTGGCCCGGCTCCTAATCAATCCTTGCCGATTATTACTTCCGTGGACTTGATGATGGCCTTGACGGCGTCGCCGCTACCGAGGTCAAGGGCTTGGGCCGAATCTTTGGTGATGGCCGACACCACCTCTTGACCCCCGGTGAGACGGATGACCACGGTCGACATGACGGCACCGTGCTCGACCCGTACGACAGTCCCGTCAAGTTGGTTCCTAGCGCTCAGTCTCATGACGGAGAGGCTATCCGGCCGGGCCCCTCACCGGTACGAGCCGTACCTCCTGGCCGACTCGACGAGGGCATGGATGTTGTCAGTGGGGGTGGTAGGGGCAAGGGCACACCCCGGCCCGAGGATGAACCCGCCGCCTTGCTTGCAGGTACTGATCAGTGCCTCGCAGGCGATGTCGATCTCCCCGGGCGTGCCGAACACGAGGAGGTTGGTGTCGATATTGCCGAGCAGGCACGTCCGGCCGAGGGTGGCGGCCTTGGCCCGGGTCGCGTCCGTTTTGTGGTCGATCTCCAGTACCTGGGCCCCGGTGGCGATGAAATCGTCGGTGATCCGGTCTGTGTCCCCGCAAATGTGCAGGTGCAGGATTATCCCGTGGTCCTTCAGCTCTTTGACCA
>CAYZVQ010000448.1:0-3457 GCA_964481925.1 uncultured Acidimicrobiaceae bacterium
AAGAACCGATCTCGATCTTGCGCTTGATGTCCTGGGCCACGTCGCGGCGCAGGTCCCCTTCAACCTTTAGGTTGGCGTCGATCCACGCCCTGAGCTTGGCCACTTCCTCGTCCGTGAGGTCACGTACGCGGGTGTCCCGGTTGACCCCGGTGGCCGTGCACACCTGGTTCGAGGTTGTCCGGCCGATGCCGAAGATGTAGGTGAGAGAAATCTCGAGCCGCTTCTCTCTTGGGATGTCAACCCCCGCGATACGGGCCATGCGCGGGCCTCCTAACCCTGCCGCTGCTTGTGGCGGGGGTTGTTCTTGCAGATCACTATGACCCGGCCATGCCGGCGGATCACTTTGCAGTTGTCGCACATCGGTTTGACGCTGGGGCGTACTTTCACAGGGTCTCTACCTCGGCTAATAGGGGTTTCAGGAAAAACCCCCCTAGAGCGGCCTTGCCCGTTGAGGCAGGCGTTGGGCGTCGGTGGACGCACTCGCCTAGCCCCGTGGGGGACGGGGTTACATGATAGCGCACGCAGGCCGTACCGTCCAAGCGTCGCCCGTCCGAGTGCCGGCCCCCGCGACCTGAGCCCGTCCGGGCACCGGCGCGGCTCAACCAGGGACGGTCAAGACCTCGGGACCGTCGTCGGTCACGGCGATCGTGTGCTCGAAGTGCGCCGACAGGCTCCCGTCCACCGTGACCACCGTCCAGCCATCGTCCATCACCACCGTCTCTTCACCACCCACGTTGACCATGGGCTCGACGGCGAAGACCATGCCGGTGCGCAGCTTGGGGCCCGGGGTGCCGGGCCAGTAATTGGGGACGGCCGGGTCTTCGTGCATCTGGGTCCCTATGGCGTGGCCCACGTACCCCTTCACCACCGAGAAGCCGGCACCCTCGGCCACCGTCTGGACGGCGAGGCCCACATCGTGGAGACGGTTGCCTTCGACCAGTTGGGCTATGCCCGCTTGCAGTGCTTCTTCTGTCACCCGTATGAGCTTGTCGACCTTGGGTGGGACCTCCCCCACCGGCACCGTCACCGCCGCGTCACCGTGGTAGCCCTCGATGATGGCCCCGCAATCGAGCGAGATGATGTCACCTTCCTGGACGACGTACGGGCCCGGTATCCCGTGGACGATGACATTGTTGGGGGACGTGCAGATGACCGCGGGGAAACCGTGGTAGCCGAGGAAGTTGGAACGCGCACCTCGCCGTTCGAGCACTTCGCGGGCCAATTTGTCCAATTGCGCCGTCGTCACCCCCGGCCTGACGCCGCCGGAAGTGACTTCCAGCATCTCCGCTACCACCCGGCCCGCCTTGCGCATCTTGGCTATCTCGTCGGGCCGGCGCCTCATGTCCCCAGAGTACCCTTGGCCTTGCGGGCCCCCTCCACCGCGGCCACCACGCGGGCTGTGACAGCGTCCACATCGCCGACCGCGTTGACCGCGACCAACAGGCCACGTTGCCGGTACCAGTCGATGAGGGGGGCGGTGGTGGTCTCGTAGATCTCGAGGCGGCGGCGAATGGCGTCTTCGGTGTCGTCGTCGCGCTGTGCCAGTGACCCCCCGCAGGCGTCGCAGGAGCCGAGCACCTTGGTCGGGTTGTCGACAATGTTGTAGGTGGCGCCGCACTTGGTGCACACGCGCCTACCCGCCATGCGTTGCAGCACCTCCTCGGTACCGGCCTCCAGGTCGATCACGATGTCAATGCCCCTCGGGCTGGCCATTTCAGCCAACGCCTCGGCCTGGGCCACGGTGCGTGGGAAGCCGTCGAGGATGAAACCGGCGGGTGCACCCGCCCCGAACAGGTGCTCCCTGATCACGCCCACGACAACGTCGTCGGGCACGAGCTCGCCCCTGTCCATGTAGGACTTGAGGGTACGCCCGAGCTCGGACCCACTGGCAGCGGCGGCGCGGAATGCATCGCCCGTCGAGACGTGGGGCGGCCCGTAGGTGGCCGATAGGCGGGCGGCCTGGGTCCCCTTGCCCGACCCCTGACGCCCAAGGACCACCATGCGAAGAGTCGCGTCTGCGGAGGGCTCGGGCACTATCGGAGGAACCCTTCGTAGTTACGCAACATAAGCTGGCTGTCTACCTGCTGCATGGTCTGCAGGGCCACGCCGACGGCGATGAGCAGCGTGGTGCCGGCAAAGGGGTAGTTTTGGATGTTCCAGATGGCGAGGAAGATCGAAGGGAGCAACGCCACCAGGGCCAGGAACAACGCGCCAGGCAAAGTGATCCGGTACAGGATGTTCTGCAAGTGGCGCTCGGTGGGGTACCCGGGCCGGATGCCGGGGATGTAGCCGCCCTGTTTGCGGATTACCTCCGCCTGCTGGTGAGGGTCGAAGGTGATGCCGGCATAGAAGTAGGCGAACACCAAGATAAGGCCGCCGTACAAGAGCACGTAGACGATGTTGCTCGGCTGTGCCAGGTGGGTGCTGATCCACGTCTGGACGTCCTTGCCCCAGCCCGTGCTCGGGAAGACGTTGGATATGAGGATCGGGAAGTACAGGACGGAGGCGGCAAAGATGATGGGCACCACACCACCGGTGTTGAGCTTCATCGGGATGTAGGTGCTTTGGCCGCCGTACATCCGGCGGCCTACGACTCTCTTAGCGAAGGTCACTGGTATCCGGCGCTGGCAAAGCTCGACGAACACGATCGCCACCAGGAAGAACAGGGCCAACGCCAGCAGGAACGTGAACTTGGGCCAACCAGCCGACTTGAGCAGGGCGTCGCCCTGGGTGGGCAGGCCGGAGATCACGTTGGTGAAGATGAGCACTGACATGCCCTGGCCGATCCCCCGCTGGGTGACGAGCTCGGCCAGCCACATGACCACCACGGTGCCGCCGGTCATCGTGAGCACGATCAGCAGGACCCGGGGTACGGTGAAGTCCGGGATGAGGTCCACGTTGAGCGGCGTTCCGCCGATCAGTCCCCCGCCGCCGTTGTGGAAGGCGTAGGCGAGCCCCGTCGACTGCATGATGGCGAGGGCGATAGTCATGTACCGGGTGACCTGGGTGAGCTTGCGCTGGCCGCTCGGGCCCTCTTCCCGCCACTGTTCGAACTTGGGGATGACCACCATCAACAGCTGGATGATGATCGAGCTGGTGATGTAGGGCATGATCCCGAGCCCGAACACCGCCATCTTCGTCAGGGCGCCGCCCGAGAAAAGGTTGAGGTAGGCGATGACGCCGCCCTTGTTGGCCGCCGAGGCCAACGACTGCACAGCATTGAAGTCGATCCCGGGGCAGATGATGTTATCGCCCAGCCGGTAGACGGCGATGATGAACAGCGTGAAGATGATCTTGTTACGCAGGTCCCCGATCAGGAACGCGTTTTTCAAGTTCCGGATGCTGGTAGGTATTGGCATAGCGGCGGTCCCGAACTACTCCTGTGTCCCAGTGGGCTGTGCCCAAGCGTCCCCGGAAGTCATTCTCGGTCCCCAGTCCTAGCAGTTCCCGGCTACCG
>CAYZVQ010000449.1:0-3449 GCA_964481925.1 uncultured Acidimicrobiaceae bacterium
AAGGCCGCCGGCTCACTAGCGCGGGGGAGCGGCGCCAGATCCGCCAGCTGGCCGAAGCGACCGCCGGCCATCTCTCCGACGCCGACCTCGACGCCCTGGGCTACGGCAACTGGCTGGCCGGCCTGGAGGCCGGCTTCGCCGCCCATCACGCCGGCCTTGTCCCGCCGTTCAAAGAGGCGGTCGAACGTTGCTTCGGGGCCGGCCTGGTCAAGGTCGTGTTCGCCACCGAGACGCTGTCGCTCGGCGTCAACATGCCGGCTCGTTGCGTCGTGATCGAGAAGTTGTACAAGTTCGGCGGCGAGCGGGTGGAGCCCCTCACGCCGGGCGAGTACACCCAGCTCACGGGGCGGGCCGGGCGACGGGGCACCGACGAGGTCGGCTACGCGGTAGTGGCCTGGTCGGCGAACGTCACCTTCGAACAGGTGGCGTCGTTGGCCGGAGCGCGCAGCTACACGTTGACCTCCAGCTTCCACCCGACCTACAACATGGCTACCAACCTGGTCCGGCGGTGCTCGCCCGAAGAGGCCCACCACCTGCTCAACCTGTCCTTTGCCCAGTACCGTGCGGACTCCGACGTGGTCCGCCTCGAGCGTCACCTGGAGCGAGCCCGCCTGGAGCTGGCCGGGGCGCGCGGGGACGCTACTTGCGAGCTGGGGGACGTCTTCGAGTACCGCCGGTTGGACGAGGCCGCGTCCACCGAGAGAGGGCCGGTGCGCCCGGGAGCCGCCCTCGACGAGATCGTGGCCGCCATGGAGGGCGTGCGCCCGGGGGACGTGCTGGCCCTCACCCAACGTAAGCCGGGCGGGCTGCGGGCGGACGACAGGGTGGCCATCATTTCCAAGAGCCAAAGGAAAAAAGGCGATGTCAGGCTGCGCGCTGTCACGACCGGCCGCCGGCTCGTGTCTCTCGTCCCCCGGGATTTCCGTTCGCCCCCCCACGTCGTGGACCGCCTCGTCCTTCCCTCTCCCTACGACCCCCAAAGCAAGGACTTCCGTCGGCGGGTGGCCACATCGCTGGCCCGTTCGGTGGGTGGCGCCCGGGCTGGGGCCCGCGCCGGCGCCGAGGAGGGGCCTGACGCCGGGCCTGACGCCGGGCCTGACGCCGGGCCAGAGGCCGGACCAGAGGCCGGGCCGGACGACGCCTCCCAGGACAGCTCCCGGCGATGGCACGGCGCTGAGCGAGCCGCCGGCCACGCCGTGGCCTCGTGCCCGCTGCTGAGAGAACACCTGCGCGCCGCCGCCCGGGCCGAGCGCCTGGCCCGCCAGGTGGACAGGCTCGAGAAGCAGGTGCTGGGGCGGACGGGGTCCCTGGCCCTCCAGTTCGACCGCGTGTTGCAGCTCCTGGAACGCTGGGGCTACGTCAGGGGATGGGCGCTGACGGGGGCGGGCGGGCGCTTGGCCCGCATCTACCACGAGCAGGACCTGCTGGTCGCCGAGTGCGCCGAACGTGGCATGTTCGACGGCCTGAAGGTGCCCGAGATGGCGGGGCTCGCCTCGGTGTTCACTTACGAAGCCAGAGGGCCGTCGTCGGTGGCGCCACTTGCCCCAAAGTGGCCCTCCGGGCGGCTCGAGGAGCGCTGGCGGGCCATCCAGTCCGTAGCTCGTGACCTGGCCGGCGATGAGCAGGCGGCCGGCCTGCCCGTCACCCGGGCGCCCGACGCCGGGTTCGCCGCCCTGGCCTACGGCTGGGCCCGGGGCCAGGAGCTCGGCCGGCTGCTGGCGCCGCTCGAGACCGGTCCCGGCGCCCGGGGGACGACCATCTCGGCCGGGGACTTCGTCCGCAACGTCAAACAGCTCATCGACCTGTTGCGCCAGCTCGGCCAGGTCCTCCCCGACGAGGGCTCGGCGGCGGTGGCCCGCCAGGCCGCGGAGGCCCTGTTCCGGGGGGTCGTCGCCGCCTCGTCGGTGGTCAGCGCGCCCCGGGCCTAAGCTGCGCCTATCCAAGCGTGGTCATTGGCGAGCTCGCCGGGCGAGTACGGCTTCGGGGACGTGGACCTGCCCGCTCCCGGCCCGCGCCAGGTGGTGGTGGATGTCGTCGCCAGCGCCCTCAACCACCTCGACCTGTGGCTGCGGGCCGGCATGCCCGCGCCCAAGGCGCTGCCAATGGTCCCGGGCTGCGACGGGGCCGGAGTGGTGGCGGGGCTGGGACCGGGGCCCACGAGATGGCAGGTGGGCGACGAGGTGGTCATCAACCCGTCCTTCGCCTGCGGCCACTGCCCCGAGTGCGTGGCCGACCGCTCCGTCTTCTGCCCCGAGTTTGGCATCATGGGCGAGCACCGCTGGGGTGCCCACGGGCGGTCGGTCGTCGTGGGCGAGGCCAACCTGGTGGCCCGTCCCGCCGGTCGCACTTGGGAGGAGGCGGGAGCCTACGGCCTGTGCGGGCTGACGGCCTACCGGATGCTGCGCCGGGCCCGCCTGCGCACCGGTGAGACCCTGCTCGTCATCGGCGCCGGCGGGGGAGTGGCGACCGCCGCCCTGGTGCTCGGCCAACGCATGGGGGCCCGGGTCTTTGCCACGTCGCGCCACCCGGCCAAGCGGGCCCGGGCCGTCGCCCTCGGAGCGCTGGACGCCTTCGCCTCGGACGCCAAGGTGCCCGTCAAGGCCGACGTCGTCGTCGACAGTGCCGGGGGGCCGACTTGGGCCACGGCCGTGTCGGCCCTGCGGCCCGGCGGCCGCCTGGTCATTTGCGGGGGGACGGGGGGGAGCAAGGTCGAGCTCAACCTGCCCCGGCTGTTCTTCGGCCAGTACGAGGTCATCGGCTCCACCATGGGCACGTTCGCCGAGTTCGAACAGCTGACCGCGCTCGTGGCCGGCGGCCTTCCCGTCGTGGTGGACAGCGTCTACCCGCTGGCCGAGTACCCGGCGGCGCTCGAGCGGCTGGCCGCAGGTGACCAGTTCGGCAAGGTCGTCCTCCTGCACCGGTAGGCCAGGCTGTTCGACCGGTAGGCCAGATCTGCTCCACCCGGCCTCCTCCACCGGTCGGTAAGGATGGCTCCACCGGTCGGTAAGAATGGCACGATGAAAGACGACCGTTGGGCTGATGTGGACGAATACCTGGAGAGCCGGCTCGGCGTCGAGGACGAGGTTTTGCGCCTCGCCCAAAAGGCGGCGGCCGACGCCGGGCTCCCGCCCATAAGCGTGATGCCTCTGCAGGGCAAGTTCCTGCACATCCTGGCCCGGTTGATGGGCGCCCGGCGGGTGCTCGAGATCGGGTCGCTCGGAGGCTATAGCGCCATCTGGCTGGGGCGGGCGTTGCCCCCCGATGGCAAGCTCTACACCCTCGAAGTCAACCCGCACCACGCCCAGGTGGCGGGGGCCAACATCGCCGCCGCCGGGCTGTCCGACAAGGTGGAGATCGTCCTCGGCCCGGCCCTCGACACGTTGCCGGCGCTGATCGCCGACCCCGGTCCGGCCAGCTTCGACCTCACCTTCATCGACGCCGACAAGCCC
>CAYZVQ010000450.1:0-3432 GCA_964481925.1 uncultured Acidimicrobiaceae bacterium
TGACGCCGGCCGAAGCCCGGGCGGTCACCGACGGCCTGGCCAACGGGACGGTCGACATCGTTATCGGTACCCACAAACTGCTGGCCGGTGACATCAAGTTCAAGGACTTGGGCCTGCTCGTGGTGGACGAAGAACAACGCTTCGGGGTCAACCACAAAGAAACCATAAAGAAGTTGAGCACCAACGTTGACGTACTGACGATGACGGCATCGCCCATACCGCGCACGCTGGAAATGACCCTGACCGGTATAAGGGACCTGTCACTTATCACGACGCCGCCGGCTGAACGCCGTCCCATCCTCACTTACGTGGGCGAGTACGACGAGAGGGCGGTGGCGGAGGCGGTCCGCCGGGAACTGCTGCGCGAAGGCCAGGTCTTCTTTGTCCACCACCGGGTCCGTGACATCGACAAAGTGGCGGCACGGCTGAAAGAGCTGGTCCCCGAGGCCCGCGTCGCCATAGCCAACGGACAGATGGACGAGGGGTCACTGGAGCGGGTCGTGATCGACTTCTGGGAGGGCCGCTACGACGTGCTGGTGTGCACCACGATCATCGAGTCCGGCATAGACATGCCCACGGTCAACACCCTGGTCATCGATCGCGCCGACATGTTGGGGCTCGGGCAGCTGCACCAGTTGCGGGGCCGCGTCGGCCGAGCCGGCCAGCGCGCCTACGCGTACCTCATGTACCCGCCCAACCACAAGCTGAGCGAGGAGGCCTACGAGCGGTTGCGCACGATCGGAGAGCACACCGAGCTCGGCTCGGGGTTCAAGATCGCCATGCGCGACCTGGAGATCCGGGGAGCCGGCAACCTCCTCGGGGCCGACCAGTCCGGCCACATCGCCGCTGTGGGCTACGACCTCTACGTCCAGATGGTGAGCGAGGCCGTGGCCGAACTGAAGGGCGAGACGCTCCGTGAGCCGGCCGAGATCCGCCTCGACCTGCCCGTGACCGCCAATCTTCCGGTGGCATATGTCGAACGCGAGGACCTGCGCCTGGAGGCCTACCGCCGCCTGGCCACGGTCACCACTCAGGAAGAGGTCGACGATATCGAAGCCGAATGGGTGGACCGCTACGGTCCCCTGCCTCCGGCGGCCCAGGCCTTGCTCGGCATCGGCCACCTGAGGGCCGAGTGCGCCCGCCTCGGCATTCGGGAGGTGGCCGTGGTGAAGGGAGGCCTGGGCACTCCTACCGGCTCCCTGGTGGCCCGCATCTCGCCCCTGGCGCTGAAAGCGAGCGAACAGGTGAGGCTAGGCCGCCTGTGGCCGCGTGCGGTTTACAAGCAGGACTTGGGCCAGCTGGTGGGACCGTTGCGGGGCGGGGCCGACACGACTGCCGCACTAGTCGAACTGTTGCGAGCCTTGGTGCCGCCACCGTCGGATGACGCGGCGCGAGCGGCACTAACATTGGCCCGACAGTGAGACCAGTAACCCTTTCTCGCCGTGCCCGCCCCCTCGGCCGCCGTGACCGGCGCGTCCGGGCCAGGGCGTTGACGGCCGTCGTGGTGGCGGCGACCCTCGCCGGGGCGCTCTCCAGTTGCAGCGCCTCTCCCCCCGCGGCCACCGTCAACGGCCAGGTGATCACCCAGGGCCAGCTGGACCAATGGCTCGAGGGATGGTCCTCGAGCCCCGCCTATGTCCAAGCCTTCGAGGCGGCCAGCGCGCAGGAGTCAGAGGAGGCGGCCTCCCAGGGCCAGCAAGAGCCCGCTTTCAGCGTCCAGGGCACCGGCTCCGGGCCCGGCGACTTCGGCCTGGTGTGGACCACCGGGCGGCTCAGCCTTCTGGTCTCGGCGTCGGCCCTTCACCAGTACCTCGAGCGCCGGGGCGAGGCACCGTCTGCCCTCGAAGTGGCGGCGGCATGGGCGAGCGAGTACGCCGCCAGCCCGCAGGTGTGGGAACAGCTCCCGGCGGCGCTGCGCTCGGAGGTGGCCGAGCAGGACGCCGAGCACGCTCTGATCGAGCCGAAGTTGTCCAACAAGAGCGAGGACGAGACGTTGTACAAAGAGGACTCCTCCCTTTTCTGGACGCAGGTGTGCCTGCGGACGGTGGAGGTGACCGTTCCCGGCCCGGGTGAAAGCGTCGACATGGCCGCCAGCCGCAAGCAGGCAGACGAGATCGCCGGCGAGCTCAGCGGCACGGTGCCGCCGTCCTCGGGCCCGGCGGTGACCAGCGGCGCCCTTTATTGCCTGACCCCTGAGCAGCTCATCGACCAAGCGACCAGTTTCCGTGACGCGGTCGGCGCCCTCAAGGCCGGCCAGGCCGTCGCCCTCTCAGAGAGCTACGGCTACCAGGTTGTCCAGGTGCGCTCACGGGCGTCGGTCCCCTTCAACGACCAGACGGCGGCCAACATCGCGGTCGTAGCCTCGCAGAGCGGTGGCCAGGCCCCGGCGTGGCCCGTCGTAGGCGAGGGCACGGACACGAGCTTCATCAAGCTGCTGAAGACGGTCAACGTGCAGGTAAACCCGCTGTACGGGTCGTGGACAACGGCGCTACCGGCACCGTACCTGCCCCAGGTGTGGCCCGCCGGCGCGGCTGCGCCCTCCTAGCCTGGTGGGCGCCCTGGGCGAGGTCACGGTGGTTGGCCTGGGGCCCGGCCGCCCGGGCCTGATGACCTCCGAGGCGCTGGCTGCCATCGCCGCCACCCCGGTCCGGTGGCTGCGGACCTCCCGGCACCCCTCGGCCGACGCCGTGCCCGGCGCGGCCAGCTTCGACTATCTCTACGAGTCCGCCGCCAGCATGGAAGAGGTGTACGCCGGCATCGTCGACGTCCTGGCTGCCTCCGCGGCCAAGGAGAAGCACGTCATTTACGCCGTACCGGGTTCCCCGGTCGTGGCCGAGCGCAGCGTCGAACTACTGCGGGCCGACTCCCGGGTGAGGACCATCGTGTTGCCCGGTGTTTCGTTTGTCGACGTGGCTTTTTCCCGCCTCGGCGTCGACCCTCTAGCCGCCGGGGTGCGCCTGGTCGACGGGCACCGCTTTGCCGCCGAAGCCGCCGGGTCACGGGGCCCTTTGCTGGTGGGGCAGTGCGACTCGCTCGCCGTGCTGTCGGAGGTAAAGCTGGCCGTCGGCTCCGTGCTCGACCAGCAGGGCCCCGCGCCCGAGGCGACCGGCAGTTCGGGGGGGCCCGTCAGTTTCGAGGTCACGGTCCTCCAGCACTTGGGGCTCCCTGACGAGTCCGTCCGCCGCGTCGCCTGGGACGACCTTGACCGTGACGTAAAGCCGGACCACCTGACCAGCCTGTGGCTGGGCGCTCTGGCCGACCCGTTCGCGTCCGAACTAGTACGTCTGGAGGAGCTGGTCCGGGCCCTGAGGGCACGTTGCCCGTGGGACCGGGAGCAGACCCACCAGAGCCTCACCCGTTATCTGCTCGAAGAGTCCTATGAGGCGTTGGAGGCCATCGAGGAGCTCGGCCCGGATGGAGCCGGGTACCAGC
>CAYZVQ010000451.1:0-3420 GCA_964481925.1 uncultured Acidimicrobiaceae bacterium
CCAATCACAACGCCGTCCAGCTGGGCGTCCCGGGCCTGCCCTTCGGCGGCGTGGGTGCCAGCGGGCTGGGGGCCTACCACGGCAAGGCCGGCTTCGATACCTTCAGCCACACGAAGGCCGTCCTCCGCCGGCCCACGCACGGTGAGGTGCCGCTGGTCTACCCGCCCTACAACAGCTTCAAGCGGTGGGTACTGCGCAGGGCGCTCTAGGCGCGGTCGTGCTTGAATCTGGGTGGCAGAACCGCACGGACGGTGCCCATGGCCTCAGGACCAACCCAACCAGCCCGCCAAGGCGGCCCGGACCGGGCCGGCCCTGGTAGTCGCGCGGGCGAGCCGATCCCGCTGGGCCGGCTCGTCGCCCTGTCCGGCGTTCCCCCGAGCACCGTGCACCACTACCGTCGCCTGGGCCTCCTGCCCGAGCCGGAGCTCACCCGCCCGGGCCGCTACGTGTACTCCGAGGTCCACCTGCACGCGTTGCAGCTCATCCGGGAGCTTCGCGAGGAACGGGCCATGGGCCTGGGCCAGATCAAAGCGGTCCTGCCCGACCTTATGGACGGCCGCCACCCCCTGCCGCCGGCCACGCCTGACTGCAGCGAAGAACCCCAGAAACGCCTGGTCGACGCAGCGTTCAAATTGTTCTCCGAGCCCAAGGGCTACGCTGCGGTCACCGTCAGCGAGATCGCGGCCACGGCCGGTGTGGCCAAAGGGACCGTTTACCGGCATTTCCCCTCCAAGGAGGCCCTTTTCATTGCCGTAGTGGAGAGCCTCTGCCAGGACACCGCCGAGCGCTTCGCCCAAGCGGTCGCCGAGCTCGGGGGGCCTGAGGGCCTGGCCCACGACCCGGGCAAGACCGCAGTCGTCTTCGGTCGGCTCATCACCCGGGCCATGCCCATCCTCTTGGAACTGGGCGCCCGGGCGGCCCGAGGTGACTTCCCCAGCCAGATCCTCGCTGCTCGGGTCCTGCGTACCCTGGCGGAGGCAGCCGGGCGGCCGTTGTCCGACGACCCGGTCCCGGCCGGGCTCGAGGTCATCGAGACGGCGTTCGCCACCGTGCTCCAGTGGGCCGTCGGGCCCGATTGGGCACTGCGGCCGGCATCGCCCTGAGCCCGGGGCTGCGGGCAGGGACGGGACGGACGCGGTGCGGAGCCCCCCGGCAGGAAATCTTGCTGATGGGCAAAGTCGAGCCTCCGCAACGCCGTTCGTCACGGTGTCTAAGATGACCGACGGGTCAGTGAGTTTGCACCACAACTCACGGCGGGCGGTGCTCGCCCCGGGCACAGAGGGGACTTGACATGACGGCAGCGGCGATGCGGGCACCGTCCCGGGCCGCTCGCGCCAAATCGGACCTGCCTCCTGAGTACCTCGTCCTCGGCCGCGCCGGCACCGAGAACTTCCCTGTCGCCTCGCGGCTGCTGCCCGCGCGTGTGCGGTCCGACCTCATGGCTCTTTACGGCTGGGCCCGGCTAGTGGACCAGATCGGCGACGACTACGCCGGTGACCGTATGGCCGCCCTCGACGAAGTCGAGCGCCAGCTCCGGCTCGCCCTCGGCCCTGGCCCGGGACAGGGGGGCTCCCCCGACGGCCCCAGGCCGGACGACGACGTACACCCCTTGGTCAAGAGGATGGCCGAAACGGTGCACCGGCTCGACCTGCCCACGGGGCCTCTCTTCGACCTGGTCCAGGCCAACCGCCAGGACCAGGTCGTCTCTCGTTATGAGACCTTCGAGGACCTGGTCGGCTATTGCCGGCTCTCGGCCAACCCGGTCGGGCGGATGGTGCTCGGCATCTTCGGCGTGGCCACGCCGCAACGCAACACCTGGTCCGACAGCACCTGTACCGCTCTGCAACTGGTCGAGCACTGGCAGGACGTCGCCGAGGACGCCATCGTCGGGCGGGTCTACCTGCCGTTGGAAGATATGAGACGCTTCGGGGTCAGCGTCGAAGAGCTGGTCCCCCCGTCCGCCGGGTACGTCGACCGTCGCCGGCGAGGCGCCGCCGGCGGTGCGAGCCCGGCCTGCCGCGCCCTTCTCGCCTTCGAAGTAGCCCGGGCACGGCGGATGCTCGACGACGGGAGCCCCCTGGTGGCCAGCCTCAAAGGCCGCCTCCGCATGGCGGTCGCCAGTTTCACGGCCGGTGGCCACGCCGCCCTGGACGGCCTGGCTGGCGCCGACTTCGACATTTATGCCGAGCCCTCCCGGCCCACGATCGGACGCTTCGGGCCCCATCTGCTCCGTCTGCTCCAGAACGCCTACCGGTCGTCCCGGCCCGAGGCCGGGACGCGGGAGCAGACAACTTGAACGCGGCCGCCGTTGCCCTCGCCTACAAGCAGTGCGAGAGGATAACCCGGTCGCGAGCGCGGAACTTCTATTACGGGATCCGGCTGCTCCCGCCCCGCCAGCGTTCTGCCATGTGCGCCCTGTACGCCATGGCCCGGCGCATCGACGACATCGGCGATGGGCCCGGTGCTGCCGGCACGACCGACAACAGGCTCCATGCCCTGCAGGAGGTACGGACGTCGCTCGAGTTGCTGGCCAAGGCGGCCGGGGAAGGTACCCCGGCGGTCGCCGCCCCCCCGGGCGACCCCGTCCTGACCGCGCTGGCCGACACGGCCCGCCAGTTCCCGGTCCCGATCGGCGCATTCTTGGACCTGGTGGAGGGGTGCGAGTGGGACATCGCCGGCCGGAGGTACCGGAGCTTCTCCGAGCTCGTCGAGTACTGTCGGCGGGTAGCCGGTACGATCGGCCGCCTGTCGCTGGCCGTCTACGGCAGCAGTGACGGGCCGGCGGCCGAACCCCTGGCGGACGCCCTGGGCGTAGGGTTGCAGCTCACGAACATACTGCGAGACCTGATCGAGGACCGTGACGTGATGGGCCGGGTTTACTTGCCGAGCGAAGACCTGGCGCGCTTCGACGTGGACGCCGCCCTTACGGGGCGGCGCGACGACCTCGTGGCCCTCATCTGCTTCGAGACCGGCCGGGCCGCCGAATGGTACGAGCGGGGGATGGCCCTGCTACCCCTGCTGGACAAACGCAGCCGGGCCTGCACCGCGGCCATGACAGGGATATACCGCCGGCTCCTGGACAAGATCCGGGTCGACCCCGAGGCGGTGCTCCACGGGCGCCTCGGCCTGTCCTCGGCCGAGAAGCTGGTCGTGGCGGCCCGGGCCATGACAACGGGTACGCCATGAGCGCGCCGGGAGCCGGACTGGCCGTACAGCCCGGGCCTGGCGCCGGCAGGGCCCCGGGCGCCCGGGCCCCAGGCAGCCGGCCCCACGTCGTCGTCGTCGGCGGCGGGCTGGCCGGGATCTCCGCCGCCCTCGCTTGTGCGGACGCCGGGGCCGGGGTCACGCTCCTGGAGAAACGCTCTCGGCTGGGCGGGCTGACATGGTCGTTCACCCACGACGGCCTCCAGGTCGACAACG
>CAYZVQ010000452.1:0-3408 GCA_964481925.1 uncultured Acidimicrobiaceae bacterium
CTTCTCGCCGCCCCGGCTGGCAAAACGGGGCGGCAGGTCCTTGACCACCAGCGGTTCCGAGGGGGCCACCTGGCGGGACGCCTTGTCCGCCACTGCACCCGCGACGAGCACCCGCCCGGCACTTACGAGTGCGGCCGCCTCGGCCCGACTGGGAGCCAGCCCTCGGGCCACGAGCTCGATATCGAGCCTCTTCTTGGCACCCAGTTCAGGCCCGTCCCCGGCTTGACGACCCGCTGGTGGTGCCGCCCTTGCCGGCGCCGCCGGCCTTGCGAGCTGTTGAGGCTCTGGCGGCCGTGGCCTTTTTGCCGGCCCCCGCCACCTTTTCGGGCGCGGCCCGCTTTCGCCCTTGAGTTTTTGTCGCGGGTGAACTGGCGCCGGCCGTGGCCTTAGCCGCCGGCGCGCTCTTTCGGGCGGCGGTCGCCTTAGCTACCGGCGCCTTTTTCACCGCCGCCGCCCTGGCGGTGGTCGCTTTGCGGGGGGGCCTGGGCGCCTCGTCGTCCGGGGCGGCACCGCTCGCGGAGGGCGCAGGAACCGGCCCCTTGCCTCCTCTGAGGTGTTCCTCCAAGTGATCGAGATCCCGGAAAAGGACGGACGCCTCCTTGCGCAGGGCGCTGATAACGTCGGCGGCTGCTCGCCTGCCCTCGTCGACCAGAGACCCGGCGCGCTGCTTGGCGTCCTGCTTGGCACTTTCCCGAGAGCCGAGCAGCTGCTCGGCCACTTGCTTGGCCCTTGCCGCTGCCACGCCCATGAGGGCGGCGGCCGCCTGGCCGCAGCGCTTCAGCTCATCTTCTGTTCCCATACTCGAAGTGTAGGGCCACCGGGCGAAGCCCGGCCCGTCCGCGGTCCGGTCGCAGGTCGCAGGGCGCCGGCCGGGCCCTGGTAGCGTCGGTCGGGTGCACGACCGGCCGTGGCAACTCGTGATTTTTGACAACGACGGCGTTGTCGTCGACAGCGAGCCGCTGGCGTCGGTGGCGACGTCTCAGGTCCTAACCGCCCTCGGCCACCCCATGACGCCCGCCGAATGCGACAGCGCCTTCAGGGGGATAAGCCTGCCCACGACCCGCCGCCTCGTCGAACAGGGCAGGGGCCGGCCGCTGCCGCCCGATTTCGAGGACCGCTACGTCGCCCGGGTGACCGAGCTCATCGCCTCCGAGCTCCGCCCCGTCCCCGGCGTCGTGGCCGTGCTCGACCTCCTCGACGCGGCCGGCCAGCCTTACTGCATGGCCTCCTCGAGCCGACGACAGGTGATTTCCCTAGCTCTGCGGACCACGGGGCTGGCCGAGCACTTCGCCGGGCGCTGGTGGGGCGCCGAGGATGTCGCCGCCGCCAAACCGGCCCCCGACCTTTTCCTCTTGGCTGCTAGTTCCATGGGCGCCCGGCCCATGGACTGCGTCGTGGTGGAGGACTCCGCCGCAGGCGTCCAGGCGGCGCGGTCGGCCAACATGACGGTGCTCGGTTTTGCCGCTCGCACACCACCCGAAGAGCTACACCTGGCTGACCGGATTTTCACCGACATGGACCAACTGCCGGCCCTGTTGCTGGGCGGTGAGTCAGCCCCGGCGCAGGTAGTCATCGACCAGGGCGGCCAAGTCCCGGGCCACGCTGTCCGGCGTCGGGTCCACGGGGAGGTCGGAGGCCTGGGTCACCCCGGATAGGACCAGGCCGAAGCGGGCACCGACCCGTTTGGCAAAAAGCCCGTCGGTGTCGGGCCTATCGCCGACCATGACGCTCAGTTGGCCGAATCGAGTTCCCACCAGCGCGGCCATCGCCTCGTGAGGTTTGCCTGCCACCTCGGCGGGCCGCCCTGCCGCCGTGGCCACAAACGCCACGAGAGCCCCCGCGCCCGGCAGCAACCCGCTGGCTCTTCCAGTGGGGAACGTGGCGTCGGCGTTGGTGGCTATGAACCTGGTCCCGCCACGCACGGCCGTGGCGGCGGCAGCCAGCGCGCCGTAGTCCAGCTTGAGCGTACGGCCCACGATGACGGCCTCCGGTTTGTCAGCGGCGTCGACCTCTTCTATGGCCCGCGCCGCCAGGGCCTCCCGAATGCCTTCGTCCCCGATGACGGCGACTCGGCTGTGCTCGGCCAACAACGATGCGGCGGCTTGGGCCGAGGTGGCCAGGTCCTCGGGCGTACAAGCGATCCCGATGTCGGCCAGGGCCTTCACGTAGCCCGCTACCAGAGGACCGGAGTTGTTAGTCAGGAAGACGACCCGCTCACCGGCCCGACGCAAAGCCTCGACGGCCTCGGCCGCCCCGGGTAACGCTCGGCCGGCCAACCATACGACGCCGTCAAGATCGAGGGCCCAAGTCACAGGTCTGGCCGCAATTACTGCACCTTTCGCAAACTATGACGCTTAGAGGCTGCGGGCCACATAAGTCAACTGGGCACCCACGATCGCCGCCCCGATCAACAGGACATAGACGGTACCGATGGTCCAGCGTTGGGCGGGGAGAAGGGAGTGGTAGGCGCGCGAAGCCGGGCTGTTGCGGTTGCGCCAGCGGTGCCAGAGCTCAAAGCCACCGAGGACGAGGACGATCAGGACAACGGGGCTCGGGAACAGGACCTCGAAGGCGACCAGGCACGCAAGTCCCACCAACCACAACACGGGGTGCAGGGCAGCGACGGCCCGACCACCGTCCAGCGGGAGCACGGGCAAAAGGTTGAACAGGTTGACGAAGAACCCGAAAAAAGCCAGCGCCATCAAGAACCGGGAACCGGTGGCATTGGCCCAGAAAGCCACCACGCCGGAGGCGGCCGTCCCGACCAGGGGACCGGCCAGCCCGGACAGGGCCTCCTGGAAAGCGCTGCGGGGCGCCGCTTTCATGTTGACGAAGGCACCCATGAACGGGATGAAAAGTGGGGCCGACGCCGGCACGCCCTGGCGGCGGAGCTCAAAGACATGGCCCATTTCGTGCACCAAGATCAACAGGACGATCCCGACCGCGAACGACCAGCCAAACAGAAACGAATAGGCCACGATCGACACGAGCATGGACAAGACCAAACCGATGTACTTGAGCTTGATCAGCAGAGCACCGAACTTCGCCAGAAATGCGGCTATGGCCGCCAGCGTGGCTCCCACCCGTTGCCACGCCCGCCGCAACAGGCCCGGTGGCTTCCCGTTCCCGCCGCCGGCCCCCGTCCCCGCGGGGACAGTCGAGCGGCCCGGCCCGGTGGGGCCGGCGAGGCCGCTGCCCACGGGCGGGTGGCCCTCGGCGTCCGGCCACCAGTAAGACGGCGGCTCGGCACCATGGCCCGCCGCCATAGCGGGCCCTGTCCCGGAAAACCGCGTGGGAAGGCCAACCACGGTCGGCCAACGGGGCTCGTCAGTACCGTCCTCATCACCCCCCCCGGCCCCCTCACCCCCCCCGGCCCCCACACCCCCCCCGCGCCCCCCCCCCCCCCCC
>CAYZVQ010000453.1:0-3407 GCA_964481925.1 uncultured Acidimicrobiaceae bacterium
GGGGGAAAGGGACGGATAAGTGGCGTCATAATCGCCACCTTCCTGCTCGGCTTCCCCTTCCAAGGCATGCTAATCAAGGGCAACAGCTCTCTCACGGCCACCATGGTCGGGGGCATCGTGCTGGTGCTATGCCTCATGTTGAAAATCGCTCTCGACCGCAGGGCAGGAGTGCACCTCAGGGAGCTCCTGCAGCGTCGCTTTGGTGGGGCGCAACGGGCACCGGCGGTACCGGATGCTTAGCTCGTTTGTGCATGTACGGCTAACTTTCGGGGCCTTCGGGCCCACAAGTGCTGCGTCGGCGGTTTTGCCGGCGGCGCAGTGTGGGGGAAGAAACAATGCCTCGTCCCGAGGCATAAACAATGAGGGAGGAGACAAATTGAGTGCAATTAAGATCGTCCAGCGGAGGCTGGGTTGGAAGGTAGGCGCGGCCGCGCTGTGTGTCGCAATGACCGTGCCGACTGCGGTCATGGCGGCACCTTCTTCGGCCGGTGCCGCTGCCAGTATGCCCACGATCACTGTTTCAATGGTCCCCAAACTGCTCGGCCTGACAGTCTTCGAGGCCAATGAACAGGGGGCGAAGCAGGTAGCTGGCAAGCTCGGGATCAAGTTCACCTACACGGCCCCTGCGACCGCTTCGGCCGAGGGACAAGTAGCCATCTTCAAGGCTGAGATCGCCCAGCACTACAACGTCATCACGATGTCGTCAGACGACCCGACGGTACCGGCGCCCGTGCTCCAGGAGGCCATGAAGGACGGCATCCAGGTGATCACGTACGACTCCGACGTGCCGAGCGCGCGCGACTTCTTCATGCAGGACACTGCTTATAGCGCCATCGCAGCGGGCCTGATCAACGCCGTCGAGGCGTACACGGGGCCGAAAGCCGATATCGCCATCATGTCGTCCACTGCTGACGCCACCATCCAGAACGCCTGGATAGGGGCCATGAAGACCTATATCGCCGCCAAGTACCCGGGCTTGAAGATCGTCGCCACTGGTTACGGCCAGTCCGTCGAATCGGTGTCCTTCTCCGTGGCCGAAGGCATCATCCACGCCTACCCGGCCATCAAGGCCATCATCCCCATTGACAGCGCCGCCATCCCCGGCACCGCCAAGGCGATCTCGGACCTGCACGAGTCGGGCAAGATCGGCGTTTTCGGTATCGGGCCCCCGACGGAAGACCGGAGCTACTTCGCTAGCGGCGCCCTGCAGGCCCTGTTCCTCTGGGACGAGATCGGCCAAGGCAAGCTGGACATGCTCATGGCCAGGCTCGCCTACGAGGGCGCCCACGGGGCACCGGAGTGCACGGCGATGACACCGCCCGCCAACCCGACGCCTTCGCAGTGGTGCGGGATCAAGACTAATTTCGGCAAAGTGCAGAGCTTCAGCGGCGCCGCTGTCGGCCTCAATAAGGTCTATACAGTGGCCGCGGCGCCGAGCGCGGCGACCGGAGCGACAACCAACACGGTCATCTTCTCGACACCTTTGGAGTTCACAAAGGCCAACTACCTGCAGTACAACTTCTAAGCGACCCAACTACATTCAGCACAACTTCCAATTGCTGATGGGCTAGTAACGGGCAGCGGGGAGCCGCCTAAAGCGACCCCCCGCTGTTCGAACCATTCCTGGGGTTCGCCGTCCCGATCAATGGGCGCTTCAAGAGGCTCCGGTTGGCAGCGTGGGATGGTGCAGGAACCCCCGGGGCACCAGAATTGCTGGAGGTCGTTCGCTCTCAGCTTGCTCTACCGGTTCGGGGCAACCGTTCCGCCCGCAACGAGGGTAGCGGGCAACAGCTTGGGTGCCCCTCCTCGGGCTAGAAGTTCGATGGCCGTGCGCGCCATTTCCAGCGCCGGGACGTTCACATGAGTTAGGGGCGGGACAATGTGCTTGGTGAGCTCGCTCCAGCCGATGACCACCACGGACATGTCGGCCGGCACGTCCTTGCCTCGTTGTTGGAGCTCCGGCATTAGCAGCTCGATCATTCCCTCGCCGTTGACAATTAGGGTTTGGTACTCAGTCGTTGGCGTGGTCCTCGCCTTGCTCTGCGCAGTACCCGCCGGCTATGGATTGGCGCTCACTGAGTTCGCCGGCCGGCGGGTGCTGCTCAGCATCACGCTGCTTGTCATGATCATGCCGGCGAGCGCGCTGGTGTTACCACTTTTCCTGGAGCTGAACGTGGTACACGTCGAGAACACGGGTTGGTCGGTTGCGCTCGCATTTGGCTTTTTCCCGTTCGGGGTCTACCTGTCGTACATCTTCTTCTCCCCCACGATCCCCAAGGAGCTCCTCTCGGCCGCCAGGGTGGACGGTGCCAGCGAATGGGGCGTCTTCGTCCGGATCGCGTTGCCTCTCGCCCGGCCGATAGTCGCCCTGGTCGGGTTTTTCGCTTTCGTGTCCGACTGGACCAACTTCTTCCTCCCCTACGGCCGGAGCTAGGGATGGCTGCACTCGTGGCGATCGCCCCCGTTTTCATTGTCTTCCTCTTTGCCCAGCGCGCCTTGGTCACCGGGATGCTGCCCGGCGCAACCAAAGAGTGAGCCCACCGAGGGGCTGATGGGTGGCCTACCGGCGGTACCCATAAGGGAGGCCGTCGTTTCTATGGCCATGCCGGAACACGCCCGGATCGTCGCCCGGGCCCTGGCCCAGACCGGGACCACCGAACGAGCGGCCGAGGGGCTGGAGCTTGTCGACTTCGTCTCCGAACTGACTGCGCGCGGCGGGATCTTGAGCACGGCTCGCACTGGTGGGCCCAGCGCACCGCCGCCAAAGAGGTCGCCGCATGGGCTTAGCGTCAGGCCGACGCTCGTCAGCGTTGGCAGGACCATGTCGTCCCCGAAGTTGCTCGCCTCGACGTCGCCATCGGTCTTTGCCGCGACCAGCTCGGGCGGCTCAATGCCACGCTGGATCGTCAGGCGACCCGGTTTTCAGCGCTCACCGACCGACGGCGGGTTACCCAAGGCATCGTCGCCTGTCTCGGCGCCCGTGTCGAACAGTACCGGGACCGCCTGGATGGCTCGGGACGGCAACCCGTTGAGCGTGCTGTCTTACCTGTTTACGCCACCGTTTGTCCATGGCCATGAGAAAATCCCCACATGTGGCCAAGTCGATGTCCTCGCGTATGGCCAAGTAAAAGTCCCCACCCCTCTCTGAGCATCCACCAAACCTGGCCCTCCGGGCGGTCACGGTGTCGGTAGCCAACCACACCGACCACCCGGAGGACACTCCATTGAAGTCTGAGAGGGAACGCATGGACATCATCGCTGCCTATAACGACCTGGGCAGTTTCCGAGCAGCCGGCGCCATCTGCGGCGTCGACCCCAAGACAGTCAAGGCGGCCGTGCTGGCCCGGTCCGCCCACCGCAGCATCGCCGGGATGTTCTCGCTCTCGCCCGATGTCCGCGCCCAGGCC
>CAYZVQ010000454.1:0-3402 GCA_964481925.1 uncultured Acidimicrobiaceae bacterium
GCCGCAGGCGGGGTGCTGGCGGCGATCGAGGCCCTGGGGGACGTCGGCGAGGGGGTGGGCTTTGTCGCCCATCGGCCACCCGGCCACCACGCCACCGCCGACCAGGCCATGGGCTTCTGCCTCGTAAACAACGTGGCCGTTGGCGCCGCCGCCCTGGTCGACCAGGGCGAGCGGGTCCTTGTGCTGGACTGGGACGTGCACCACGGGAACGGCACGCAGGCTATTTTCTGGGACGAGCCGCGGGTGCTCTACGTCTCGACCCATCAGTGGCCCCTCTACCCGGGGACGGGTGACGTGAACGCCACCGGCGGGCCCGGGGCCCCGGGCCTGACCCTCAACATCCCCGTGCCCCCGGGCACAACCGGCGACGTGCTGCTTTATGCGTTCGACAAGGTGGTGGCGCCGGCCGCCGCCGCCTTCGGTCCCAGCTGGGTCCTCATATCGTCCGGGTTCGACGCCCACCGCGACGACCCGTTGGCGAACCTGGCCCTGTCCGCGGGCGATTTCGCCGATCTGGCGGCCCGGGCCCAAGCCCTGGTCGCGGGGCCGGGCCGGGTGGTGGTCGTCCTCGAGGGTGGTTACCACTTGGGTGCCATCAGCGCCAGCGCGGGGGCGGTGGCGGCGGCCCTGATGGGTGAGGGCTACCGTCCCGAGCGCGCCACGTCGGGAGGGCCGGGCGCCCACGCCGTCGAAAGGGCCAGGCAGGTGCGCTCAGTCTTGGGCCAGGGCGGCTGACGGCTCGCTCAAAGGGACCGCATCAGCTGGTACACGCCGGCGAAATCGCCGGCGGCCTTGGCCGGGAGCGGCACCACGCCGCCGAGAGCGCGGGCACCCCAGGCTATTTGGGCCGTGCGTTCGACGAGGGCCACGATATGGAGCACCTTGGCCGGGGTCGGCCCGACGGCCACCATCCCGTGGTTGGCCAGGAGGGCGGCACCCCGGCCCTGGAGGGCGGCCACGGCGTTTGTGCCCACCTCGGCCGACCCGGACATGGCGTACTCGGCGCACCGGACGTCCCCACCTACGTACATCGTGAACTCGTCCACGCATGCCACCAGCGGTTCGTGGCTGCAGGCAAACATCGTGGCCCACACGGGGTGAGCGTGGATGACCGACCCGACGTCGTCGAAGGCGCGGTAGCAAGCCAGGTGCAAGAGCAGCTCCGAGGTGGGGCTGCGGCCCTCGGCACAGGCCACGACCTCGCCCTCGGGACCGACTACGACCAGGTCCTCGATGCCCATCGCCTGGTAATCGACCGAAGACGGTGTGCAGACGATGGTCCCGTCGGCCTGGCGGGCCGAAATATTGCCGGAGGTGCCTTCGACGAGCCCGCGGCGCAGCAGCTCCTTGGCCGTGGTCAGGACGATTTCATGCGCATTTTCAACTGTTCTCATGGTTACCTGCTTGGTCGTAGCACTTGGGGGTTGACGACGTTGTCCGGCACCTTCCCGGCTAGGAGCGCTTCCAGGTCGTCGGCCACCGTTTGGGCGCCCCTGGCCTCCGTGTCGGTCGTGGCGCCGCCGATATGGGGGCTAAGGACGACGTTTGGCATGGACAGGAGAGGATGGCCGGCGGGGAGCATTTCGCCTTCGAAATGGTCGAGGCCGGCCCCGCTCAGCCGGCCCGACTCCAGGGCCTCAACGAGGGCGGCCATGTCGTGGAGCTTGGCCCGGGCCGTGTTGAGGAAGACCGACCCGGAGCGCATCCAGGAGAACTGCTCGGGCCCGAAGAAGCCGACCGTCTCGGGGGTGACGGCGGCGTGCAGGGTCACGACGTCGGCGTCGCGCACGGCTGCCCGGAGGTCCTTGCCCGCTTGCTCCACATAGGGGTCATAGAGGACGACGTCCATCCCCAGTCCCGCCAGGCGCCAGTGCAGGGCCCGGCCGACGGCGCCGTAGCCGATGACGGCCGCCCGCCGCCCGCCCAGTTCCCAGCCACGGAACCGCTGGTAGGGAATGGTGCCGTTGCGGAACACCTCTAGTTCGCGCACGTCCCGGTCGGCAGGCAAGATGCGCCTGACGACAGCGAGCAGGAGGCCGACGGCGAGCTCGGCTACGGCGTCAGCGTTGCGCCCCGGGGTGCGCAAGACGGGTATGCCGGCGGCGGTGGCCGCCTCGACGTCGACGTTGTTGGGATCGCCCCGGGTGGCGGCGATGGCCCGGAGGGGCAGGTCGAAAACGGGCCCGCTCACGAAGTCGGCCTCGACGACGGCGATATCCGCGCCCAGCTCCTTCAGTCGTTCGGCCAGGCCGGGCCCGTCGTAAATCTTGAGCGGCTCCTGGTCTATCCAGGGCTCGTAGACGACATCGGCCAGGAGCTTCAGCTTGTCGAAACCGGCGCCCCTCATGGGCGCGGTGACGAACGCCCGGTGAGCGGGGCCGGGCACGTTCTTAGGAACCGGCACGGGTGCAATACTGTCCCCTCATGCCGGCCAGGTCCCAATCCGCCGACGGCACATCACCCACCGGCGGCGCCCTCGACCCCTCGTACCGCGGCAACGGCGCCCTGGCGGCGGGCGTGGATGTCGGCACCACGGCGGTGAAAGCGGTGGTGGCCGACGAGGACGGCAGGGTGGTCGGGCGTGCCCGGGTGGCCAGCCGGCTCGCCATCGGCGCGGGCGCCAACCTTGAACACGACGCTCAGGCCTCCTGGTGGGAGGCTCCAAGGTCCGTATTGCGACAGGCCATCGGCGCTGCCCGCCCCCGGGCCGTGGCCGTCTCGGCCATGATGCCCTCGGTGACCGCGGTTGGCCCCGAAGGGCGACCGCTCGGCCCCGGGCTGCTCTACGGTGACGGGCGCCTAGCGCCTTCGTCGGCCGGCGTTACCGGCGACCCCACCGCCAACGACGAGATGGCGCGCCTTTGTGGTTGGGTGGCGGCCCACCACCCCGGCGCGAGCGGGTACTGGCCCGCCCAGGCCGTCGCCAACGCCTCGCTCGGGGGCGAGGGGGTGATGGACCTGGCCTCGGCGTTCGCCGCCGGGCCGCTTTTCGGCGGCTCGGGCTGGGACGAAGCCACCTGCCTGGCGTCCGGTTTCCCGGCCGCCCGCCTGCCGAGAGTGGCCGTTTTCGGCGAGGCCATCGGGCGCGTGGCTTTGGAGGTACTTGGCGCTGAGGACGCCGGGAGCGGCGATGTCCTACTGGGCGCCGGGTCCGTAGACGGGATGTGCGAGCAGCTGGTCTCGGGGACGGTCCAGGCGGGCGACGTCCTCATCGCCCTGGGGTCGACCCTTGTCGTGTGGCTGACCGTGCCCGGTTGGCCGGACGAAGTCCCGGGACTGTGGAGGGCCCTTCACTTGGCCCCCGGGATGGCCATGCTCGGGGGGGCGAGCAACGCCGGGGGCATGTGGGCCGACTGGGTCGACCGCGTCGTGCGGCCCTGTCCCGAAAGCACCGGTCCCGAA
>CAYZVQ010000455.1:0-3398 GCA_964481925.1 uncultured Acidimicrobiaceae bacterium
GCCACCTGGGCGGGCACCCCGGCGCAACCGTGGCGCACCACGAAGGCGTCCGCCCCCATGGCGGCGATGGTGAGCACGGTGTCGCGCAGCGACTCACCTTTATTGAGCGAGCTCGACGAGCCTGTGAACGTCATCACGTCGGCCGAGAGCCGCTTGGCCGCGGCCTCGAACGACAACCGCGTCCGGGTCGAGTCCTCGAAGAAGGTCGACACCACGGTCTTGCCCCGCAACGCCGGTACGCGCGGGATGGGGCGGCGCCCCACCTCCACGAACGTGTCCGCCAGGCGCAGCACCTCGTCGATGCCGTCCGCCCCGAGGTCGGCGATGCCGAGCAGGTGCCGGCCGCTCATTCCCCCACCTGCCACTCCGCCACCGGGCCTTCCGCCACCGGGCCGGTCTCGACCATCTCGCCGAGCATGACGCCGTCAGGGCTGACGTCGACCATCTCGCCGCGCCGGGTGGGAAGGTTTTTGCCCACGAAGTCGGGGCGTATAGGCAGCTCGCGATGGCCCCGGTCCACCATGACGGCCAGTTGGACGGCGGCCGGCCGGCCCAGGTCGCACAAGGCGTTGAGAGCGGCCCTCACGGTACGGCCCGTGAACAGGACGTCGTCGCACAGCACGACCACGGCCCTGTCCAGGTCGACGGGGATCTCGGTGGCGGCCACAGGCAGGACCGGCCGCAGGCCTATGTCGTCGCGGTAGTAGGCCACATCGAGGCTCCCGACGGGCACGGGCGCTCCGGCCACGGGCCCGATCACCTCGGCCAGGGCGTTGGCTATCCAGACGCCCCCGGTCTGCAGGCCTACCAGTACGAGCTCGCCTGCCCCACGGTTGTGCTCGAGGACCTCATGAGCGATACGCCAAATGGCCCGCTGCACGTCCCCGACGTCCATGACCACGACCCGGCCCCGGAAGGCTCCCCCAGGCGGGGAGACCAGGGCGCGTTCGCGCTGGCCCACCGGACTTCTCCTCTCTCCCGTGCCGGCCTCACCGGACCGGCTTCACGGTCGAACGTTGAGCTTATCCTCGTCGGGCCGGAGCTCGTGCGCAATTGTGGCCAGGATCCCGTTGACAAAGCCGCTCGAATCGTCGGTGGAGTAGGCCTTGGCCAGCTCGACCGCTTCGGAGATGATGACACTCGTAGGGACGTCGGGCCGCCAGCCCAGCTCGAGCGTGGCGATCCGCACGAGAGCGCGGTCGACGAGGGGCATGCGGTCCAGGGACCAGTCGATGGCGTGCTTGGAGATGAGCTCGTCGATGCGGGCCTGGTGCTCCTCGACGCCCCGGGCCAGAGCGGCGGCATAGGGCTGGGGCGCCACCGGCAGTTCGGCCAGCAGGTCGCTGACGGCCAGCTCTTTTATCTCCGACTCGTAGAGCAGTTCGAGCGTTCGCTCCCGGGCCCCCCGCCGGCCTCCTGGCCCTAACAGGGCTAGCTCCCGACGCGGGTGAGGTACTCGCCGCTTCTGGTGTCGACCTTCACCTTGTCACCCGAGTTGACGAACAGTGGGACCTGTACCGTGATGCCCGTCTCCAGGGTGGCAGGCTTCCTGGCCCCCGAGACCCGGTCACCCTGAACGCCCGGCTCGGTCTGGGTCACGGTGAGCTCGACCGCCGCCGGCAGGTCCACGCCGATTATCTCGCCGTCGTAGAACTGCAGGAGGGCCGAGTCGCCCTCTTTCAGGAAGTTGGCCGCAGTGCCCAGCGTGTCTCGCGGCGCGTTCAGCTGCTCATAGTCGGAGTTGTCCATGAACACGTAGGCCCCGCCGTCGGTGTAGAGGAACTGCATCTCCCTCTTGTCGATGATGGCCTGGTCCAGGCGCTCGTCGGCCCGGTAGGTGCGGTCGATCACGGCACCGGTGCGGAGGTTTTTCAGTTTGGTGCGCACGAAGGCGCCGCCCTTGCCCGGTTTTACATGTTGGAACTCGACGACCGAGTAGAGGCCCTCGGGCAAGTTGAGGGTCATCCCGTTCTTCAAGTCGTTCGTCGACACAGCGGCCATGGTGGCGCCCCTTCTTCGGTCTGCATTGTGGTGGCCCGGGCCTTGCTCATCGGTATCGTGCCTGGGCCTGTTTCGGCGTCAGGGTGAGTACTTCACAACCGGAGCCGGTGACGACGACTGTGTCCTCTATACGGGCTCCGCCGAGCCCAGGGATGTACACGCCGGGTTCGACGGTCACTACCTGACCGGAGCAAAGTATATCGTCCGACGCCGCGCGCGCCCACGGTGCCTCGTGGATGTCGAGGCCCACGCCGTGACCGGTGCCGTGCACGAAGTACTCCCCCATGCCGGCCTCTTCTATGACGCGTCGGCAGGCCCGGTCGACCTCGGCCGCCGGTACCCCGTCGCCCACGGCGCCGACGCCCGCCTCCTGTGCGGCCAGCACGACGCTAAGGACGGTGGCCAAGCGGGCGGGCGCCCGTCCGGGGCTGTACCCGGCCCACAGGCACCTGGTCATGTCCGAGCAGTACCCGTCGAAGCGGGCCCCGAAGTCGACCACGACCAGCTCGCCCCTCTCGATCGGCCGAGCCGACGGGTGGTGGTGGGGCTCGGCCCCGTTGGGCCCGGCGGCCACGATGGTCTCGAAGGCCGGCGCTGACGCCCCCAGCCGGCGCATCTCGGTGTCCAGGGCCAGGGCCAGCCCGGCCTCGGTCGACCTGGTACCGGTCGACTTGGTACCGGTCGACCTGGTACCGGTCGACTTGGTACCGGTCGACCTGGTACCGGTCGACCTGGTACCGGTCGACTTGGCGTCGAGCAGTCCCCGCACGCTTTCCAGGGCCTGGTCGGCGATGCGGGCGGCGGTGGCGATGCGGGCCAGCTCGCCGGCGTCCTTGCGCTGCCTCAGCCCCTCGACCAGCCCCTCGGTGGCCACGAGCTCCACGCCGCCGGCCCAGGTCCGCACGAACTGGCGCTGGCGGCTCCAACTGATGTGCTCGGCCTCCAGTCCCAGCCGGTGGGCCCCGCCCACTAGCCGGGCCAGGACCTCGCCCTGTCCACTGGCCGGCGCCACCTCGACGTCCACGGGGGCGCCGGCGGCCTCGAGCTCGGCCGGGGCCTGGGTGGCGTAGCGGCCGTCGGTCACCAGCACGACGTCGTCGGCCCTGACGACGAGCGCGCCGGCCGAACCGCTGAAGCCGCTGAGGTAGCGGACGTTGACGAGGTTGGAAATGAGCAGCGCCTCGCAGCCCTTCTCGCTCATTGCCGCTCGCAGGCGGCGCAGCCGGCCGGGCACGTCCATGGCAGGTAGCTCGGGCATAGCGGGCAGCTCGGACATAGCGGGTAGCTCCGGCATAGCGGGTAGCTCGGGGGTTCGCAACTCTTCCCCGAGCAGTGAGCGATAGTACGCATTGGTGATCAATACGAAGTACCGGTGCGCCAGGGGGGGGTTATCGTCA
>CAYZVQ010000456.1:0-3398 GCA_964481925.1 uncultured Acidimicrobiaceae bacterium
GAGTGGTAGATGGGATCGGGGGGCAGTTCCCGGCGGGGGGCGGGGCCTTTGCGCGGCATGTCTGACCTCTAGCCTTTCTAAGCCTTCTTGGCGCCGTAGCGACTGCGTGCTTGTTTGCGGTCCCGGACACCGGCGGTGTCGAGCGTGCCCCGGATGACCTTGTAACGCACCCCGGGGAGGTCCTTGACGCGCCCTCCACGCACCAGGACGATGGAGTGCTCCTGAAGGTTGTGGCCCACGCCGGGGATATAGGCGGTGATCTCGAAACCGCTCGACAACCTGACACGGGCAACCTTACGCAAGGCCGAGTTGGGCTTCTTAGGCGTGTTGGTGTACACACGCGTGCAAACCCCCCGCCGTTGAGGCGCGCCCTTGAGGGCCGGCGTCTTTGTTTTCTTAGAGTTCTGTTGACGGCCCTTACGGACCAACTGGGCAATTGTGGGCACTGGACCTCTGATGGAGAGAGTTCTTGCTTCGACGGGGCGCGTACAATCAGCCAGCTGCCCCGTGGGACGAGTAGCCATGATAGCACGGCGGACGCTTTTCCCAAGTCGGGGAAGCCGCTGGACCAACGGGCACGGATCCGCTCAAATGGTGGTCCGAGGAGGCCCGAAGTGCCCACTGCCGATGGTATGAGCTACGCGCCGAAAGGCAAGCCGGCCCCGGTGTGCCAGGAGGGAGACTTCGTCTTCGCCGCCGTAGGCCTCGACCACGGGCACATCTACGGTATGTGCAACGGGTTGACCGAGGCGGGGGGGCGGCTCAAGTGGGCCTACGACCCCGACCCGGCCAAGACGGCCGCGTTGGCCGCCAGTTTCCCCGGCGTACAGGTGGCGAGGAGCGAAAACGAGGTCCTGGAGGACCCGGGCGTGCAGCTCGTGGCCGGGGCGGCGGTCCCGGCCGATCATGCCGACCTCGGCCTGAGGGTGATGGCTCACGGCAAGGACTACTTCACGGACAAGCCGGCCTTGACGACGCTCGACCAGCTGGCGCAGGCCCGCCTGGCGGTGGAGAGCACCGGCCGCAAGTACGCCGTCTACTACGCAGAGCGGGTGCACGTAGAAAGCGCCGTGCTCGCCGGCCAGCTGGTGCTCGAGGGCGCCCTCGGACGGGTCCTTCAGGTGATCGGGCTGGGGCCCCACCGCGCCAACCTGGCGTCGCGCCCCCCATGGTTCTTCGAGCGGGAACGCTATGGGGGCATCCTGTGCGACCTCGGGAGCCACCAGGTCGAACAGTTCCTCTGGTTCACGGGTAACTCCGACGCCCGGGTGGCCGGCAGTCAGGTCGCCAACTACGCCCACAAGGACCGGGCCGGCCTAGAGGATTTCGGTGACTGCCACCTGGTCGGCGAGAACGGCGCCACCGGGTACTTCCGCGTGGACTGGTTCACCCCGGACGGGCTGAGCGGGTGGGGGGACGGCCGCACCTTCATCTTGGGAACACTCGGGTACATGGAGCTGCGCAAGTACCTCAACGTGGGGATGCCGGACGGGGGCAATCACATCTACCTGGTGGACGCGGGCGGAGAGCACCACCTCGCGGTCAGCGGCCAGGTCGGGTACCCGTTTTTCGGCGAGCTCATCCTCGACTGCCTGGAGAGGACCGAACACGCCATGCCTCAGGCGCACACCTTCAAGGCCGCCGAGCTGTGCGTGGTGGCCGAGCAGGAGGCCAACCGTACCGAGTAGGCGGGCCTACCGAGTAGGCGACACCGCCTCAGGGCGCCCGGTGTCAGGCGGCTCCTCCCACCACGGTGTACTTGGCCGAAGTGGCCGAGCCCTGGGCCCCGGCGTTGCCGAAACCGGCGGCGGTGCCGTTGGCACTGACGACCCAGTAACCGGCGCCGTCGGCGGTGGCGACGATGGCCTTGACGGGCTGGGGCGAAAGGCCGGTGCCCGAGCCATAGTTGGTGGCGCTGGGCCCGAAGGCATAGACACTGCCGTTGGCGGCCACGAGCCAGTAGCCCTTGCCCCCAGAGGCGGGGGCGATGCCGACGATGGCCTTGGACAGGTGCCGGCTGGACGTCGAACCGTAATAGGCGGCGTCGCCGTAGTTGAAGATGCCCCCGTCGGAGGCGACGAGCCAGTAACCCTTGCCTTCCGACGTGGCGGCGATGCCGACGATGGGCTTGGACAAGTGCAGCTTGGACTTGGACGGCGAACCATACGAGGCGGCGTCACCGTAGTTGTAGATGTCCCCGTCGGAGGCGACGAGCCAGTAACCCTTGCCGTCCGACGTGGCGGCGATGCCCACGATGGGCTTGCTCAGGTGCAGCTTGGACTTGGACGGCGAACCATAGTTGACGGCGTTGCCGAAGGCCCGGACCACGCCGGTGGAGGTCACCAACCAGTACCCCTGGTCGCCCGGGGTGGCGGCGATGCCCACGACCGGCTCCGTCGACTTGGTGCTGATGGAACCGAGGCCGGGGACGGCCCCCGAGCGCAGGATTTTGCCGGTGCTGGTGACCAGCCAGTACGAGCCGTCCACGCCGGGCGCACTGGCGCTGGGGCGGGCCTCGTTGACCAGGGCGAAGGTGGCCGGGGTGGTAAGGCCGGCCACCGAGGCAATGACTATGTAGCCACCGGTGTGGTCATTGGCGGAGAAATCGGGGGCGGTGGCGACCCCGTCCGTATTGGTCAGCACGGTCGCCGTCGCCCCGGCCCCGGCGAAGACCCCACTGGCCCCCGTGCGCGGCGCCGAAAAGGTCACCGTCGCCCCTACGAGCGGGTTGGCATCAGTATCGGTGACCGTCACGGCCAACGGCACAGCGAAGTCCGTGCCGAGCTCGGTGCTCTGCGAGGCCCCCACCCCGGCGGTGAGGTTGGCCGCCACTCCGGCCTGGACCGTCAGGTCAAAGGTGGCCACCGAATTGACCCCGGCCACGCTGGCGGTCACGGTGAAGGCCCCGGCCGTCGTGCCCGCCGTGAGGGTGGGGCTGGTGGCGACGCCGTTCTCGTCGGTCTGCACCGAGGCGCTGGAGCCGGCCCCGGCGAAGCTGGCCCCGGCACCGGCCGTACTGACCACGTCGAAGTCGACCGTGGTCCCCGCCACCGGGTCGCCGTAGGCATCGTCGAGCGTCACCACCAAGGGCTCGGCGAAGGCGTCGCCGATGGGGGCGGACTGGCCCCTGCCGGAGGTAACGGTCACCGTGTTGACCACGCCCACCGTCGTATTGCTGAGCTCGAAGGGGGCCGAGACGTAGTTGTCGAAGCTGGCCACCACGGTGAACGAACCGGTCACGTTATCGGCGTACAGCGTGGGCGCGGTGACGGTGCCCGAGCTGTCGGTCTCCACCGACACCACGTTGGAGCCCCCGTTGAAGCTGGCCCCGGCCCCGGTGGTATAGACCGTGAACTCGACGCCCACGTTGGCGGCCGGGCAGCTGCTGGTGCCGACGC
>CAYZVQ010000457.1:0-3387 GCA_964481925.1 uncultured Acidimicrobiaceae bacterium
AGTGGGCGTCTCCGAAGGCGTAGATCCCGCCATCAGACGCCACCAGCCAGTAACCGGAGCTCGACTGGCCCGAGGCAGGGGCCCGATCGCCTCGGACCGCAATCGGTACCTTGTCGGCTCCGGTACGCGCTTGGGCTGCCCCGGCTTGGTCTTGCGCAACCGAGGCGAGCCCGCCGGCCAGGAGCAGTACGACCAGAACTCGCCTCAGGTACGGCAACGGCCTACCGGTGCCTTGTGCGATGGCAACGAATGTCCTTTTGGCCCACCTCGTGTACAACTGACCACCGGGCTCCTAAGGCGAGCGACGGGCCCCCGCCTCGAAACCAGGAACAAGGCATCGGACGAGGGATTTCAAGGGTGAAGAACGTAGGGGGTTTGTAGGGGGAAAACGTAGGTGAGCCCGTAGGGGACAGGCCCGAAGCGGCGATTTCATGACCCCCGGTCACTCAGCTTGATCTGGCAGAAAGATAGCAGGTCATGGTAGAGGGCCGAATGCCCCGAAACTTAGGACGGACGGCACCCGGTCACGCCGTCAGTCCTGTTGCGCTGGGAAAGGCGCTCGTCCATCGGTCCCGGGCCGAGCCGGAGGAAGCCTAAGATCCGGCGGACGAGCAAGAAGGTGAGCGAGCAGCCCATGTCGATGATCTTGGCAGATGCGCGGAACCACTGCTCAGAGCACAGATCATGACCTTGCACCCTTCAGGTCGTAGCGGCCCTGTCGCCGGAGCTGCGTGCTGCGAGGCCCTGGCCACCGCCGGTCACGGCGCCGGCCGGAACCGTAGTACGGTACGTTCCCGTTCAAGCCAGGGTCGTGGACGCTAGCCCGGGTGTCCAGGCCGAGGCCCACCGGCAAGGGAGATCGCCCGCTATGAACCCTATCGGGGTAAGCAGCTGGATTTGGCTGTCCCCGTTCACCGACGGGGACGCGCCATCGCTGGTGGCCCGAGCCCAGGAGGCCGGGGCCGAGGTCCTCGAGGTGGCAGTCGAGCAGATCGAACTGGTCAGCGCGCACGGACTTCGTGCCGCGGTACTGGGCAAGGCAATGGGCCTTTCGATCTGCGGGGCTTTCGGCCCGGCCCGGGACCTCTCAAATGAGAACAGCCGGGTCAGGGACGCCGCCCTCACGTATATCAAGCAGTGCATCGACCTGGCCCACGCAGTCGGGGCCGACAACGTGGTCGGCCCCATGTACTCGGCCGTCGGCAAAGCTCGACCGCTCAGCGCCGAGGCCCGGCGAGAGGAGCGTCAGAGAGCGGTAGAAGGCTTGAGAGCGGCGGCCGACTACGCCACCCCCGCCGGCGTCAGCCTGGCTATCGAGCCTCTCAATCGTTTCGAGACCGACATGGTCAACACCACCGAGCAGGGGTTGGAGCTCTGCGACCTGGTTGGCAGGGCAAACGTCGGCCTCACCCTAGACACTTTCCACATGAACATCGAGGAGAAATCGCCGGCGGATGCCATCCGGGCGGCGGGCGACCGGCTCCTGCACCTCCAGGTCTGCGCCAACGACCGGGGGACGCCGGGGACCGGGCACTTGCCCTGGGCCGACGTCTTCAGCGCGTTGCGCGACGTCGCTTACGGAGGCCAAATAGTGATCGAAAGCTTCACGCCTTCGGTCGGCGAGATAGCCAAGGCGGTGTCGCTATGGCGGCCGCTCGACGCCAGCGGCGATGAACTGGCCCGCAAAGGCGTGGCTTTCCTCCGCAGCAGCCTGGCCGCCTCGGAGGCCTTGCCGTGACGGGCGGGCGCGTCAATGTCGCCATAGTCGGGCTCGGTTTCGGCGCCGAGTTCATCCCCATCTATCAGCGCCACCCTCAGGCCCGCCTCCATGCCATCTGCCGGCGGGACCACAGGCTCCTGGACGAGATAGGTGATGCCTTCAGGGTGGGCAGGCGGTACACGAGGTACGAGGACGTGCTCTCGGACCCCGAGGTGGACGCGGTGCACATCAATTCACCGATCCCCGACCACGGTTGGATGTCGGTCGCCGCGCTGCGGGCCGGCAAGCATGTCGCCTGCACCGTACCCATGGCTACGACAACACAGGAGTGCCGCAAGATAGTCGAGGCGGCGGCCCGCACGGGGCTCAAGTACATGATGATGGAGACGACCGTCTATTCCCGGGAGTTCCTGTACATCAAGCAGTTGTACGGTTCCGGCGAGCTCGGCAAGCTGCAGTTCCTGCAGGCCACTCACCACCAGGACATGGACGGTTGGCCCGGTTACTGGCCGGGGCTTCCGCCGATGTGGTACGCCACCCACTGTGTCGGCCCGATGCTGGCGCTCACCGACGCTGCCGCCGAATACGTTTCCTGCTTCGGGTCCGGGACCATCCGCGACGAGCTAGCGGCAAAGTACGGGTCGCCGTTCGCCGTCGAGACGGCCCACATACGGCTGCGAGGCTCCGACCTGACGGCCCGCATCTACCGTTCCCTTTTCGACACGGCGCGCCAGTACAGGGAGAGCATCGACGTCTTCGGGTCCAAGCAATCCTTCGAGTGGGCGCTGATCGAAGGGGAACGTCATGTCCTTCACACCGCCAAGCGTCCCGAACCGGAGATCCCCCAGCGAGTTTCCGTCCCCGATTTCGCCGATCTGCTGCCCACGCCGATCCGGCGGTTTACGTCGAAAGGCGTCTACGACCTGGCCGCGCACACCCACCTGAGCTTCACCCAGGGAGCCGGCCACGGCGGCTCGCACCCCCATATGGTCCACGAGTTCATCTCGGCCATCCAGGAGGACCGGCCACCATTTCCTGACGCCCGCCGCTCCGCCAACTGGACCTGCGTCGGGCTGTGCGCCCACGAGTCGGCCCTGAAAGGTGGGCGGCTGGTCAAACTGCCGGCCTTCACTCTCGGCTAGAGAGACCCTCCGTCGACCGCCACAGCCGCAACCTCCTGCAGCGGCTCACGGCCCGAGCGGCGTGGGCCAAGGGCCGGCCGGCCAGTACCTCTACCGTTCGGGCCCGCTCAGCCGTGTCCCCAAAGGCCGCTGCTCACTGCCCGGCGTGCTGGCGCAGATGACCGCCACCGAGGCCAAGGACGCCTACGGCCGGCCCTTCGCTCTCCTGCGTCACCCCTGGGTCAACCACGCCAGCATCGTGCTCACCTGTGCCCCCGATGGCGCCGCCCTGGTAGACGAAGCTGACGTCGATGGCTGGGTGGCTCACTGGGGTGCCTGGCTGGCCAACCTGGGCAACGAGCCGGGCCTGGTCGGCGCCGAGCTCGTCATTGAGTCCGCACCGGACTCAGGGGCGCGCCTACGCCAAGCCGTGCCGTCGGCCCCAGGCGGCCACCTTCGCCGCTTCTCTGCCCCTCGGGCTTGTCATCTCGGCCCACCTGCAGGTCCCCCAGGCCATGCGGGAGGCCATGTGAGCGCTACCGTCCC
>CAYZVQ010000458.1:0-3362 GCA_964481925.1 uncultured Acidimicrobiaceae bacterium
CGAGCCCGGCGGCAAGCACCAGATGTCTGGTCGAGCCTCGTTCGATCGCGGCCCAGCCCGCCCAGGCGGACAGGACGAGCAGCAGGGTGAGCAGGGCGTCTGGGTCATTGAAGCGGAACATCACCGCCGCCACAGGCGTCACGGCCAGGGCCAGGCCGGCGAGGATGCCGGCAACTTCGGCGTGGCCGGGTGTCAAAGCGCCCGTGGCGAGGTAGCCGCCATCGGCGCGCCATATGCGGTCCGATCTGGCAGCCAAGGGCACAAGCGCACGTCGGGCCAGGTGGTAGGTGACGGCGACCGCCGCCACCCCGGCCAGGGCCTCGGGCACGAGCAGGCTCCATGACGAATAGCCGAAGAGGCGAACGCTCATCGCTTGCACCCAGAACGCCGCCGGCGGCTTGTCCACGGTGATGAACGAACCCGGGTCGAGCGAGCCGAAGAAGAAGGCCTTCCAGTTGACGCTCCCGCTCTTCACGGCGGCGGCGTAGTACGGGTTGCCCAGGCCGTTGACCGAGAGGTCGTACAGGAACAGCACGGCGGCGACAGCCGCTACCCCCACCTGGGCCCATCGTCCCCAGTGGGGCCGAGCGGGTCGGCCCACGTCCAGGCCCGGGCCGGCGAGGGCCGGCTGTGCGGGGCGAGGCGGACGGTCGGCAGCCGTGCCTGTCGGGACGGTGCCTGTCGGGACGGTGCTTGTCACGGTTACCTCGGACCTCTTACGGTTCCCTGGCGATGAAGGAGCCAGGCTTGGGCAGCGAGCAGCCGGGCCAGGGCGGCGAACGCAGTGGCGATGAGCAGGCCCACGACTTCGGCCAGTTCGGAGCGGTAACTCGCCGCCGTGACCAGGGCCAGCCCGAGGCTCGTGAAAGCCAGGCTCACCGCCAGCCCTATAGCTCCGACACTGGCCGTCGTGGCCAGGTCGCGGTTATGAGCGGCGGCTTGCCACTGGAACGCCACCGACCCCATGGTGCAGACGAGCAACGAGACGGTGTTGGCCGCGTAAGGGCCTAGGGGGGCTCGTAGGCACAGGAAGATAACCAGCCAGGCCACCGTCGAAACGACACCCAGCCGGGTGTAGCTGCGAAGGTCCGCGCCCCGGTTGGCGACCTCGGCCCGGCCCCGCCCCGCGGCCAAGCCGACCAGCATCCTCAGCAGCCCGGCCATGTCCGATGCGGCGGTGCGGACCACATGCACACTGGACCGGGGGTCGTCCACCCAGTCGACGGGCACCTCGTGGATGCGTAGCCCGTTGCGTTCGGCCAGTACTAGCAGCTCGGTGTCGAAGAACCAGCCGTCGTCCTCGACCAGGGGGAGCAGGGCACGGGCGACGTCGGCCCGGAGGGCCTTGAAACCGCACTGGGCGTCGCTGAAGCCGCTACGCATCGTCACGTGGACCAAGAGGTTGTAGAGGCGCGATGTTGCCTCGCGCTGGGTGCCCCTCACCACCGTCGCGCCACGTGCCAGCCGGGTGCCGATGGCTACGTCGCTGTGGCCGGAGAGCAGCGGGGCAACGAGGGGGAGCAGTGCATCGAGGCCGGTAGCGAGGTCGACGTCCATGTAGGCCACGACCTGGGCCGGGCTTGATGCCCACGCTGTGCGCAGGGCCAGTCCTCGTCCCTTGCGGTCCAGGTGCACGGCGCGGACCCCGGCACGGCTCTGCGCCAGGCGCTGAGCCAGTCCCCACGTCTGATCGGTGCTGGCATTGTCGACGACGGTGACCACCGTCGTGAAGGGGAAGCAGCGGTCTAGCCAGTCCCGCAGCCGGCTGACGTTGGTTACCACCTGGTCCTGTTCGTTGTAGACGGGCACGACGATCTCGATCGCGGGAGCGGCTGGCGCCGCCTCGTCCTGGGCCGCCTCGTGCTGGGCCGCCTCGTCCTGGGTCGGGGCGACCTGTGGATAAGCCATGACCCCCAATGTCCCCGACGGTCCCCAAAGAGTTCTGAGCACGACCTGATAAGCAGTTGAACACCGGTGCGGTGTCCGTGCGGATGTCCCCGGGCCTTCTCAGTGGGCACTCAGGTTCCCTTGAGGGAGCGAGGTGAGGCTGGGGGAATGACACCCCGTCTTCTTCGCGGTCTCCTTGGTCGCGTCGCCGGCCACGCCTGGCGGGCCCGGCTGGTCAGCCTGGTCCGCTATGCCGCCGTCTCCGCCATCTCGACGACGGTCGGCTTGACTTGCCTGGTCCTGCTCGTCGTGGTGGGCCATTGGCCGGCCGGATGGGCCAACCTGGTGGGGACCGGCCTCGGGACTATCCCTTCGTTCGAGCTCAACCGGCGCTGGGTCTGGCACCACAACGACCGGCGCTCCCTGGCCCGGGAGGTCGTGCCGTTCTGCGTGCTGTCCCTGGTAGAGCTGATCGCCTCCAGCTTGGCGGTACATGCCGTTGCCGGGTGGACAGCCCACCAGGGGTGGTCTGACGGCGTGCGTACCGCCGCCGACCTCGTGGCCAGCATGGCCACCTACGGCGCCCTTTGGGCAGCCCAGTACGTCATCTTGGACCGCGCCCTGTTTGCCAGACGGCCGGGGCGACGGGTCGGTCCGGCGCCGGTGGAGCAGGAGTTGGAGCGGGCCCCGTCGTGATCGCGGCCGGTGACGCGGGCAGTGCCCGCGGCGCCGGTCAACGTTTACACTGCACCAATGCTCGAGCGCTGGACCCGGGCCGTAGCCCGCCGGCGCGTCGCCGTCCTGCTGTGCTGGGCCGCTGTGGTCGTCGTCGGGCTGTTCTCGACGGCTCGCCTGCCTGGGCTCCTGTCGACCTCCCTGGCTGTACCGGGTACCGGTTCGCAGGCGGCGAACACCATACTCACCCAACGTTTCGGCGAGAACATAGAGGGGACCTTCACGGTCGTCTTCGCCGAGCCAGACGCATCGCCGGGCGTCGTCCGTGCCCTGGACCAACGTTTCGCCGTGGCCGCCCGGGCGGTGCCCACCGGCCAGGCGTCGGCCTTGCAGAGGGGCTCGGGGATCCTCTACGGCAATATCGGTTCGCGCCTCGACCTGCAGCAGGCGGCCGCCTACACCGGCCCTCTACGCCGGGCCCTGGGAGCGGCCGGGATCGCGGGCGCCTACGTGACCGGCGCGCCCGCCGTCCAGCACGACCTGTCCCCGGTACTGGCCGGGGACCTGCACGTCGGCGAGCTCATCGCCGTGGCCGCGGCGCTGGTCTTTCTAACCTTGGCCCTGGGTTTCTCCCTGGCCGTGCTGGTTCCTTTCGTCGTGGCCCTGTGCACCACCTCGGCCGCGCTGGCCATTATCTATGGCCTGGCCCACGAGTTCTTGATGGTGCTCTATGTGCCCAACGTGGTCCAGCTCATCGGCCTCGGCCTGGCTATCGACTACTCGCTGCTGATCGTTCACCG
>CAYZVQ010000459.1:0-3357 GCA_964481925.1 uncultured Acidimicrobiaceae bacterium
CTACGGCTGGTGGAAAATGGGCCAGATCGCCCTAGTCAGTGCCATCGCCGCCTTCATCGCCGCCGCCATAGCGTCGGCGCTGTCGGCCCTCGGCCTGCGCCACTTCCGCAAGGTCCCCTTGACCGAGGAGATACCCCGCCTGGTGCCCGCCGACCAGATCATCACCACCAACTCCCCCGTCGGGGCAGTGGTCCCCTCCTAACCAACAGACGTCCGCCAGCGACCTGCGCACAATGGGGCCCCGGCTCGGGATGGCAAATCCCGGGCCGGGGCCCTGCTGCGTCGCTCGGCACCGCTAATAGTGCATTGCAGAACTAACTGAGGGGGACCCTTTTTTCCTCAAGGTTCTGCCTGGTCAGGTTGACAGTCCTTGCGTGAGTCCCGGAACTGAGGGCATTGGCCACGTCGGGTCCCCAACCGACCTGACTGACCAGCAGTGGGCGCTGGTGCAACCACTGGGAACGGCGCCAGCAAACGAGGGAGATAGTTCGGCAACGACATCCGGGCAGTGGTCGACGGTGTGCTCTACATCGCCCACGCCGGTTGCCAGTGGCGCTGCCTACCACGCCAGTTCGGGCCGTGGGCAGCGGTGTGGTCCCAGTCCCGGCGCTGGTCCCGCAGCGGGGTATGGTCAGCTCTCTTGGCCGAGCTGCACCGCAAAGCGAGGACCAAGCTCGGCCGGGCCGCGGCCGAGCCGTCGATGGTGGTCATCGGCACCCACTGGCGAGGGACGCCTCCAACGGGGGTGCCACCTTCGGCGACCGGGGCGGGCCGTACTTGCCACCAAGGGCGCCCAGCGGGCCGTGGCCGTCGACGTCACCGGGTTGTCGTTGGCGGCCACCGTGGTACCGGCCTCGGCCCATGAGAACGTCACCACCGAGATGCGGCTCGACCTGCTGCAAGCGCAGGGCCAAGCCGAGCAGTTACAGCTTGTCCTGGTGGACCGGGGCGTGACCCCACGGGCGGCCAGGTCGCTCGGCAAGCGGGCCGCCTTGGAGGTCTGCCGCGTCGGCCATGACCAGGGACGGCGCCTCTTCGTGCCCCTGGCCTACGCCTGGCGGGTGGAGGTCGCTCACGGGCACCTGCGGCGCAGCCGGCGCCTGGCCCGCTCCTTCGAGTGCACGCCCGAGCCGGCCAGCGGCTGGCCCCAAGTGGCTTGCCTGGTGGCCGTGATCGACGCGCTCGCCCCGAGCCACGCTTGCCGGGTAGCTGAGCCCACGGCCCCGTGGTTGGTAGGCCGCCGGCGAGCCGTCCAGGCCACCACAGCCTAGGGGTACCCTCGGGCCCGGACGGCCCGGGCCCGCTAAAACCGCCCCTGTTCGTTCGATCCGGACAACTCTGGCCCTCTCGGCGTGCTTTCTCGTCCCACCCTCATGGCACCATCGGGGGGTGCCTTGGGCCAAGAAGGACAAACGTGACGAGCAGCTAGTCTCGGCGAACGGCGCCGCGCTCACCCGCCCAGTGGCGTTCAAGTTCGCCCTCGAGCCCAACCTCGAGCAGTCCCGGCGCCTGTTCATGTGCGCTGGGGCCAGACGCTTCGCCTACAACCACCACATCGGGCGGATAAAGGACAACCTCTCGGTGCGAAGTGCGCAGAAACAGGCCGGCACCGAAAAGGACCAGATGACCCGTCGCTGTCGTGGGCGGCGGTGAGCTTTATCAACGAGTTCAATGCCTGGAAGACCGGCAAGCTCGAGTACTCCCCGGTGGCCGAGGACGGGGCCCGGGGCCTGGCCTGGCGAGGTGAGGTCCCAGCTGACGTTTTCGAATGCGCCTCCGTCGATGCCGCTACGGCCTTGAAGAACTACCGGGGATCGGTGGGCGGGGCCCGGGCCGGGGCGAAGGTGGGCTTCCCCCGCTTTGCCGCCAAGCACCGACAGACGCCGCGCTTTCGCCTGCGGGCCAAGTACTTACCGGGCGAGAAGCCCCCGGTGCGCTTCGTCGGCACCAAGGCCCTGCATTTCCCAGTGCTCGGGGACATGCGCCTCCACGGTTGCGGCCGAGCGGTGGCCAAGATGATGGCCCGTGGACGTTTCCATGTCTACTCGGCCAGCTTCTCGTTCAAGGCTGGGCACTGGTACGTCTCTCTCGGCGGGGTGGCGGCTCAGTTCCACCACCAGCGCCGCTCCGCCGAGGGACGCCACCCATTTCCCGTGGGGGCCGACCGAGGCGTGAGATCCCTAATTGTTTCCGCCGGTGCCGACGGCGAGCCCTACCAGTCTTGGGAGGGGGTGAGACCTCTCCGCCACAGCCAGGACAAGCTACGGCGGGCCAGCCAGGCCTTTTCGAGGACCAAGGAAAGCTCGGCCGGCCGCGCCAAAGCAAGAGCTCGTCTGGCCAAGCTGCACCGAAGACCTGTACATAAAAGGCATGATGGCCAACCGTCACCTGGCCAAGTCGATAGCCGATGCGGCTATGGGCGAGGCCGGGAGGCGTCTTTGGTATAAGTGCAAATGGTACGGGGCCGAACTGGCTCTGGCCGGGCGCTGGTACGCCTCGTCCAAGACCTGCTCGGGCTGCGCTCACAAGAAAGACCGCCTTGAGCTGTCCGAGCGTACTTACCACTGCGAGCGCTGTGGCCTGACGGTCGACCGCGACCTGAACGCGGCCGTCAACCTGGCCCGATGGCCGGCCCTACAAGCAACCCGGGCGGCCGAGAAGGCCTTAGCGACAGCCGCCTGACCAGAGGCATACAAGCCAGGTCTGCACCGCCAAGGAGGCGGGAAGAGCCGGTCGTCACCCGTGCAATCCCAGTTCGCTGGGGCAGGGCGCTGGGCCGGAACCGGGGCAACCCGGACGGCGAACAAGCACCGTAGGCCAGCCAGGCCGGCGGTCAAGGGGAGCCGGTGTGCCGCCTAGCAAAGGGGACACACCCTGTGTAACGTGAAAGTTCGGGAGGCCCAAACCTGCCTCCGGGAGGCCCCAACATGACGGTCCGTATTTTTCTCCTAGACGACCACGAGATCGTGCGTCGAGGGCTGCGCGAGCTGTTCGAGACCCAGGACGACTTCGACGTGGTCGGAGAGGCGTCAAACGCCGAGGAGGCCATGACCAGGGTGCCGCCCACCCGCCCCGACGTCGCCGTCCTGGACGTGCGCCTGCCCGGCACCAGCGGGATAGAGGTGTGCCGGGACTTGCGGGCGGAACTGCCCGAGCTGCGCTGCCTGATGCTGACGTCGTTCGCCGACGACGACGCCCTGTTCGCCGCCATCCTGGCCGGCGCCAGCGGTTACCTGCTCAAACAGATACGAGGCCCCGAACTCGTCTCGGCCGTGCGCCGTGTCGCCGCCGGCCAGTCCCTCATAGACCCGGCCCTTACGGCCAGCGTCATGGAGCGCCTGCGGGGCAAGCAGGAAG
>CAYZVQ010000460.1:0-3356 GCA_964481925.1 uncultured Acidimicrobiaceae bacterium
TGGCGCCGGTCCGCGTCGTCCAGGTGAAAACACCTGGCGCCGACGGCTACGCCGCCCTACAGGTGACCTACGGCGCGCGCCGGCCGAGTACCGTCAACAAGCCCCTCGGCGGGCACTACGCCAAGGCCAAGGTCGACCCCGGCCGGGCGCTGGTCGAGCTGCGGGTCGAGGACGCTTCGTCCTACGAGGTCGGCCAGGAGCTCGGCGTCGACATTTATAACGCCGGCGACAAGGTCGACGTCACGGCGACGAGCAAGGGACGCGGCTTCGCCGGTGCCATGGAACGCCACAACTTCAAGGGCCAAGGCGCCAGCCACGGTAACCACAAGCACCACCGGGCACCGGGCTCGGTAGGCGCGTGTGCCACCCCCGCTCGGGTTTTCAAGGGCACTCGGATGGCGGGGCGGCTTGGCAACGACCGGGTGACGACCCTCAACCTCGAGGTCGTCTCGGCCGACGCCGAGCGCAGCCTCCTGCTCCTGAAGGGCGCCGTCCCCGGGCCTCGCGGTGGCCTCGTTCTCATCCGGGACGCAGTGAAGGGGGCCAAATGACCCCGGGCCCCAAGTCGGCCCCGGCCCCGTCGGCCCCGACTTCGCTCGACGTCCGGTCTCAGGACGGCACCGTTACGGCCACGGTCACCCTTGACCCCGAGGTGTTCGGAGTGCGGCCCAACGTCCCCCTCATGCACCAGGTCGTCACCGCCCAGCTGGCCGCAGCCCGGTCCGGGACCCAGAGCACCAAGACCAGGGCCGAGGTTTCCGGGGGCGGCGCCAAGCCCTACAAGCAGAAAGGCACTGGCCGTGCCCGCCAGGGGAGCACCCGCGCACCGCACTTTGCCGGCGGCGGCGTGGCTCTGGGCCCCAAACCGCGCAGCTACCGGCAACGGACACCGCGCAAGATGGTCCAGCAGGCCCTACGGGGAGCCCTGTCCGACCGTGCCGGCGCCGGCCAGGTCTTCGTGGTCGACGGCTGGGACTTCGACCTGCCGAGCACCAAGGCGGCCCGGGCCGCCCTGGAGGCCCTTGGTATCACGGGTAAGGCGATGGTCGTCCTGTCCCGAGGCGACGAGCGGGCCTTTAAGTCCTTCCGCAACCTCTCCGAGGTCGACATCGTCCTCTCTGGCGAGCTGGCCGCCTACGACGTCCTCTGCAGCGACTCGCTGATCTTCACCCGCCAGACCCTCCCCGGGGACAGCTCTTGGGCGGAGGCGGTAGCGATCACCATGAAACAAGCGTCGCCCGGCCGTCCCGTTGAGCCCGAGGCCCAGTTAGCCACGGCGGAGGCTGTCGACGACGATGCCACCGACGATGCCGCTGGGGCGGCTACGGCACAAGAGACGGCGCTCGCGCCGGGTACGGAGGAAGAAGCCTGATGGACGATCCCCGTGACGTGCTCATACGACCGGTGGTGTCCGAGAAGTCCTACTCGCTGAGCGAGAAGGGCGTTTACATCTTCGTGGTAGCACCCGAAACCAACAAGATTGAGATCCGCCGCGCCGTAGAGCGGGTCTTCAATGTCAAGGTCATCAACGTCAACACCCTCAACCGGCCCGGCAAGCGCAAGCGCAACCGCAAGCAAGCGACATTCGGGAAGCGGCCGGACACCAAACGGGCGATAGTGACGCTGGCGGCCGGGCAGTCGATCGCATTGTTCGAGACGAGCTGAGGGTACTGATGCTTCGTTCCCGCAAACCGACCAGCGCCGGTAGACGGTTCCAGACCGTTTCGGCCTTCACCGAACTGACGACGGACCGTCCGGAACGGTCGTTGACAGTCCCCAAGCCGGGTACCGGCGGGCGCAACTCCTACGGGCGTAAAACGGCCCGTCACCGAGGCAGCGGCCACAAACGCCAGTACCGCATGGTCGACTTTAAGCGCACCAAGGACGGCGTCCCGGCGACGGTCGCCTCGATCGAGTACGACCCCAACCGCAACGCCCGCATCGCCCTGCTTCACTACCACGACGGCGAGAAGCGCTACATACTGGCGCCTGCCCGCCTGGCGGTAGGGGACGTGCTGCGCAGCGGCCAGGGGGCCGAAATCCGGGTCGGCAATGCCATGCCTATGCGCTTCATCCCGGTGGGGTCGGTCCTGCACAACATCGAGCTGAAGCCGGGTGGTGGCGGCAAGCTTGGCCGCAGTGCCGGCTCCAGCATCCAGCTGGTGGCCAAAGAAGGAGACTTCGCCACACTGAGGCTCCCCTCGACCGAGATGCGGCGGGTGCCCATTGATTGCCGGGCGACCATCGGCGAGGTCGGCAACGCCGAGGCTGAGCTCATAAAGATCGGTAAGGCAGGCCGTAACCGTTGGAAGGGCGTCCGGCCCCAGAGCCGTGGTGTAGCCATGAACCCGGTGGACCACCCGCTAGGCGGCGGCGAAGGCAAGTCTTCGGGCGGACGGCACCCCGTTTCCCCCTGGGGCCAGCCCGAGGGCCGCACGCGCCACTCCCACCGGCCTTCAGACCGCTTGATCATCCGCCGCCGCCGTGGGCGCGGCGCCAGGAGGTAACGAATGCCGCGCAGTCTCAAGAAGGGCCCGTTTGTCGACGGCCACCTGCTGCGAAAGGTGGACGACCTCAACAGCCGCAACGAGAAGAGGGTCATCAAGACCTGGTCCCGGCGGTCGACGATCATCCCCGACATGGTGGGCCACACCATTGCCGTCCACGACGGCCGCAAGCATGTCCCCGTGTACGTGACCGAGTCGATGGTGGGCCACAAGCTGGGCGAGTTCGCTCCCACGCGGACTTTCCGCTACCACGCCGGCCAGGAGCGGGCGGCGAAGCGCTGATGCCAGGGCCCAAGACCAACGAGCGTGAGGGTACACGGGCGGTGCTACGCCACTGCCTGGTGAGCCCGTACAAGTTGCGCGAGGTCGTTGACGCCATTCGTGGCAAGCCGGTCCACGAAGCCGCCGACCTGCTCCGGTTCGTCGAAAGGGACGCCGCGTCCATCGTGGGCAAGCTGCTGGCGTCGGCGGTGGCCAACGCCGCCAACAACGACGGCCTCGACCCCGAAGAGCTGTTCGTGTCCGCCTGTTATGTCGACGAGGGCCCGACCGCCAAGCGTTGGCGGCCCCGGGCGCGAGGCCGGGCGGCCCGGATCCGCAAGCGTTCCGCCCATATCACAGTGATCGTCAGCCGGCTGCCCGAAGATCGGCTGGCCCGCCTCCAGGCGCGCAGGCGAGCCGAGAACCTGGCCATGCGCGCACGCCGGGTCGAGGCTACGCGCCAGGCCCGGGCCGAGACGACTGAAGGTGCCAGTCGGAGAGAACGTCGGCACCCCGAGGCCTTCCCCGCTCCTGAGCCGGAGATCGGAAGAGCGTCGTGTAGGGAAAGAGTGTAGATCTCGGTGGTCG
>CAYZVQ010000461.1:0-3339 GCA_964481925.1 uncultured Acidimicrobiaceae bacterium
TCGCCGCCGCCGTGCTCGTCGACCGCCTGCCGGGCTCGTTGCTGTGGCGAGCGGCGGTCTATATCCCCGTGGTCACCTCATGGGTCGTGGTGAGCTGGGTGTTCAGCTCCATCTTCAGTTCCCAAGGTGGTATCGCCAATGCCGTGGCCGGCCTCTTCGCCGGCCACACCGTGAGCATCGACTGGACGGCGAAGACCTGGACGGCGAACGGGATCATCTGGCTCCTCAGCATCTGGAAGGGCGTGGGCTGGTCTTTCATCATTTACCTGGCCGCCCTGGACGGGGTCCCTCGCCAGCTGTTGGAGGCGGCCCGGATAGACGGCGCCACGGAGCCCAAGGTCTGGCGCTACGTCGTCCTGCCGTCGTTACGCACCGCTACGACCTTTATCACCGTGCTGCTCGTCATCGGGGGGGCCCAGGTGTTTACCCAGATCTACGAGGTGACCGGTGGTGCCCCCTACAACTCCACCCAGACCTTCATGACCTACATACACCAGTTGGCCTTCGTCGACTTCCAGTTCGGCTACGCCGCCGCCCTGGGCTCGTTGCTGGCCCTGGTCCTCTTCGCCTTCAGTTGGGTCGAGATCAGCGTGCGGCGTCAGCAGGAGATGTGAGGAAAAGTCCATGGTACTGAGCGGAACGCAAAAAAGACGGCCCGCCCCCGTCGCCCAGCCCGGCCTGTTCGGTATCCGGCGTTGGGACCGGACGCGCCTTGTCATAGCCGTGCTGCTGGTCCTGGTCTCCATGGGGCCCCTCTTGTACATGGTGTCGCTGTCGTTCCAGTCCAACAACGACATCCAGGGCAACACGGTGCTGGTCCCCACCCACCCGACGACCAGCAACTACGTACAGGCGTGGACCGAGAACAGCTTTGGCCATTACTTCTTGAACAGCCTGCTGCTCACCGTGGCCACCGTGGTCATTACAGTCTGCTTGGCTTCATTGGCCGCCTTCGCCTTCGCCCGCTATAAGTTCCGGTTCCGCGAGTTCATTTTTTACTCCTTCTTGGCCAGCCTGGCCATCCCCAGCGTCCTGCTGCTCATCCCCCAGTACCTGCTCATGGACCGGCTCCACCTGCTGGACTCGCTCGTGGGCCTGGTCTTCTTGTACGTGAGCGCCAACCTGCCTTTTTCGGTTTTCTTCCTGCGCGGCTTTTTCGCCGGCATCCCCCGCGAGTACGAAGAGGCGTTCCGCCTGGACGGGGCGAGCACGCTCGAGGTGGTCGTCCGGCTCATCGCCCCGTTGTCGGTACCGGCGCTGGCAGTGGTGTCCATGTTCACTTTCAGCTTCGCCTGGGACGAGTTCCCCCTCGCCCTCACCATGCGCTCCACGCCGTCACACTTCACTTTGCCGATCGGGCTGGCCGATTTCATCGGTGAGCACACCACGGCGTGGGGGCCGTTCTTCGCCGGGTCGGTGATCGCCACCGTCCCGGTCGTGATCGTCGTCCTGGTGTCCCAGCGCTGGGCCCGCAGCGGGATCTCGTTGGGGGGCCTACGCTGAGCCGGCTCGCCGAGCTCCGGGCCTTCTACTGCTCGGGCCAGGAGATAGTGCTGGACCAGTTGCCGGAGGGCACCGGCAGCGTCGTCGCTCGCCGGGCGCGGGGCGATGTCATCGACGCCGACTACGACGGCGTCGCTCGTTTCGACGGCCTGCCGGGCGGCACTTATTCGGTCGAAGCCGTGGGCGACAACGGGGCCGTGCTGGCCGAGGAACTTACGACGGTAGGGGCTCATCCCGGCGAGCGGCCTGTGCACGGCTTCGCCACCTCGTTCCAAGACGATGAGGTACCCGCCATCTTGGAGTGGCTGCGCGCCCTGCGTTGCACTGTCGTGCAGATCTACGACTGGATGGCAAGTTATGCCGAGCCCCTGGGGCCTCCAGATGGTTGGAAGGACCCCTCCAACCGCCCGGTCTCGTACACCGCCCTGCGCTCGTTGGCGGCCGGCATCCGGGAGGGGGGTGCGGTGGCGCACGCCTACGCCCCCGTCTACGCCGTCGACATATCTTTCGGGGCCGCTCACCCCGAGCTTCTCATGGTCCGCAACGACGGCGCTACGCAGCGCTTCTTGGACATGATCGAGCTCGCCGACCCGGCGAACGTGGGCTGGCAGCGCCATTTCGCAGCCTCGTACGGTGCCGCCGCCGACAGCATCGGCTTCGACGGGTTCCACGTCGACACGTACGGCTACCCGAGGGTGGCGGGCAATGCCGGGGGCGAGGCCCTGGACATGAGGGCGGCGTACGAGTCTTTCCTCGCGTTCCTCCGCTCCGCCCGGCCCGAAGACCAGATCAGCTTCAACCAGGTCAACGGCGTCCCCTCGGCGGTCAGGCTGCCCCCCGGCCCCGGCTTTCGGTACTGCGAGGTGTGGCCCCCGAACGACCAGTGGCGTCACCTGGAAGCCCTGATGGACCGGACCTCGGGCCGGGCCGGGCTGGTGGCCCCGCCGGCCACCAGGGGCGAGCTGGTCCGGGGCAGCATCGCCTGCTACCCGCCCGTGTGGGGTGCGGGCGGTCCGCAGGGCCCTGTCCTGGGCGCAACCCGGCAAGCCTCGTTGCGTACGGTCCTGTGCACCGAAGCCGTGGCGACCTGTCTCGGCGCCAGTGCCTTGCTTTATGGCGACGTCACCTCCGTGTTGTGCGACCCGTACTACCCCAAGCACGAGCGTCTGTCGGTGGGGGAGGCGGGGACCGCCATTGCCTGGCACCGCTTTGCCCTGCGGTGCCGCGACCTCTTCTTAGAGGGCGAAGACACCAGCTGGTACGACATAGCGGACGAAAACGGTGCCGTCGCGCTGGAGTGGGACGGCCCGGTGCGGCCCGAACCGGTGGGTGGCACCGTCTTCGCCCGGGTCGTCCGCGCGGAGGACTGTGTCACCATCAGCGTCATCGACCTGACGGGCAGCGCCCATGGTTCGTGGTCGGAGCCAACGGCGCCTGGGCGGTGCCGGAGCGTGCGGGCCCGCCTGCTCCTGCCGGCCCCGGACAGCTGGCGTGCCGCGGTGGCCACCCTCGGCCGGCATGAGGACCGGTTCGTGGGCGCCGCCTTGACGCCGGCCAGCCACCGGGAAGGGCGCGCCGTCGAGGTCGAAGTACCCGTCGAGTCGGGCTGGTCTGTTCTGCGGCTGACAAGGGCCTAGAGACCGGAGGGGACGGGCGGGCGCACGAAGCGGACGAGGCGTTAGCGGCCGGCGGTGGCAGCGGGGGGCAGGAAGACGCTGGCGAGCCTGGTCGCCGCCGGAATCTTCGCTCAACTAGCGGATAGCTCTTGAAGAGGCCGGGGGCCCTTGTGTTACTGTGACGGCTGAGGGTAACACACCACAAGGTTGGAAGCTGTCC
>CAYZVQ010000462.1:0-3315 GCA_964481925.1 uncultured Acidimicrobiaceae bacterium
TGCTCACGGTGCTTGTGGTGCTCAGGCAGGAACTCCACTGTGGTGAGGAACATCGGACAAGTTAGGCAGGCGTTCGCGTGCGGGCAAGCTCTTTGCACCGGCAAGCCGCAAAAGCCGTTCGGCAAGGCCTGGGTCGCCCGGCCGAGCCGCTGCTTGGCCCAGGCCGCTTCGGACAGCGCCCCGTCCTGTTCGATAGTGACGCTCTTGCCCGTGATGTCAACCTTGCGCGCGGCTTCCCAGTGCCGGCGGACGGTCGTGTCGTGCAAGCGGGCATAGTGGGCGGTCATTTCCGCCGAGTCGTGGTCGAGGAGACGGCGTACGACTTCTTGGGGCACGTCTCGGTTTATGAGCCTGGTTCCCAGTGTGTGGCGCCACTGGTGCGGTGTTAGGTGCACAGGCCGTCCTTGCTCGTCACGCACGTCACAATGCTGCAACCACCTGTAAAGCGCTTCCCTATAGGTCCCCGAGGAACTTGGGAACCGCCCATCGGGGTTCTTCATGGGACGCGGGAACAGCCATGGTGACGAGCCCGCTCGCTCCTGCTGCCCGGTGACCTCGGCAGAGATCTCTTCGTCTATAGGGACAAGCGCCTCCCGTTTCATCTTGTGGTTCACGTAGCGGAGATAAGGAGCCCCTTCGGCGTCGGTGATCACGCAAGCAACCTTGAGGCGCAAGGCATCGTTCACCCTCAGCCCGCAGCGGACAAGGACCATGGTGACCACTCGGAACGCCGGGTTGTCCCAGCGGTCGAGGTTGCTTGGCTGTTCGACCTGGGCCATCACGTGCTCGGCCAGCACTCTTGGCACCAGGGCGGTCCTTTTTGGGTAGTCATCGGCGAAGATGAGCGCGTTCGCGGTGATCGTGCCGTCCCAGCGGTGCTGGCGGATGGCCTGGAGGAACGAGTTGAGCTGGCCGATGTGGTCGTTGTGGCGCTGGCGGCCAGACAACTCTGCATGCAGGTCCGCCAAGTAGCGCTCCAGCAGGGCGCGGTCGACCTCGGCGAGGCTGCCCACGCCTGTGCGGGCGCAGAAAGCGCCGAAGCGGCTAAGCGAACGCACCCCCCGGCGGACGGTCTCCAGGTTCAGCTCCGCCGCCAACCTCCCGCGCACCCATCGCTTGGCCAAGTCCCGCAGCCACGGCTGAGGGATCTTTTCGAAGCTCAGCTTCTCGTTGCCCGGACGGCCGAGACGACGCATCAGCCATACGTCACGGCCGAACTCTGCTTCCCAGCCGGCGCCGCCGTGGGCGAGGTCAGCGAGCTTGCGGTGCGCGTAGACCAAGAAGCGGCCGACTGCCGGGTCTTTGGGCATCTCGCGGTGTGCCTTTTCCCGCAACTCGTCTTCGCCGGTATCGAGGAGCGAAACGGTCGAGCCTTCGGCCAGGAAGTTCACCGCCCGGCGCACGATAGCCGGAGCGAGCTTGCCCGTCCGGTCGTCACGACGGCACTGCAACGCGTACTGGACTTCGAGCTTTAGCTGACGGCCGAGCTTTCCGAGCTCTATGGTCTCGTCCGCAGTGGTGGGCCTAGGCACGAACCTGCAGGCGAAGTCGTTTATGTCGGGACGCCCGTTGGCGCGCCAGGCCCCCTCGTGGGCTCGGCAAAACGCGCTGGCGCCGTGCGGCCACAGCTGGCAGTGCGCGATGAGGCAGCTCGCTCCGGGCATTGGCTGCCCGACCACGGGCGCCGTAATGAGCCAGAGGCCCAGGTCAGGACGACCGGAGCGGTCCCAGCGCTGAAAGTGGGCCGAGCACAAGCCGCTGCGGGCGACGCCGTAACCGCAATTAGGGACCTGGCAGCGAGTGTTCGGCCGTTGCCGCTGCCATCTCGGGTCGGTCGTAGTGGCGAAGGCGTCCAGCGGCGGCCGCCCATCTTTCTTCCAGCGCTGGTAGTGCGCCGAGCACAGCCGCCAGCTGCGCGCCGAGCGCAAGCAACCCTCGGCGAGGCATTCACCACCCCCGAAAACGGGGTCCGACGCGGGGAAGACGAGCACCTCGGCCCGGAACTCTGAGCGCAGGACCTCGAAGAGCTGCTCGGTTGGGCCGACCGGCTCACCGAAGCCCCGTGCCGTGGCTGGCGCGCTCACAGCCGCACCGTTTTGTCAGTGAACCACCCAACCTTCTCCAGCGTCCGACGGACGTCCTCAGAGCTCAGGTGCCCGTAAACCTCGTCGGTCGTGGCAACAGAGGCGTGGCCGAGCAGCCGGCTCACGACCTCCACGGGCGCCCCGGCGCGCAACAGCCGGGTGGCATAAGAATGCCGGAACCAGTGGGGGTCGAAATCGAGCTGGGTCTTCTGGCGCAGACGGCGCACGAGGTCATAGGCCGCCTGATAGCTCAGAGGATGACCGCGCGGCTCGGCCCACAAGTTCACGAAGACGTAATCGCTGTCCAAGTCGCCGTACTCGCCGTGCATGTAGTCGCCGTATAGGCGGAAGAGCTCGCCGGATGCCGGGATTGTGCGCGGGTGGGAGGACTTCGACCGTGCACCGTTGTGGTTGTCGCGCGGCACGACCCCGATCTCTCCCTCGGGGGCCGCCCAGTCTTCGTGCCGCAGCCCGAGGGCCTCGCCGATGCGCATCCCGGTGTCGTGCAGGACTGCGAAGAGCAGCCGGTCACGAAGCCGCTGGCAGGCGTCGAGGATGGCCTGCGCTTCGGCCGCGGCAAGTACCCTTGGCTGTTTGCGGGGGGCCTTCAGGCGGACCTCGGCACGGCGACGCGGCTGGCTCTTGCTGATGTGGTGAAGGAAAGGCCGCCACGCCGTCCCTCGACGACCCGCCGGCTGCCACCTCGTCAGCAGTTCCCCGAGCTCCACGCCGTTGCGGGCCGCGTGCTGGTAGAAGGCGCTGACCGCTGAGAGCTTACGGTTCACGGTCACCTCGCTGCAGTGCTCCCGGACCGACGGCAGCACCGATATCGGGGCGGACCGAGCCACGGGAGGCAACCGCAGCCAGGCAACGAACGCTCCCACGTCTTCCAAGCGGGCCTGCCGCCAGTCGAGCGAGCGGCCCGAGAGGAAGACGAACCAGTCCTTCAGGTCGTGGGCATAGGCCTTGACCGTGTTCGGTGAGCGCTCAACGTCGCTGAGGTAACCGAGGTAACGCTCAACCGGCTCAACCGGCCGGCCGTCTTCATGAAGCACTGTCCACGACTCACGCGGCGAGCGGGGCAACACCACCTGTTGGACGAACACTCAACCTCCCTGAGCCCTGCGTGCTGGAGCCCTCTAGATAACCACGTCCAGCACGGAGCACTGGGTGACCCACGCGCCGGTCATCTACGTCATAGACACCCTCTTCGCGGCTCCAGATAACTTGT
>CAYZVQ010000463.1:0-3292 GCA_964481925.1 uncultured Acidimicrobiaceae bacterium
GTGGTCAAGGCCGTCATCGAAATGAGCCATGCCATGGGCCTGAACGTGGTGGCGGAGGGCGTTGGCAACGAGCAGTTGGCTGTGCTTGTCTCGGCCATGGGATGCGATGCGGCTCAAGGCTTTTACTGGGCCCGGCCGATGCCTGCCGAAGCGTTCACCACCTGGGCGCGCCAAATGGCACGACCAGTCCTGGCCCTGCCCCGTGCCCGCTAGCGGTGCGCCGACGAGGCCCTATCCGGTCGGGTTTAGCCTCGTGAGAACCTGGTCGATAAGGCGCGCCTTGGCCTGTTCGACCAGGGCCTCGACGTGGTCACTCAGACGCTTGGCCGGAACGACCTCGCAATACTCGTCGAGGCCGATTGACGTCCAGGCCGTAACGGCGAAAATCGGTTGGCCGCTTTTGGGCATTGGCGGCCCGTAAAAGACGAGTGCTTTGTGGTCAAGGCCCGGGATCGTGAACGTATCCCGCCAGTACTCCTCTACGTCGAGAACCTGCACAGTGCTCCCTTCTAATGCTTCGGTACGATGAACCGGCTATAGCGCGAATGGGTTATACGTCGGCTTTAAGCAGCGCCATTGAAACCCGTGCGTGGATTGGTGCCAGTGACTCAAGGAAATGGCCCGGACCACTGCTCCCGTGCCAGAATGCAAAAGGGGGCCTAGTCGGACCAACGGCGTCGCCCCTTGCTTCCACGGCACCGTGCAGGAGGTGGGAATGGCCGAACAGGGCGCAGAGGTCAACCTCACGCTGGGGGCCGCTCGGCGGAAGTGGTCCGATGGCAAAGACATTTTTTTCAACGCGACCCGGGCGTTGCTCATGGTCAGGTGCCCAGCAGATGCCAGAAGGGTCCTCACCGGTACCGTTTTAGCCCTGGGCGGGCAGGTCGTGCCGGCGGTCTCCGCTGGCCCTCATGCCCTGCCGATAGACCTTTCCTTCGGGGCCGGAGAGCCGGTGGTGGCTTTGGTGCCCCCAGAAGGCTGGGCCAGGGTGCTCCTGGAACGTCACCTGCCCACGCTTGTGAATGACGCTCGTAACGCCCTGGAACTGTGCTCCCAGGTCGAGCGCCTGGCCGGCGGAGCCTCGATCGACGCCCTCACCGGGCTGGCGGACCGACGGGTGCTGGGGCGGGCCTTTGGCAGACTGGACGAAGGCGACACGGTCATCATGATCGACCTCGACCACAACAAGGCGACCGACGACCGCTTATGCCACCACGGGGGCGACCGGGTGCTACGCCGGCTGGGCCAGGCGCTGATGGGCACGGCCCGGGCCGGCGACATCGTCGGCCGTTATGGGGGCGACCAGTTCGCCGTCGTCCTGCGGGCCGGCGCCGACCCTGAAGCCTTCCTGGAACGGCTGCGCCTCACCTGGGAGGCGGCCCCGCCCCAGCCGGCCCAGCCCCAGCCGGCCCAGCCCCAGCCGGCCCAGCCCCAACCGGCCCAGCCCCAACCGGCCCAGCCCCAACCGGCCCAGCCCCAACCCCAGCCGGCCCAGCCCCAACCCCAGCCGGCCCAGCCCCACGCCCAGCCGGCCACCTTCAGCGCCGGCATCGCCTGTGTCCGGGGCGCCCCCTGGCTGGCCATCGCCGCCGCCGACAGCGCCATGCACAGGGCCAAGCAGGCGGGCCACAACGGCTGGTTGAGGGCCGACGACAAGGCGGTCCCCGAGGTCCGCATCTCGCTGCGCTCAAACGGTGCGGGGCCGCGCCGGGACGGCTTTGTCGCCTTCAGTGAGCTGGTGCTGGGCGAAGGTGCACAACAGGGACTGGGGACTGATCTTCGGGCCCGGCTCGGTGAGGTGAGAGACTGGGCCGGCTTCCGGTCCCTGGAGGTCTGGGCCGACGCCTATGACCCCAACACCTATGTCATGGTCTCGTGGTGGGACTCGCCCGAGGCCTTCCTGGCCTACCAACGCGCTGAGGACCAGCGCCGTCCCCAGGGCCAGGACCGGACAACTGGGCCCTTGCCAGAGAGCGGCGAGTGGCGTTATTTCCAGGTGGTCGAGAAATAGCGGAGCTCGCCCGTCTCGCCGGCGGCGGGCGCGAGTGCCGGGTGGGGCTGGGGCCTGGCGCTCAGTAGGCCCGAGCCACCACGGCCACCAGGCCGGCCGCGTCCTCGTCGGGGGAGGGCAGGGACCCGTCGGGCCGCTGCAACGCCCGCACGCTGACGCCGGCGGCGTTGAGCCGTTGCTCGCCCTTGCCGTCCCCGCTCGTCAGCAGCGAGCCCGGGACCATGGCAAAGCCGGACTGAGTGGCTTCGTCCACCTCTTCGAGGCTGCTCACCTCGACCGTGCGCTCTGAGCGCATCTTGAGGGCCTCAGCCATCAAGGCGGCCTGAGCGGCTTCGAGCACCTTGCCCACCTCGTTGACCGCCTCGTCCAGGCGCACCGGGGCCTTGCTGGCGTCGTCGCGCCGGCACAGCACCACGGTACCGTTGGCGAGGTCGCGAGGCCCGACCTCGAGGCGCACGGGAACGCCCTTCAGTTCCCAGCCCACCGCCCGGCGGCCGAAAGGCAGCTCCGTGCGGGCGTCCAGCTCCACCCGGATGCCGGCGCCCCGCAGCGACGCGGCCAGCTGAGCAGCCGCCTCGCCGGCGCCCTCTTCGGTCCGCACGGCCAGCACAACGACCTGGACGGGCGCTAGGCGGGGGGGCAGGCGCAGGCCGGCGTCGTCGCCGTGGGCCATGATGAGCGCCCCCATCAACCGGGTCGACGCCCCCCACGACGTCTGCCACACGAACGACTTCTGGCCCCTCTGGTCGAGGAAGCTTATGTCGAAGGCCTTGGCGAAACCTTGCCCGAGCTCGTGGCTCGTGCCCATCTGCAGCGCCTTGCCGTCGCGCATCATGGCCTCGGTGCTCCAGGTGGTGGTGGCTCCGGCGAAGCGCTCCTGGTCGGTCTTGCGGCCCACCACCACGGGGATGGCGAGCACGTTGACCATGAAGTCCTCGTAGACGTGGCGCAGGATGCGCAGGGCGTACTCGTGGGCGTCCTGTTCGGTGGCGTGGGCGGTGTGCCCCTCCTGCCACAGGAACTCGGTGGTCCGCAGGAAGAGTCGGGGCCGCAGTTCCCAGCGCACCACGTTGGCCCACTGGTTCAGGAGGAGCGGGAGGTCACGGTAGCTCTGGATCCACTTGGACAGGAACGAGTCGATGATCGTCTCGCTGGTGGGCCGGACGACGATCGGCTCCTCGAGCTTCTTGCCGCCCCCGTGGGTCACTACGGCCAGCTCGGGGCTAAAACCCTCAACGTGTTCGGCTTCGCGCCGGAAGTAGCTCTCGGGGATGAACAACG
>CAYZVQ010000464.1:0-3275 GCA_964481925.1 uncultured Acidimicrobiaceae bacterium
TCGGCCAGCCTGCCCAGCAGCTCGGCCAGCCTGCCCAGCAGCTCGGCCAGGGTGGCCAGGTGGATGAGAGCGGGGTCGCCCAGGGCGAACACCGGGGTGCCCTCCGGCGCGTCGCACCCGGCCCCTAGGTCGGCGAGCCCTATCTCGGCGTCGTGGTGCAGCACCACGGTGCCGTCGGCGGAGAGCCGGGCGTCGACCTCGGCGCCGTCGGCCCCGGCGTCCAGGGCCGAGAGCACGGCACGGACGCTGTTTTGGGCGCCCGGGTGGTCACCCTCGAGCCAGTCGCCCCGATGTGCGATCACGAGGGGCCTGGTGGGGGAGGTGGGGACGGTCAACGCCGGTACGCTTCGGCCCGGAAGCCCTGAGCCTGCAGGGACGGGACGACCTGGTCGCGGTGCGACGGGCCCCGGGTTTCGAGGGTCAGGATCACCTCTACCTCGCTGACACCCACGGGCGCCCCCGACCGGCGGTGCTCCACGGTCAGCAAATTGAGCCCGAGCCGGCCCAACGCGGTTGTCAGGGTCGCCAGCGCTCCGGGCTTGTCGGCCAGGACGACCCGCACCATGAGGTAGCGACCGGCGGCCGTGAGGCCGTGCTCGACCAGGCGGGTCAGCAGCAGGGGGTCGACGTTGCCCCCGGAGAGGACCAGCACCACGGGCTCGTCGCCGTCGACGGCGCCCGCCATCAAGGCCGCCAGGCCCACCGCTCCCGCCGGCTCCACCACCCACTTGCAGCGCTCGAGAAGGACCAGGACGGCCCGGCTTATCTCCTCCTCGGAGACGGTCACCACCCGGTCGACGAAGGCCTGCGCATGCTCGAAGGTCAGTTGCGAGACGCACTGTACGGCGATGCCGTCGGCCATGGTCTCGACCCCGGGTAGCTCCACCGGCCCGCCGGCAGAAATGGCGGCCCCCATCGTGGCCGCCCCCGCCGCCTCCACTCCGATGACCCGGGCCTTGGAGGCACACCCGTGCAAGGCGGCGGCTATGCCGGCCACCAGGCCCCCGCCCCCGACGGGCACGAGCACCGAACCGCTGACAGCGACCTCCTCGACCAGCTCCAGGCCTATGGTCCCCTGCCCGGCGATCACATAAGGGTCGTCGAAAGGAGGTACGTAGTAGGCACCCCGCTCGGACGCATAACGCCGGGCGGCGGCGATGGCATCGTCCACATTTCCCGGTTCGGAGCGGACGTCGGCCCCGTAAGCCCGGGTGGCCTCCACCTTGGGTAGGGAGGCGCCCTGCGGCATGAAGACGGTGGACCGCAGCCGGCACAACGACGCCGCCAGAGCGACGCCCTGGGCATGGTTACCGGCTGAGGCGGCCACGATTTCCTCGGCCCGCCCTTCAGCGGCCAGGACGGAAATACGGTTGTAAGCACCTCGGATTTTGAACGACCCCGTGCGCTGAAAATGCTCGGGCTTTACAAAAACAGGCCGTTCTGCCAGTTTCGAAAGGGCGCTCGAGTACAGAGCCGGTGTCGGCCGTATGACCCCCTTCAGGCGTCGCGCCGCATCCTCGATCGAGCCCAAGCCGACGAGGGAGCTCATTGTGGCCGTGAGCCCAGCTTGGTCGGGTGGGCGGGCCCGGTCAAGAACGCCCGGTCGTTGAGTACTGTGCATTTGAGATGTCGACGACCGAGGGAGCCGTGACCTGTGACGACGGGCTCAAGCGGTGCCCCTGGGCGGTGGCGCCGCCCGAGAACCGGCGCTACCACGACGACGAATGGGGGCGCCCCACCGGCGACGACAGGCGGATCTTCGAGAAGCTGTGCCTCGAAGGGTTCCAAAGCGGCTTGTCCTGGCTCACTATCCTGCGCAAGCGAGAAGGTTTCCGCACCGCGTTCGCGTCCTTCGACCCTACCGCCGTCGCCGGCTTCGGCGAGCAAGACGTGGCACGGTTGCTGTCCGATATTTCCATTGTGCGCCATCGAGGCAAAATAGAGGCGACCATCGCAAATGCGCGTGCCCTGGTCGCTTTGTGGGCGGCGGGGCAGTCATTGGCCGCCCTGCTCTGGTCCTACGAAGCACCGGCGTCTTCACCGGCCGCGACGGCGGACGTGCCCGCGTCCACGGGCCAGTCGCAGGCCCTGTCCGCCTCTCTGCGCCGCCATGGCTTCCGCTTCGTCGGCCCCACGACCGTCTATGCGGCGATGCAGTCCCTCGGCGTCGTCAACGACCACCTGACCGGTTGCCATTTCCGCTCCGTCGCCGAGGCGGAGCGCTCCCGTTTCGTACCGCCGCCTTGACCTCGGGCCGGGGTTTGACCGTCGGGCCCGATAACCCGTCGACCGATAACCCGTCGACCGCCAGGCCGTCGACCTTCGGCCTGTTCGACATTATCGGCGATGTCCACGGGTGCCACGAGGAACTGGCGGAGCTGCTCGGCGGCCTGGGCTATGTCGCTGCCGGTGGCCGCGGTGGGCCTCGCCACCCGGGCGGGCGGCGGGCAGTTTTCGTGGGGGACCTGGTCAACCGAGGTCCGGCCACGCCGTACGTGCTGCGCCTGGCCATGAGCATGGTGGCGTCGGGAAATGCCGCCTGCGTGCAGGGCAACCATGATCTCACGCTGCTCGAGGCCCTGAGGGCCCGAGGCGTTCTCCCGCTCGGCGCCGCGTCCCGGTCCTTGCCGGCCCCGGGCACCGTCGAGGAGGCTCTGTCCCACGGCCTGGCCGAGTCGCTGGAACAGCTAGAGGGTGAGCCCCCCGGGTTCCTGGCCCGGGTGGCCGGCTTCCTCGAGGGGCTGGCCAGCCACCTGGTGCTGGACGGGGGGGACCTGGTCGTGGCCCACGCCGGTGCCCCGCCCGAACTGGGAGGGCATGTCGCCCCGGGCACGGTGGTCGTCTACGGGCACACCCCGGTGGCCAGCCCGGCGTGGGCGGGCGGGACCATATGCATAGACACCGGCTGCGTGTACGGGGGGAGGTTGACGGCCTTGCGGTACCCGGAGCGGGAACTGGTCAGCGTGGCCGCCCGCAAAATTTATTGGGTGCCAGCCCACCTTCGCGGCCCCCGTCTGTGATATAACCGGCGGAACCGAGATTGCTAGTCGAAGCGAGATTGCTAGTCGAAGGAGGCAAGGCCTATGACTGAGGTGATTTCGAGCGCCAGACCGGCGGGCGCGCCAGGGCCCGGGGGCGAGGGGGCGGCAATGGGCGGCCAGGCCGTGGCGGCGCCGCTGCTTCAGATCGTCCCGCTGGCCGGCATACCCCTGGTGGTGGCGGCGCTGGTCGGGCTCGTGGTCGCTTTAGCCGTCAACGACCTTTGGCCGCTGGAG
>CAYZVQ010000465.1:0-3246 GCA_964481925.1 uncultured Acidimicrobiaceae bacterium
GCCCACAAAGGGCTGGTGCGGGTCGGGGGCGAAGTTGGCGATCTCGGCGATGTGGCGGGCCACGGGGGTGAGCAGCTCGAGGCGTTCGGGCCCGATGGTCTCAATGCCCAGCTTCAGGCTCAGGTTGGCTATGACCGCGGTGAGGTCGGCGTTGCCGGTGCGCTCGCCGTAACCGTTTATGCACCCCTGTACGTGGTCGGCGCCGCGGCGGACGGCGACGACGGAATTGGCCACCGCGCAACCTGCGTCGTTGTGAAAATGCACGCCGAGCCGGCCCGAGGTGATGTGGCGGGCCTCGCCCACAGCTCTTTCGACCTGGTGGGGCAGCATCCCACCGTTGGTGTCGCACAGGACGGGCGTGGCGCCGCACTGCTCCACCACCCGCAGGAAGTCGGCGCAAAAGCCCGGTCCCTCCAGGAACCCGTCGAAGAAATGCTCGGCGTCGACAAAGACGACCTTGCCGTTGTTGCGCAGGTAAGTGACCGAGTCGGCGACCATGTCGAGCGCCTCGGCGGTGGTGGTCCTGAGGGTCTCGGTTATATGCCAGGGTGACGACTTGGCCACCAGGCAGACGACGCCGGTGCCCGCTCCCACCAGGTCGGCCATGACCGGGTCGGTCTCGGCCCGGCCCCCCGCCTTCCGGGTGGCCCCGAAGGCCACGAGCCGGGCGCCGGCCAACTGCAGTTCGCCGGCAGCGGCCCGTTGGAAGAACTCGCGGTCCTTCGGGTTGGCCCCCGGCCAGCCCCCCTCTATGTAATGGACACCGAGGCGGTCCAGCTGTTCGGCGATCCGCAGCTTGTCGGCCACAGTGAGCGAGAGGCCTTCCGCCTGGCTGCCGTCTCTTAGCGTCGTGTCGAAGATCTCGACCTTTTCGGGCGTGCCTGCCCCAACTGGCATGTCCGCCTCAACTGGCATGTCCGCCTCAACTGGCATGCTCGACCCAGGAACGGTACCGGTCCACCTGGCCGCGCACGGCCGCTTTGTAGATGTCCTGGATCTTCCTGGTCACCGGGCCCGGCGTGCCGTCCCCCACGACCCTGTCGTCGACCGACGAAATGGGCACGACCTCGGCCGCCGTCCCGCTCATGAACGCCTCCTCGGCGACGTAGAGGTCGCTGCGCAAGAGATTGGCGAACTCCACGTCGATGCCGAGATCCCTGGCAATGGTGAGCACGGAGTCCTGGGTTATCCCGGCCAGGGGCCCGGACGCCAGCGGCGGCGTCACAATGCGGTCATTGCGGACGACAAAAATGTTTTCCCCGGTGCACTCGCTCACGTAGCCTTGCTGGGAAAGCAGCACCGCTTCGTCGTAGCCGCTTTTCAGGGCCTCGGCCTTGGCCAGCGAGGAGTTGATGTACATACCGGTGCTCTTGGCCGCCGAGGGCATGGCATTTGGGTCGTGGCGGCGCCAGGAACTGACCTTGACCCGCACACCTTTCTCGATCCCCTCGTCGCCCAGGTAGGCGCCCCACGGCCACACGGCGATGGAGGTGTTTACCTGGCAGTTGAGCGTATTGAGGCCCATTTCGCCATAGCCCAGGTAGACAATAGGCCTGATGTAGCACTCCTCGATCTTGTTGGCCACCACGGTCTGCTTCACCGCTTCGACCAGCTGCGCCCGGCTGAAGGGGATTTCCATCATCAACATCCGGGCCGAGGCGAACAGCCGGTTGATGTGATCGGTCAGGCGGAAAACACCTGCGCCCTCCGCCGTTTTGTAGGCCCGCACCCCTTCGAAGACACCACAGCCATAGTGCAGGCTGTGGGTGAGGATGTGCACCTTGGCGTCATCCCAATTGACAAGTTCCCCGTCCATCCAAATGTAGTCAGTCTTGGTGATGGGCACCGCTGTTCACACCCTTTCAGATATCTGGTCGCCGAACTGGCTGGTGGTAAGGGCAGCGTCGGGAACGAACCCCCGGACTGCCTTGGTGATGCGCGCCGCCTGGTCGGCCAAGCCGAGGTGGTCGAGCATCATGGCGGCCGAAATAATGGCCGCGCTGGGATTGGCCTTGCCCGTCCCGACGATGTCGGGGGCACTTCCGTGCACGGGTTCGAACAATGACGGCCCGGTACGGGCCGGGTTGAGGTTGGCCGAGGCCGCCAGTCCGATCCCACCGGCGATAGCGCCGGAAAGATCGGTAAGGATGTCACCGAAAAGGTTGTCGGTGACGATCACGTCGTAGCGCTGAGGGGACTCGACCATATAAATGCACGCCGCATCGACGTGGTTGTAGGCGGTCTGGACCCCCGGGTACTCGGCCGCCACCTCGTTGAACACCCGTTGCCAGAGGTCCCCGGAGAAGGTGAGGACGTTGGTCTTGTGGACGAGGGTGAGGTGGTGACGCCGGGAGGCGGCCAGCTCGAAGGCGAAGCGGGTACAGCGCTCGACACCGAAGCGTGTATTGACCGAGCCCTGTGTGGCCACCTCGGCGGCCGTCCCTTTGCGCAGCCAGCCCCCCTCTCCGACATAGGAGCCCTCCGTGTTCTCACGCACGACGGCGAAGTCGACCGGCACCCCGGCACCGACGCTGACCGGGGCCTGGAAAGGACGCAGGTTTATGTACAGGTCGAGCTCGAAGCGCAGCCGCAGCAGCAGGCCGCGCTCGAGCACCCCGGGCGGTACGTCGGGAGACCCCACGGCCCCCAGAAGTATGGCGTCGAAGCTTCGCAGCTCCTCGAGCACGCTGTCGGGCAGTACCTCGCCGGTGGCCAGGTAGCGCTTGGCCCCGAGGTCGTAACCGACGGTTTCCAGATCGGCCCCGGCGGCGCGCGTGACCTTCAGGGCTTCGGCGATGACCTCAGGGCCGATGCCGTCTCCGGCGATCACGGCGATGCGGTGAGCAGACGGGCTGGCGCTCAATTGCGGGCGCTCCTCTTGGTCGATGGGTTCCGGTTGGTTGATGGGTCCCGGTGATGTGCCGTTACATGAAAACGACCGCCCCCAGGGGACGGTCGCAACGACGCACACCCACAGGGGTGAGCGTCAGGTGGTAATTACTACAGCCGGGCGGGCACGGCGGCAAAGCGGGCAGGTGATCATTGGCCTTCCTAGTATTGCATCCGCTCCCGGTGGCGTCAACCTGCCTCCGGTCGCCCGTCGCCCTTCAAGGCGCCCGCCCACTTCAAAGCACCCGCCCCACTTCAAGGTGCCCGCCGCTGGTACCCTGCGCAAATGGCACCTACGAAGTTGTCGGCTTCGACCTACGAACGTCTCCAGGCCGAGCTCGACGACCTTAAGACTCG
>CAYZVQ010000466.1:0-3242 GCA_964481925.1 uncultured Acidimicrobiaceae bacterium
GGACGCGCCCGCTACGCCGACGCCATGGAGCGCGTGTTCTGGAACACCATCGCCGGGTCCGTTTCCCGTCCCGGGACGGAGTTCTTCTACTCCAACACGATGCACCTGCGCACGGGCCACGACGGCACGGACGAGGACTCGCCCCGCTCCCGGCTGTCTTGGTACGAGTGCGCCTGCTGCCCGCCGAACCTGGCCCGTCTGATGGCCAGTATCCAGGGCTACCTGGTGACCAAGGACAGCTCCGGCCTTCAGGTGCACATGCCCTTCACCGGCACGGTCTCGACCACCGGCCCGAGCGGGTCGGTCGAGCTGGAGCTCCGCAGCGACTACCCCTGGGGCGGGTCCACCGACTTCGAGGTTACGGCGTGCCAGTCGAGCCGGCCCTGGGCACTGTGGGTGCGTTTGCCCGACTGGGCGGGCCGGGAGGGGGCGCAGGTGGCCCTGAACGGGTCTCGCATCCCTGTAACGACCGAGGGCTCTTATATGAAGGTGGAGAGGCAATGGGCCGCGGGCGACCGCCTGACGGTGTCCTTGTCGATGCCTGCCCGGTCCATGAGGGCCAACCGGAAGGTGGACGCCGTCCGGGGTTGCGCTGCCGTCCAACGGGGGCCGCTCGTGTACTGCGTCGAGGCGGACGACCTGGCCGAAGGTACGGCGGTAGAGGACGTGGCCCTGGACCTGGCCCAGCCGCTAACGCCGGCCAACGACGTGCCCGCCGGCCTCGAAGGTTACGTGCAGGTTGTGGTCCACGCCTCCGGGTGCCACTTGGGTAGCTCGGGCGGCCCGCTGTACGAGGACCGGCCCGCTGGCACCACCAGTCTCGGGCGCTCTACTACGAGCCCCGAGCCATTTGCCCTCACCTTGGTGCCGTACTTTGCCCGAGGCAACCGGCCTTCGCCTGCCATGCGCGTCTGGGTCCCCGCCCTCGGGCCCGACGATCAGGCCGCGCCGGCCACCGTCAGCGTGAAAGAGAGGCATTAAGTGGCAACTTTCGTTGGTAATGAGCAAGGGTTCACCGTGCACGAGGGCCGAGAGATCCTCCAGGTCGAGGCTTGGGGGCCCAACAGCGCCCGGGTCCGGTCGACCTGGGGCCCTTCCATAACGGGTACGCCGGGCAGCGCCTTGGGCGAGCCGGCGGTCAGCCTCCCGGTGGTCGAGGTGTCCGACGCCACGGCGCGCCTGCGCAACGGCGACCTCGTGGTCGAAGTGGCGGCCAACCCCGGTGGCGGGTTCCTGCAATTTCCGCCCCTGGTGCGCTTTTCCCGGGCCCGCGACGGCCGAGAGCTCCTCGGCGAGCAAAGCCCCCATTTCACCTCGCCCCCCCAGCGCCGCTATACCCAAGGCACCGGCGGTACCTACGGTTGCGAGGTCACGTTCAACCCTTCCCCCGGGGAGCGCATTTACGGGCTCGGCCAGCACCAGCACGGCCTGTTCGACCAAAAGGGCGCCATTATCGACCTCATCCAGCGGAACACCGAGGTATGTATACCTTTCGCCCTGTCCAATCGTGGTTACGGGTTCTTGTGGAACATGCCGGGGGTGGGCCGGGTCGAGCTCGGCGCCAACCGCACCCGGTGGGTGGCCGACGACGCCCGTCAGCTCGACTACTGGGTGACGACGGCGCCCACGCCGGCCGAGGTCGTTAGCCAGTACTCCCAAGCCACCGGCCTGCCGCCCATGCTGCCGGCCTGGGCGTCCGGCTTCTGGCAGTGCAAGCTCCGTTACCGCCACCAGGAGGAGCTGCTGGAGGTGGCCCGTGAGCACAAGCGCCGGGGCCTGCCCTTGTCGGTGATCGTCGTCGACTACTTCCACTGGACCCGCCAGGGAGAGTGGCGCTTTGACAGCGCGGAGTGGCCCGACCCCCAGGCCATGGTGGACGAACTACGCGCCCTCGGGGTCGAGCTGATGGTCTCGGTCTGGCCGACTGTCAACCCCAACAGCGAGAACCATGCCGAGATGGACCGGCGCGGGCTGTTGGTAGGGAACCTGCGAGGCCTTCCCCTGAACCTGCCCTTTTGGGACAAGGGCGACGATGGCCAGGTCTTCGTGCGCTTCTACGACTCGACTAGCCCCGAGGCCCGCAGGTACGTTTGGGACAGGATCACCGAGGGTTACCGACGCTACGGCATCCGGGCGTTCTGGCTCGACGCCTGCGAGCCGGAGATGCGCCCGGAGGACCCTGAGAGCAGCCTGTACCACCTGGGCCGTGGCAGCGAAGTGCAGTGCGTCTACCCTCGTGAGCACGCCCGCGGCTTTGCCGAGGGGCTGTGGGCGGACGGCGAGAAGGACGTGATGCTCCTATGCCGGTCGGCGTGGGCGGGCAGCCAGCGCTACGGGGCGGCGGTCTGGTCAGGCGACATCGAGTCCACGTTCGAGGCGCTGGCGGCCCAGATCCCCGCCGGCCTGAACATCGGTATTTCCGGGATCCCGTGGTGGACCACAGACATAGGGGGGTTTAAAGGCGGTGACCCGACGACGCCGTACTTCAGAGAGCTCATCGTGCGTTGGTTCCAGTTCGGCGCCTTTTGCCCGCTGTTCCGGCTCCACGGGGTGCGCGAGCCGGGCCCGTTGGTCGGCTCCGGCCAGACCGGGGCGCCCAACGAAGTCTGGTCGTTCGGCGACGAGGCCTACGCCATCATCACCGAGCAACTGGGGCTACGCGAACGCCTGCGGCCCTACGTGACGGAACAGATGGCCACCGCCAGTGCCACGGGGGTGCCGCCCATGCGGGCGCTGTTCCTGGAGTTCCCCGACGAGGCGCCGGCCTGGGAGGTAGCCGACGAGTTCATGTTCGGCCCGGACATCCTGGTCGCCCCAGTCACCGAGCAAGGGGCGAGGGAGCGGGATGTCTACTTGCCCGAGGGGGCGTCGTGGCTGGACGCCTGGACCGGCCAGCCGGTCGAGGAGCACGGCTGGGTCAATGCGCCGGCACCGCTGGAGCGCATACCCGTGTACCTGCGCCGCGGAGGTGCCTTTAACACCCTGTCCGGCGGCAGTAAGTAGGAGCGGGGGGACGGCGGCGGTAAGGGAAGGAGCCCACTTGGCTCAGGCTGACACAGCAGGGAAGGTAGGTGCACGGGCGCTGCCCGCGGACGCTGGCCGCCAGGCGGGGAGAGCGGCACCGGCACGCGCCCGGCGAGGGATGACGACCTGGCGCCGACAGCGGCTGGCGGGCACGCTGTTCCTCGCCCCGGCCATCTTGTACCTCCTCTTCGCTTTCGCCTTGCCCATCATCTACAACG
>CAYZVQ010000467.1:0-3240 GCA_964481925.1 uncultured Acidimicrobiaceae bacterium
TCGAGCCAGAGGTGTGGCGCTGGTACCACGAAGTGGTCGGCAAAGGCGAAGCCGTCATCGTCGACACCTGGTGGATGACAGAGACGGGGGGCTTCCTGGGCAGCACGCTGCCTGCGCTCAAGCCGATGAAACCCGGCAGCTGCGGTCCCGCCACGTTGGGCATCTACCCCGCGATCTACGATGAAGAGGGCAAGACCGTCGACGCAGGAAGCGGCAAAGCAGGCAACATCTGCATACGCAACCCGTGGCCCGGCGTGATGCAGACCGTGTGGGGCCAGCCCGAGCGTTTTGTCCAGACCTATTACGCCCGCTACTGCCAGGACAAGGCCAGCACCGATTGGCGTGACTGGCCGTTTATGTGCGGCGACGGCGCCGTGCAGGCCGAGGACGGCTACTACCGCATATTGGGCCGCATCGACGACGTCATCAACGTGGCCGGGCACCGGCTCGGGACGAAGGAGCTCGAGTCCGCCGTCCTCACGGTGCCCGAGGTGGCCGAGGCGGCCGCCGTCCCCGTCATAGATGAGGTACGCGGCCGAGTGGTCGAGATGTACGTCGCCCTCCAGCCCGGGCTCTCGGCCAGCCCCGAGATCGAGGACAAGGTCAAGCGGTCGATCGAAGTCCAGATCGGCAAGGTGGCCCGCCCTAAGAACGTCTGGATCGTGCCCGATATGCCGAAGACCCGCTCGGGCAAGATAATGCGCCGCGTCATCGCCAGCATTTCCAATTTCGCCGACGTCGGCGACATTACGACCCTGGCCAACCCCGACGTCGTCGAGGGCATCAGGCGCCAGGTCTACAAGCAAAAAACAGAGCGGGGCGAGGCTCCTCGTGAGCTCAGCGCCAAGGAACTGGAGGAGATCCAGTCCTACGGAAAGGCCGAGTAAAAGCAGGTACCCGGAACCAGTTTTGCACCGGGCACTGGACGCAAATAGTGCCTATTTCCCGTGATGGGTACGGGCTTGGACGATTACGACGTCGTTGCCGTCCACCTGGTAGACGAGGCGGTGCTCTTCGTCGATCCGCCTTGACCAGTAGCCCGCCAGGACGTTCCGTAGAGGTTCGGGTTTACCGATACCGCTCAAGGGGTCTCGAACGACCTCATTGATCAGCCGGTTGACCCTGTTGAGCACGGCCTTGTCGGTTCGTTGCCAGTACAGGGAGTCGTCCCATGCGTCAGGTGTGAACACGAGCCTCATTTGAGGAGGTCGTGCTCCTCGCGTTGGCCGGAGCGCGCCTGGTCCATACTGTGCAGCAAACGCCGCACGTTGGCCGGAGAACGGAGGAGGAAGGCTGTCTCCACCAGTGAGTTATAGTCCGCCTTAGACATGAGCACGGCGTCCCCACCTTTGGAAATGATCTCGATGGGCTGGCGGTCGTCATTGACCTGGGTTATGAGGGGGAACAGCTTCTTACGTGCTTCTGAGGCGGTGATGGCCGTAGGCAATGGTACCATATTAGGTACCAGTTCGTAGAGCTGACATCGGGGTCAAGGGCGTGGAGATTCGGCTGGTTCATTTGTCGGCCGGTCCGAGCTACGCGGGGCGGGGAGCACCGGGCACGGTCACCCCCCGCTCCGGGCCGAGTGAGTAACGTTGCCCGTCATGCCGAGCGCCGGGCCTGCCAGCGGGCACCGGCACATGCGGCCCGCTGATGACCTCCGGGGCAAGGTCGGCCTGTACCTGAGGCACCTCTTCGAACCGGCGCCCGGCGCCTCGCGGTCACGCCTGCTCGCTCGCGCTCCCCTGCTCATTGTCGGCGTGGTCGTGGCCTGGAACCTGTGGAGCATGCGCTTGGTGACCCTGCCCGTCGCCTACCTGAACGACGCCTCCGTGCACGACGAGATGGTCCACTTCGCCACCACGGCCATCGAGTCCGGGAGGCTCCCGTTTACCTCTTGGTTCCCTTACATCGGGCTCGGCTCGGCCCAGTACATGCGCTACCAAGGCCTGGGCTCGGTGCTGGCCGGCCTGGTGGGCACGGTCTTTGGCCCCGGCACCACTTTCCGCTGGTCCATGTACCTGCTCGAGTCGTTCTGGCCCTTTGTCATTTACGGCTCCGCCCGGCTGTTCGGCCTGCGCCGCCGGGTCGCCCTGGCCGCGGCCCTGCTGTGCTCGTTCATGGTCAGCCATACCGGCATCGGCTTCGAGCGGGGCGCTTACAGCTGGACCGGGGGGGCCGAGGTCTGGACCCAGCTGCTCGCCTCGTGGACGCTGCCCTTCGCCTGGGCCGCCACGTGGCGGTCCATCAAGTGCCCCCGCTTCATCTGGCTGGCCTCGGCCCTGGTGGGCCTGACGGTGGCCCTGCACTTCGAGAGCGGCTACCTCGGCCTGCTGGCCGTGATCATGATCACCCTGGTGGCGCCGGGGCCGCTGCGCGCCCGGTTGGCCCGGGGGGCGTTGGTCTTCGCCGGTTCCCTGGTCGCGGCGGCGTGGGCGATAGTGCCCATCGTCGCCTATGCCAACACGTCGGCTACGAACCAGTTCCTGGCCAGCACCCCGTACGTGAAGGGCTATGGCGCCCATCAGGTGCTGGCCTGGCTGTTCAGCGGGCAGGTCTTCGACGCCCGGCGCAAGGTCCCCGTCATCAGCGTGTTCGTGCTGGCCGGCGTGCTGCTGGCGATCGCCTGCTGGCAACGCGCCCCGGTGGCGCGCGCCTTGCTGGCCATGTTCGTGGCCAGCCTGCTGTTGACCTTCGGCCCCACCACCTGGGGGGCGCTGGCCGACATCGTCCCCGCCCACGCCGACCTGTACTTCCGCCGCTTCCAGATGGGGGCGCAGCTGGCCGGCATATATATGGCCGGCGCCGGGGCGGCCTGGGCCGCCGACACCGCCTACCGCCTGGTGCGCACGTTCACCGCGTCGCGCCGCTGGCAAAGGGTGCTGCTCGGCTGCGTGGCCGCCGGCGCTGGGGGCTGGGTGTGGCCGGCCTTCTCGGAGATCGCCAACTACGACCACAGCGACGCCGAGGTATCGGCAGTACAGCGCCACGCCGACGCCACGCAGGGCCGCATGCTCGCCCCCCTGGTCTCCTACATCAAGGCCCACGGCCAGGGGCGGGTATATGCGGGCCTGTCCAGCAACTGGGGCTCGACTTTCCGCGTCGGGTACGTGCCGGTGTTCAAGTACCTGCTCAGCCAGGGCGTGGACCAGATGACCTACGTCGTCCCCTCGCTGTCGCTGATGCTCGACGCCGAAGCCGATTTCGACGAGGACAACCCGGCCGACTACCCCCTCTTCG
>CAYZVQ010000468.1:0-3216 GCA_964481925.1 uncultured Acidimicrobiaceae bacterium
CGCCCGTCGAAGGTTCTGCTGGCAATCATGTCGAGCGCCACGTCGGGGTAGCCGTCGTAAATGCGTTCTGAACCGGTGGCGCCGGTGATGACCGGAAACATCACAACCCGGAACCGGTCGACGATTCCGGCTCGCAACAGCGACCGGCAAAGACTGATACTGCCGATCGTGCTCAGGAGGCCCGACCCGCCCCCCTTCATTGCCCGCACCGCTTCGACGGCGTCGTCGCGGACGAGGGTCGTGTTCGGCCAGGAGAGCGGTTCTTCGAGGGTGGACGAGAACACCACCTTCGACGCCCTCGTAAGCCCAGTGATCGACTCCTCTTCGTCGGTCGAGAAGTCGTCGGTCCCCTCCGGGGCGGCGCCGGCCGCGAAGCCCGACATCACCCGGTACGTGTTCGCACCCATGAGCAGCATCGCGTCTGGTCGCTCGTCGAGCCAGCCGAGGTACTCGGGACCTTCGAGACCCCACCACCCCGGCCAGCCCTCCGCCGACGCGTAACCATCCAGAGAGGTGACGAAGTCGACGATCAGCTCTCGCATGGCCTACTCCTCCGAACGTCGATCGCAGCGGCGCCCATCATCGAGCGAGGAGCGCGTCGAGCTTGCGGTAGCCCTCCTGGACGCCGACGTCCATGCCGCCGGCCACAAACGCGTCGCGAGCCTCGAAGCTGTCGACCAGCGAGATCGCAGTGAGCCGGCAGCGGCCGCCCGGTAGGTCCTCGAAGACGATGCGCCCCAGCGACACGTTGTCGGCCATCGGCTCGTAGGTGAACGTCTGGACGATCAGCTCATTGGGCCGGACCTCGTGAAAGCAACCCCGGAACCAGTGCTCCTCGTCGTTTCGAGTGGAAACGTAGCGCCACTCGCCACCGGTGCGGCAGTCCCAGCGATCGACGCGGCTGGAGTCGAGACTGTCGGGGCCCACCCATTGCACGAATAACTCCGGTTCGGAGTGCGCCCGGTAGACGGCCTTGGCCGGGGCCTCGAACTCCCGGACGATCGTGATCGACGGCGTCTTATCGTCGATGGTGATCTCGGCCTCTAGGTTGGTCGTGGTCGTCATGTCGTTGCTCCTTCATCCTTGTCGGGGGGTCTGGTCGTCGAGTTTGGCGAGCAGCTGGTCGAGGCGCTGGTAGCGGGCCTCGGCGTTCTGGCGATATCGCTCGATCCACTTGGTCATGAGATCGAACACCTCCGCTTCCAATCGCACCGGCCGACGCTGTGCCTCGCGGCGGCGGGACACGACTCCCGCGTCCTCGAGCACCGAGAGGTGCTTGGACACCGCCTGGATGGACATTTCGTAGTGCTCGGCCAGCTCGCTCAACGTCGCGTCGCCGATGGCGAGGCGGGTCACGATGTCGAGTCTCGTCTCGTCGGCCAACGCCGAAAACACCGTTACGATCGCGGGCGCAACCACCCATCCTCCTCAACTCCTTGGTTGAATAGGACGGTAGGTTGCCGTTGCCCGGTTGTCAACCCCAAGGTTGAACTCGACGGGCTTGCCGCCGGTATAGGCCGTCCTTGACTGGCCGTCAGCGTCCGTCGGATCAGGGCGTCCGCTACTGCAGGGTGCGTCCGACGGCATGCGCGGGCAGGTCGGAGAACATCGACACAGGTCAGGCAGCACTTTCCTCGTCGAGCCAGAGCAAAGTATCGACCGGCACCGTCACCGGGGTGGTTGGAGCTAACCCATGGAGGCATCGCAGATGGGGCCCCGCGCATTGCCGCACGTCCCGAACGGGTTACTGGCGTTGGGGCTTCGCCTGCTGATGTTCGAGCAAGCCAAGAACGGGTCAGGTGTCAGGCGACTATCCGCCCGCCCGTGCGGGAATTGGCATTCGCAGTTCAGTACGACTTCGCGATCGTTCATCCCTCAACGACTACACGAGCTCGTACACGGGACATACTGGCTCCCGTGGGCGTGACCCCGCCTCGGAGGAGGCAGCAGCCCGGCGTACTTGAAGGCTGGTCTGATCTGATCAAGCTCTCGTCGGCTGGGGCGGCTTACCCGGGCCCTACCCACGCGACCGGTTCTGGTCGGCCCGACGCTGCAGGACGGTACGTTCGCCCGCGTTCGCGGTACGCGAGGCTGCCTCGATGAACGCCTCGCGCGCCTGCGCGCGCAACCCGGCCCGCTCAAGCAGGTCCCCGCGAACGCTCGGAACCAGCGGCGAGTCGCCGAGTGCATCGCCGTCCACCTGCTCCAGCACGGCGAGCCCGGCGCCGGGGCCGTACGCCCGCCCGTGCGCGACCGCCCGGTTCACCTCGACGACCGGGCCGGGCGCGGCGCGGGCCAGGACGTCGTACAACTCCGCGATCCGGCACCAGTTCGTGTCCTCGGCGCGTACCGCACGGGCGTGCTGCGCAGCGATCGAGGCCTGCAGGAAGTACCTCCCGACCGGAGTCCCGCGGGCGGTCAGCTGCCCCGCCTTCTCCAAGGCGGCCATGCCACGCCGGATCAGCAGCTGATCCCAGAGGTTCCGGTCCTGTGCCTCCAACAGGACCGGAGCTCCGTCCTCATCGAGCCGGGCCGGCATCCGCGAGCCTTGGATCTCGAGCAGCGCCTGTAGGCCGAGCACCTCGGGCTCGTCGGGAGCGAGGGCGGCCAGCATGCGCGCGAGCCGGATCGCCTCGTTCGCCAGATCGGGGCGCATCCACTCCTCGCCGGCGGTGGCGGTGTAGCCCTCGTTGAAGATCAGGTAGATCACCGCCATGACGTCATCGAGCCGCTTGGTCCGTTCCGGTCCCACCGGAAGCTCGAACTCGGCGTGCGCCTCGGACAGGGTCTTCTTCGCTCGCGAGATCCGTTGGCCCATCGTGGCCTCCGTGGCCAAGAACCCCCGGGCGATCTCGGCGGTGGTGAGCCCACCGACCAGTCGCAGCGTGAGTGCCGCCCGGGACTCGGGCGTCAGCGTCGGGTGGCAAGACAGGAAGATGAGCCGGAGTACGTCGTCCTCGATGTAGTCGACCTGGCTCTCGACGTCGGGCATCGTCCCCTCCTCTCTCCCTCGGGCATGTTCGAGCTCCGCGACCTTGCGGCGAAGGCTGTCGGCACGCCGGAAATGATCGATGGCGCGCCGCTTCGCGATGGTCATCAGCCACGCGACCGGGTTGTCAGGGACGCCGGTGGCAGGCCACTGTTCAAGCGCGGCGACGAGGGCGTCCTGCGCCAGGTCCTCGGCGAGGCTCACATCGCGGGTCATCCGGGTGAGGG
>CAYZVQ010000469.1:0-3216 GCA_964481925.1 uncultured Acidimicrobiaceae bacterium
TCATCGCCGCCAACCCCGAACTGCGCGAGCGCGAGCTCGCCAAGCTGGACGACTACGCCGACGCGGTCGCCGCCGCCCTGCGCCAGCGAGGCGTGAGCGACCCGCAGGCGACCTTGGCCGCCGAGGCCGGCATGACAGTGCTGCGGGTGGCCATCCAGCGTTGGGCCAGCGAGGGCGACGAGCGAGACCTCGCCGCCATCATGCGCGACTCCGTCGCCGAGCTGCGGGCCGTAGTGACCAGCGGCTGAGCCTGTCGTTTGTCCCTAGCGGTTCAATAAGAGAAGTGCGGCCGGCGGCCCGGGGAGGGGGGCCCTTCAACCAGACGTTCGCCTAGGCCAGCTCCGCCCGCGCCTCGGCAAAGGCGGTGGCGGCGCGTTGGAGGTCGTCACGTGTGTGCGCGGCGGAGAGCTGGGCCCGGATGCGGGCCTTGCCCATCGGGACGACCGGGTAGCTGAACCCGATGACATAGACACCTTTTTGCAGGAGAAGGTCGGCCATACGAGCCGCCAACGCTGCATCACCGAACATCACCGGGACGATCGGGTGATCGCCCGGGAGGATGTCGAAGCCGAGACCGGTCATCCGTTCCCGGAACCAGGCCGTGTTCTCCCTGAGTTTGACCCGGAGGTCGTCGCTTTCGTCCAACAGGTCGAGCACAAGGAGGGATGCCGCCGCTATCGTCGGCGCGAGTGAGTTAGAGAACAAGTACGGCCGGGAACGCTGCCGCAGGAGGTCGATGATCTCTTGGCGGCCGCTCGCGTACCCGCCACTTGCTCCTCCCAGCGCCTTGCCGAGCGTTCCGGTGACGATGTCGACCCGGTCTGCGACATCGTGCAGTTCGGGCGTCCCCCGCCCGCGCCGGCCAATGAACCCGACGGCGTGCGAGTCGTCGACCATCACCATGGCGTTGTAGCGTTCGGCCAGGTCGCAGATCTCTCCCAGCGGCGAGACGTAGCCGTCCATGGAAAACACGCCGTCGGTCGCAATGAGCCGGCGTCGCGCGTCGGAGGCCTGCGCCAGCTGCTCCTCGAGGTGTGCCATGTCCCGGTTGCGGTAGCGGTAACGCCGCGCCGCGCACAGCCGGATACCGTCGATGATGGACGCGTGGTTCAGCTCATCGCTGATGACGGCGTCGTCCTTGCTGAGCAGCGTCTCGAACAGGCCCGCATTCGCGTCGAAGCACGACGAGTACAGGATGGAGTCGTCGGTACCAAGAAAGCCGGATAGCCGCCGCTCGAGTTCCTTGTGGACCTCCTGGGTGCCGCAGATAAACCGCACGCTCGCCATGCCGTAGCCCCAGCGGTCTAGCGCGGCCTTCGCTGCCGCCACGACGCGAGGGTCATCGGCCAGCCCGAGGTAGTTGTTCGCACAGAGATTGAGGACCTCCCCGCCGCCCGACACCCTGACGGCCGCCTGTTGCGGGGTGACGATGACGCGCTCGGCTTTGAACAGCCCCTCCGACCGGATCCCCTCCAGCTGGGCTCGGACCTCGTCGCGGACTTGCGTGAACATGGCAGACCTCCGATCAGATTTGGGACCAGGTGAGCACGACCTTGCCGCAACGCCCGCTGCGCATGGCCTCGAAGCCCTCCCCGTAGTCGGTGGCGGCGTACCTATGGGTGATCACCGGGGAAATGTCGACGCCCGAATGGACCAGCACGGACATCCAGTACCACGTCTCGAACATCTGCCGGCCGTAGATGCCCTTGATCGTGATCATGTTCGTTACCAGGCGCGACCAGTCGAGCCCGAAATCTTCGGTTGGCAGGCCCAGCATTGCGATCTTGCCGCCGTGGGCCATGTTGGAGAGCATCTCCTGGAGAGCTGACGCGTGGCCCGACATTTCGAGACCAACGTCGAAACCTTCACGCATCCCGAGCGGGCCCATCGCGTCGGCGATCCGCGAGCGCGACACGTCGAGCGCGAGCGTCAAGCCCACGGAGCGGGCCAGCTCTAGCCGGTAGTCGGAGACGTCGGTGATGACGACAGAACGGGCGCCGGCGTGACGGGCAACGATCGCGGCCATGATCCCGATCGGGCCAGCGCCGGTGATGAGGACGTCCTCGCCGAGCACCGGGAAAGTGAGCGCTGTGTGCACGGCGTTGCCGAACGGGTCGAAGATGGCCGCCACGTCGAGGTCGATGCCTTCCATGTGACGCCACACGTTCATGGCCGGCAACGCGATGTACTCCGCGAACGCGCCGGGGTGGCTGACCCCGACGCCCTTTGTCCGGGCACACTGCACACGCCGGCCAGCTATGCAGTTGCGGCACCGACCGCAGACAAGATGACCTTCGCCGCTCACGAGGTCGCCTATCTCAAGATCCTCGACGTCCAAGCCGAGTTCGACGATCTGACCGACAAACTCGTGGCCGACGATCAGAGGGACCGGGACGTTGGCCTGTGCCCACGCGTCCCATGCGTAGATGTGCAGGTCCGTCCCACAGATGCCGGTCCGCAGCACCTTGATGAGCACATCTCCCCGGCCGATCTCCGGTACCGGCACATCTTCGTAGCTCAAGCCCGCTTCGGGCTTCGCTTTGACCAGAGCCTTCATGTTGGACCGCTCCTAGTTCCCCTCGGGCATCGCGCAACTCAGTGACGCTAGTCCCAACCTTTGGGCGCTCCCACCAACCAGTCGCTGTTGCTTTCGAGGCACGCACCAAGGGCCTGGGTACCGGAGGTCGATAGGACCTTCGGCCCTAGTCCGAACCCGTGGTTTCAGGTCCCGAGGTATGCCGCCATGTGCTCGCCGGTCAGCGTGGAGCAGGCGGCGACCAGTTCGGCGGGCGTGCCTTCGAAGACGACGCGGCCTCCTTCATGGCCGGCACCGGGACCGAGGTCGATGACCCAGTCCGCGTGGGCCACGACCGCCTGGTGGTGCTCGATGACGATAACCGACTTGCCGGAGTCGACGATCCGGTCGAGCAGGGCGAGCATCCGCTCCACGTCGGCGAGGTGGAGCCCGGTGGTCGGCTCGTCCAGCACGTAGACGCCACCCTTCTCAGCCATGCGGGTGGCCAGCTTCAGCCGCTGGCGCTCCCCGCCTGACAGCGTCGTGAGGGGTTGGCCCAGGCTGAGGTAGCCGAGCCCGACGTCGATGAGCCGCTGGAGGACGGCCTGCGCGGCCGGGGTATGCGCGTCGCCCTCACCGAAGAACGCGGCGGCGTCGTCCACCGACATGGCCAGCACCTCGCTGATGTCGCGGCCACCGAG
>CAYZVQ010000470.1:0-3207 GCA_964481925.1 uncultured Acidimicrobiaceae bacterium
TGGTCGGGCAGCAGGTTGAAGAACACTTGGGGGAGGAGCGTCATCCCGTAGTACCGGCGGTAATCGTCGGGCGAAAGCCCGGGCAGAAGGCCGAGGCCGCCGCGTCCGCTGAGCGTGAACGCCTCGACTGTGTCGGCGAAGGCCGCGCTCGAGCCGGGCTGGTTCTGGGTGCCGACACCGGTGCGGAACTCCGGCAGGGTGTTGGTGAGCTCGGGATGGATCGTGGCGCAGTGGTAACACTCCATGAAGTTCTCGATGAGCAGCTTCCAGTTCGCGGCGACCTCGTAGGTCCGCCTGCTCGCCAGCACGAGCTCATCCAACCCGTAGCGGTCGAGGACGGCCAGGCTCCCCAGGCGGCGCTCGGCCTGGGCTACGACGGACTCGTCGAACGAGGGGGGCCGGGGGTCGAGGCAGCACCAGATCTGGCCCTGCCAGACGTGCGTCGCTACCGGTTCGAGGCCGAACCCCTCCAGGCCGGCCGCCTCCATCGACTTGATACCCGGACCGGCAATGAGGCGACCATCGAGCGCGTACGTCCAGGCGTGGTAGGGACAGCGGATGAACCGCTCCAGTGCCCCGGAGGTTTCGGTGCACAGCTGGGACCCTCGGTGCCGGCACACGTTGAAAAACGACCTAACCGCCCCGGAGTGGTCACGCAGCACCAGAACGCTCTCGCCCGCTAATTCGACCTCGACGAAGCTCCCGGGGGCAACGTCGGCCGCCAATGCCACCGCCGACCAAGAGCGAGCGAACAGGCGCTCTCGCTCGAGGGCGAAGAACTCCGGGTCACTGTAGGCGCGTCCCGGCAGCGTGGGCACCAATGCTGGCGCTCTCCGGTTGCTCGTCATGGCATGCCCCCATCCGTCCCAACCGCGTTCGGCGCCCCCAATGTCTTGCGAAAACGACCGGGGCCGAACAGCGAGATATCAAAACGCACAGATCCCGAGGTTACGAGGTCTGCCACGAGCTCGCCGATGACGGGCACGAACTTGAAGCCATGGCCTGAGCACGGCGAACAGACGACGACGCGTTCCTCGCCATGCGGGTAGCCGAGGACAAAGTGCTCGTCCGGCGTCGTGGTGTACATGCAGGGCACTGCTCGGCATACCTCAGGGCCGAGCGCCGGGATGCGGTCGGCGAGGAAGTCGAGCAGCGGGACGACTTCCTGGTCGGCTACCTCGCGTGTGACCTCGTCCGCCACCGTCGGGGTGCTCCGGCGGAAGAAGGCGGCCTTCACGCCATCGGCCGCCGCCCCGAGCGCAGGGAAGCCGTAGACCTGGGCCCCGGCCGCGTCCTCCCAGACGTAGATGGGCTGCCGGCTAGGCGCGAACTGCTCGACAGCTATCTTCGGGCGGAGCCAGAACTGCACTAGTCGCTCGACCCTGAGGGGGATCCCGAAGCCGTCAAAGAGGTCTGGGGCCCACGCCCCGGGTGAGAGCACGAGCCTGGCGGCCCGGTACGACCTGAGTGGGGTCGTCACGACGACGCCCCCGGGGCGGCTCTCCCAGCCCGTCACCGTTTCGTCGAAGTGCAGCTCGGCACCGCGCCTACGGGCGAGGCCGATCTGCGCTGCCACTGTCGCCTCGGGCCGCACGAAACCGGCATGCTGTTCGTAGAGCCCGACGTCCTCCCGGCCCGGGGACAAGGTCGGGAACCGACGGGCGATCTCAGACGCGTCGAGGAGCTCGTGGGGGAGGTCCCAGGTTTGAGCGCTCAACAGGCTCCCGGCGACGGTGCGGCTGTGCTCGGGCCCGATCATCAGACCTCCGGTTTCGGTGATCAGCTCTTTACCGCTGGCGACCTCGAGTTCCCGCCAGAGTTCATAAGCGCGCAGCAGCAACGGCACGTACGCCGGGCTCTCGAAGTACGCCTGGCGGATGACACGGCTCTCGCCGTGGCTCGAACCGCGGTCGTGGGCCGGCCCGAAACGCTCGATGCCAAGGACCCGGAGGCCCCGTGCCGCTAGCTCGGCGGCCGCCGCGCTGCCCATGCCCCCAAGGCCCACGATGATCACGTCGTGGGAGCCGGGCACCTCCGAGGCCCCCCTAATCGCGGGCGATGGCGAGGGGCCTGTCATGTCAGGCCCGCACCCGGCTGCCCTGGGGGTCAAAGCATGGTTCGGTCACGACGTGGGCGGGGAGCCGTTCCCCGAAGTACTCGATCTCGACGGCCTCCCCGGGGCGGGCGAGGGCCACGGGCAGGAACACGTACGCGATTGTCCGTCCGACGCTGTACCCGTACGCCGCGCTCGTCACGTAGCCGACCGGGTCGCTGCGCGAAAAGACCGGCTCTTTGCCCATGACGATGGCGGTGTCGTCATCGAGCGTGCAACAACACAGCACGTCCTCTACTGACGCGGCCGTCCGCTGCTCCCACGCCGACCGGCCGATGAAGTCGTGGTCCCCCAGGTGGACGGCGAAAGACAACCCGACCTCGTCGGGATGGTGCTCCGCAGTTACGTCACGACCGTAGGAACGGTACCCTTTCTCGATCCGCATCCCCTCGAAAGCCCCTCGACCGGCGGCGAGGATGCCGAGGTCCTGTCCTGCGCCGTAGAGCAGGTCCCACAGGTGCAGACCGTAATCGGCCGAGGTGTAGAGCTCGTAGCCGGCCTCGCCGACGTAGGACAGCTGCATGGCGGTGACTGGGGCCCCGCCGACATTGATCTCGCGGCAGCGGAAATAGCGCAACGTCCCGTCGTCCAGGTCGGCGGAGCTAAGCCGCGCCAGCAGTGTCTTGGCCGCCGGGCCCCACAGCCCGGCACAGCAGGTCCCGCCGGTTATGTCCCGGACCGTAACGCTCCCGTCTCCCGGCACGTGGCGCACCATCCACGCCTCGTCGGACGGGCTGTTGGTGCCCACCTGGAAGCGAGAAGCACCGAGCCTGGCGATGGTGACGTCCGACAGCACGTGGGCGCCGTCGTCGAGCATGAGAGCGTAGACGACGCTACCGGGGGCCCGGTCGACCCGTCCCGTCGTGACGTGCTCGAGGAACCTGAGTCCGCCGGGGCCGCTGACCTCCAGCCGGCGGAGCGGTGTCATGTCGAACAGAGCCACGCGGTGGCGCGCCGCCTGGTGCTCGGCGCCCACGATGGGAGACCAGAACCGCGCCGACCAGCCCTGGCGGGAGGGGATCCGCCACCTCGCCACCTCGCCGGCGTTGGCCTCGTACCATTGGGGCCGCTCCCAACCGTTCGCCTCGGTCATC
>CAYZVQ010000471.1:0-3207 GCA_964481925.1 uncultured Acidimicrobiaceae bacterium
CGCCCTCGACGCCATCGAGGAGCGTTCACCCGGCACTAAGGCCGCCTTCTACGCCGGGTTCTTGGAGCGGGCCACAGAGCTGGTCGCCCACGTCGGTGAACAGGACCGCGAGGGGCTGCATCCCTGTCCCGGTTGCGGGGCGCCGACCACGGCCCCCTCATGCGCCTTCTGTCGGCTGGTGGCACGGGCCGGCGACGAGGGCCGGCGGCGCATCGCCCTGGACTAGCCGGTGAGCGCGCCGTGAGCTCAGGCCAGCGGCCGTTCGAGGCGGGCGAGCGCGTCCTTTTGTTCGACGCCAAGGGCCGCCGCTATCTCGTGACCTTGGAGGCAGGGGGCGAGTTCCACACCCACGCCGGCATCGTCGCCCACGACTCGCTGCTGGGCCAGGAGGAAGGTACCACGGCCCGGTCGAACCGGGGCGCCCGCTATATCGCCGTGCGCCCGACGCTGGCCGAAGTGGTGCTGAAGATGCCGCGTGGCGCCCAGGTGATCTATCCCAAGGACCTGGGCCCGATCCTGGTCATGGCGGACATCTTTCCCGGCGCTCGTGTGCTGGAGGCGGGCCTGGGCTCGGGGGCACTGTCGATGACGCTGTTGCGGGCCGGCGCCCGGGTGACTGGTTACGAGCTGCGCCCCGATTTCGCCGCCCGGGCGGTAGCCAACGTGACGGGCTTCCTGGGCCCCTCGGTGCTCGAGCGTTACCTGGTCGAGGTGCGCGACGTCTACGAAGGCATCGCCGAAAAAGGCCTGGACCGGGTGGTCCTGGACCTGCCCGAGCCATGGCGCGCCGTCAAGCACGCGGCCGAGGCCCTCCGGCCGGGGGGGATCATTGTTTCTTACCTACCATCGATTTCCCAGGTGACCACGTTGCGCGAGGCGCTCACCGGCAGCGGTTTCGCCATGGCCGAGACCATCGAGGTCCTACAGCGTTCCTGGCACATCGAGGGCCAATCGGTGCGCCCGGACCACCGGATGGTGGGGCACACCGGTTTTCTGACCGGGGCCAGGCTCATGGCCATCACGTCGTGATCGCGTTCGACTCGTGAACGCGTTCGACTACGGGGTCATCGTCCTGGCCGTCCTGGCCGCCTTCGGCGGGTGGCGGATGGGGTTCCTCGCCCGCGTCTTTTCGTGGGTGGGGATGGGCGCGGGCCTCTATCTGGCGGTGCGGTTCCTGCCTGACGTGGTCAATTTCTTCAACCTGTCGGGCTCCGTCGCCCGGGTGGCGCTGGCCGTAGCCGTGCTCCTGGCCGGCGCCTTCATCGGCCAGGGCCTGGGGCTCATGGTGGGGTCGCGGTTGCACGCGGTCCTACCCTTCGGGGGGGTAAGGACGCTCGACCGCGCCGTGGGCTCGTTGTTGGGCGTGGTCGGGATCTTCGCTGTGCTGTGGCTCCTGGCCCCCTCCCTGGCCGCCGTGCCCGGTCCCGTGTCGGAGATGACCACCGGCTCGGTCATCGCCCGTTGGGTCACCAACGAGGCTCGGGCCGCCGGGCTCAGCCCTCCCAATACGCTCCAGGCGTTGCGGCGCCTGGTGGGGGAGAACGGCGCCCCCCAGGTCTTCACTGCGTTCGGCCCGAGCGAGAACGCCGGGGACCCGCCGGTTACGGACCCGTTGGACCAGACGGTGCTGACCACGGCCGAAGCGTCCACCGTCAAGGTGAAGGGAGCCGCCTGCGGGCTCTACCAAGAGGGCAGTGGCTGGACCGTTGCCACCAACCTGGTCGTGACCAATGCCCATGTGGTGGCCGGGGAGCCTCCGGGCCAGACGTCGGTGCTGCTGCCCGACGGGGCCACCAAGCCGGCCACGGTCGTCGTTTACAACCCCGACGTCGACCTGGCCCTGCTCTACGTGCCCAGTCTGGGCGAGACGCCGCTGAAGCTCGGGACAGGGGCGCGCGGCCAGGCGGGGGCGGTGCTCGGGCACCCCAACGGCCAGGACGCTCTGGCTGTCCAGCCCGCCTCGATAGCAACCGAGGTCACGGCGCTCGGCGAGGATCTCTACGACACCCGCAACACCCAGCGCAACGTCTTCGTGCTCGCCGCCAAGTTGACCTACGGCGACTCCGGGGCTCCTCTGGTCGACACGCAGGGCGACGTTGTGGGCATCGCGTTCGCCATCGCTCCCGACCGGTCCACCACCGCGTACGCGCTCAGCTCCTCGGAGCTACGCCCGCTCTTGGCCGAACCGCGCTCGGCCGCCGTGAGCACCGAGGCCTGCCTTAACGACTGACGACTACTCCTCGATGAATATGCACTCGCCCGGGCACTCCTCGGCCGATTCCCGGGTAGCGTCCTCCATGTCCTCGGGCACCAGCGCCAAACCGGCATGCCCGCCGGGCTCGTTGAAGATCTTGTCGCCCTCTTTGACGTAGGACAGGCCGTCGTCTAACAGAGTGAAGACGGCCGGGGCGATCTCTTCGCACAGGCCGTCACCAGTGCAAAGATCCTGGTCGATCCAGACCTTCATTCGTTTAGGTTCCCTTTGTCATTGTCGAACTGGCGTACTCGCTAACCAAGGTACCGGCGACCAGGAGCAAGTGTCAATCACCCGCCCAAAGGGACAGGTGCCGACCGGGCATACGCCCAGAGCGGGGACAAGCGCAGTATCGTCAGGAAAACGGGAGGTGGTTCCGGATGGCTGAGCAGAACGAGCACGAAACCTATGGCGGTGGCGAGGACAAGAGGATGGCCGAACTTCAAGCCGAAGCCGGTTCTCTGGAGTCGCAGGTAGCTGCTCTGGAGGAGGAGGTCGCTCTGCTACGGCGGCGACTGGCTGATGCGCCCAAGCGGGTGCGGACGCTGGAAGAGCGTCTCTTGGAGACCAAGGGCCAATTGCAACAGGCTCTCTCGCAGAACGAGCGCCTGACCTACACCCTGCGTGAGGCCCGCGAGCACATCGCCTCCCTCCGCGAGGAGGTGGACAAGCTCACCCAACCTCCCTCGGCCTACGGGACGTTCCTGCGCCGCAACGACGACGGCACGGCCGACGTGTTCTCGGGCGGCCGCAAGATGCGGGTGGCCCTCCACCCGGCCCTGGGGTCGGTCGACCTGCAGCGCGGCCATGAAGTGGTGCTCAACGAGTCCCTCAACGTCGTCATGGCCCGCGGCTCCGATCTGTCGGGCGAAGTCGTCACCATGAAGGACGTCCTGGACGACGGCCACCGGGCCATCGTGGTCGGCCGGGGCGACGAAGAGCGCGTCGTCGAG
>CAYZVQ010000472.1:0-3165 GCA_964481925.1 uncultured Acidimicrobiaceae bacterium
CGGTCGGACACGGCGTCCAGGGAATTGTCGAAGCGGGCTGAGAAACCGAGCTCGCGCGCCACCCAGTCCGGGTCGAGGGGCAGCGAGGAGCCGGCCAGGGCACCCGCGCCCAGGGGCGACACGTCCAGGCGCCGGCGGGTGGCGGCGATACGGTCCACGTCCCGGGCCAGCGCCCAGCCGTGGGCCAGCAGGTGATGGGCCAGCAGGACCGGCTGCGCCCTCTGGAGGTGGGTGTAGCCCGGCAGGTAGGCATCGCCGGCCTCGCGCGCCCGGGCCAACAGGACGTCTTGGAGGGCGATGATGGCTTTGGCCACCTGCCCCAGAGACCGTTTGGTGAACAGGCGGAGGTCGGTGGCCACCTGGTCGTTCCGGCTGCGCCCGGTGTGGAGGCGGGCCCCGACCTCGGGGGCCAGCTCGGTCACCCGGCGTTCTATGGCGGTGTGGACGTCCTCGTCGCCGGGCCTGAAGACGAAGTGGCCTTCGGCCAGCTCCCCCTCCACCTGGACGAGGGCGGCGAGAAGGGCCCCGCTCTCCTCGTGGGTGAGCAGGCCCACCCGCTCCAGGCCGAGCACGTGGGCCCGGCTGCAGGTGATGTCGTCGGGCGCCAGCCGGCGGTCGAACGAAAGGCTTTCGGTGAACGCAAAGAGCTCCGGTGACTGCTTGCTCTCGCCGAAGCGGCCCTGCCAGAGCGTCACGGCGGTCACACTATCCCTTGTGCCCGCGCCGGCTGCTATTCAACCGTTCCGGCACCAGTCCCGGCACCGGGCCGACCAGGGCCCTGCTTGCTGGACCAGGTCTGGACGCCGAGACCGAAGATGCGCACAAAACCCTCGGCGTCCTGATGGCGGAACCGGTCGGCCGCAGTGTAGGTGGCCAGGTCGTGGTCGTACAGGCCCACCGCGGAGCGGCGGCCGGCCACGAAACAGCAACCGAGCCCGGCGGGCGCCGTCCCCGGTTCACAGCGCAGGCGGACGTCACCGGTCACGAAGTGCTGCGTCTCGGCGAAAAAGGCATCGAGGGACGCCTTGAGCGGCGAGTACCACAGCCCGTCGTAGACCAGTTCGGCCCAGCGAGGTTCGAGGCGGGCCTTCTCGTGGGCCACGTCGCGCTCCAGCGTCATGCTTTCGAGGTCGGCGTGGGCCATCAGTAGGGCCAGAGCGCCGGGGCACTCGTAGATCTCCCGGCTCTTTATCCCGACCCGCCGGTTCTCGATCATGTCCAGCCGCCCATAGCCGTAAGGCCCGACTATGGCGTCCAGTGCCGGAACCAGGTCGTGAAGGGGCACGGGCCGGCCGTCAAGGGCGACGGGCAGGCCGCTGTCGAAGCTGATCACGACCTCCCTGGGCTCTCCCCCGGCCGCCCGGGGCACGGTCAGTTCGTAGACGTCGGCGGGCGGCATGACCCAGGGGTCCTCCAGGATGCCGCACTCGACGGTCCGCCCCCACAGGTTCTGGTCGACCGAGTACGGGCTCGCTTTGGTGGCACTTATGGGGATGCCGAAGCGCCCGGCGTACTCGATCGAGTCCTCCCGGGTGAAGCCCCAGACACGCACCGGCGCTATCACCTCGAGGTCGGGGGCCAGGGCGCGGCTGGACACCTCGAAACGCACCTGGTCGTTGCCCTTGCCCGTGCAGCCGTGGGCGATGGCGTCGGCCCCGTGGCGCCGGGCCGCCTCCACCAGGTGCTTGACAATTATGGGCCGGGACAGCGCGCTGATGAGCGGGTACTTGCCCTCGTAGAGGGCGTTGGCCCGGACGGCCGTGGCCACGAAATCGCGCCCGAACTCCTCGCGGACGTCCGCTATTTCGACATCGACGGCGCCGGCTCCCAGCGCCCGGGCTCGGATGGCGTCCCAGTCGCCTCCCTGGCCAAGGTCAGCGGCGAGGGCCACGACTTCGACGCCCATCTCCTCGGTCATCCAGCGCACGAGGACCGAGGTGTCCAACCCGCCGCTGTAAGCCAGCACTACTTTCTTGGCCATTTTGCTTGCTCCTTGTCTTCGGGCCCCTGTCTAGGGACTTGTCTCGGGGCCCCGTTAGCGGTCCTGCTCGGGGTCGGGCGCGGCCATGTCCGCCAGTCGCCGGGCCAGCACCGAGCCCTCCACACCCTCGGCTGCGATCACGAGCACGGTGTCGTCGCCGGCGACCGTGCCCGCCATGTCAGCCAGCCCCGCCCGGTCGAGGGCCGAGGCGACGACGTGGGCGCACCCAGGGGGCGTGCGCACGATCACGAGGTTGGCCGAACTGGTGACATCGGCCATCCACTCCCCCAGGACCCGCCGCAGGTGCAGTTCGGGGGCGGGCCTGTCGTCGGGGCCTTCGGGGATGGCGTAGACCAGGGCGCCCCCGGCTCCGCGCACCCTCACGGCCCCCAGTTCTTCCAGGTCCCGGGAGACGGTGACCTGCGTGGCGTCCACGCCCTGTTCGGCGAGCAGCCGGACGAGCTCGGCCTGGCTGGTGACGGTCTCTTTCTTCAGGATCTGGCTCACCCGGTGCTGGCGCTGGGTCTTGGTGGCTCTCATTTCGGGCCTCGCACATCTGGCATTTCAGGCCCCGAACATCCAGCTCAGCACCCCGCGCATGGCCCGCAACCGGTTGCCGGCCTGGGGCCAGACGAGGCTGGCGGGCCCGTCGATGACCTCGGCCGTGACCTCTTCGCCCCGATGGGCGGGCAAGCAGTGGAGAAAAACGGCGCCCGGTGCCGCCCGGGCCATCAGCGGGGCGTCCACCTGGTAGGCCGCGAAGGCGTCCCGCCGCTCCAGGGACTCCGCCTCTTGCCCCATGGAGACCCAGACGTCGGTGCACACCGCGTCGGCCGCCGCTACGGCATCGGCGGGCGAGGGCGCCTCGCGCAGCGTGCCGCCCAGGGCGACCACGGCGTCAAGGGTGACTCCGTCCAGGCCGTGGCCGGGGGGCGTGGCCAGGGCGACCTCGACGCCGGCCATGGCGCAGGCCAGGGCAAAGCTGCGGGCTACGTTGTTGCCGTCACCGACCCAGGCCACGCGGTGGCCCTCGAGGTGCCCTCCCCAATGGGCACGCAACGTGATCAGGTCGGCGATGGCCTGCAGGGGGTGGCTTCGGTCGGACAGAAGGTTGACCACGGGCACGCTTGACACGGCCACCATGCGCTCGAGCACGCCGTGGTCGAGGACCCGGGCCCCGATGG
>CAYZVQ010000473.1:0-1728 GCA_964481925.1 uncultured Acidimicrobiaceae bacterium
CGGCATGGACAGGGCCGGCATGGACAGGGCCGGCATGGACAGGGCCGGCATGGACAGGGCCGGCATGGACGGTGGTGGATCTGTGGGGGCCGACGAGGCGAGCGTACGCGGAGAGGTGGAGGTCGTCACGCGCGACGGCCGTCATTTCCCCGCCGAAGTCTCCGTCGTAAGGTCCGAAGACGACGGGCGGCCGTTCTTCCCGCTCTTCGTGCGGGACCTGTCCGCCCGCAAGGCCTACGAGAGCCAGCTCGTGCGCAACGCTCTGTTCGACCCCCTTACCGCCCTGCCCAACCGTGCCTTGCTGGTTGACCGCCTCAACGGCGCCCTCCGTCGTCTCAGCCGGGTGCCCGGGCTGCTGGCCGTGGCCTTCATCGACGTCGACCGCTTCAAGCACATAAACGCCAGTCTGGGGCACAGAGCCGGGGACGACTTCCTGGTCGAGCTCGCCCGGCGCATCCGTGCCGTCCTGCGACCGTCCGACACCGTCGCCCGCCTGGGAGCAGACGAGTTCGTGGTCCTGTGCGACGCCCTGGAAAGCGAGCGCGAAGCCATGGCCCTGGCGGCCCGGCTGGTCGCCGCGCTGGCCACCCCCTTCGTCGTCCAGGGCCCCGAGCACCGGGAGATCTATGCCTCGGTCTCGGTGGGCATCGCCCTGTCGAGCGATGCCGGCATCGACGGCGAAGCCATAGTGCGCGACGCCGGTACCGCGATGCACCGGGCCAAGGAGCAAGGTGGCGGTCACGTCGAGGTCTTCGACGCCGAGGCCCGCAACCGTTCGGTCGCCCGCTTCGAGGTCGAGTCGGAGCTGCGCCGCGCCCTGGAGCAGGGCGAGCTGTGCGTTTACTACCAGCCCGTGGTCGACCTGACGGGCCGCCTGGAGAAGGTGGAGGCCCTGGTGCGCTGGTCTCACCCTTCGGGACGGATCGTGCTCCCAGGCGACTTCGTGCCCCTGGCCGAGGCGTCCGGGCTCATCGTGCAGCTGGGCGACATGGTCCTGCACATGGCGTGCGAACAGGTCAACCAGTGGCGCCGCCAGCACCCTGCCCTGGCCCATCTCGGCGTCGCCGTCAACATATCCAGTGCCCAGTTGCGCTCGGACGACGCCGTCCGCAACATGACCACCATTGTCGAGAGCACCGGCCTCCCCCTCTCCGCGCTCATCCTGGAGCTGACCGAGAGCGTCCTGATGGACGAAAGGACCGGTTCGGTGAGCAAGTTGGCGGCCCTGCGCTCCCTTGGGGTGCGCCTGGCCGTAGACGACTTCGGGACGGGCTACTCGTCGTTGTTATACCTGCGGCGCTACCCGCTCGACATGCTGAAGATCGATCGCAGCTTCGTCGCCGGCCTGGTGGACAACCCCGAGGACGCCACCATCGTCGACGCTGTTGTGCGCCTCGGCCATTCGTTCGGCCTGCAGACGGTGGCCGAAGGAGTCGAGACGGCGGACCAGCTGAGGCTTTTGCGCGGCCTGGGTTGCGACATGGGGCAGGGCCATTTCTGGGCCCGGCCCATGCCGCCCGAGACATTGTTGAGCCAGCTACTGGCCGAGGGGGCTCGCCAGCCTATTCAGCTGTAGCGCTAGGGTCTCCGGCCCGCTACGGTGTCACTCATGCTCAAAAAGTTGATAGTGCTCGCCCTAATCGTCGGCGTCGGGTTCATGGCGGCCAAGAAGCTGCGGGCTGCCTGACCCTCGTCCTGTCCCCACCCCGGCCGGCGCCGATGGCACCG
>CAYZVQ010000473.1:1828-3159 GCA_964481925.1 uncultured Acidimicrobiaceae bacterium
GCCGGCGGTACAGGCCGGCGGTACAGGCCGGCGGTACAGGCCGGCGGTACAGGCCGGCGGTACAGGCCAAACGGGCTGACTAGCGGTAAATCAAACGGGCTAAGTAGCCGGCTGAGGGTGCCGCCGGACCAGGACGGCCACTCCGAGCAGTAGCGCGCCCAGCACGGCGGCGCCGACCAGACCGGCGTTGACGGGCCGGCGACCTTCGGGCGTAACGGCCATCAGCTCCGTAAACTCGAGCACGGGCCAACCCCGCATCCGGGCTATCCGCCGCAGGGCGCGGTCCGGGTTCACCACCACCGGGTGGCCTACCACCTCCAGCATGGGCAGATCTGTGGCCGAGTCGCTGTAGGCCCAACTCTCGCTGAGGTCCAGTCCGTCGCGCTCGGCAATGTGGCGGATGGTGGCCGCCTTCTGCGGGCCGTAGGCATAGTTGAGCAGTTGGCCGGTGTAGAGGCCGGCGCTGACGGCAGCTTGGCTGGCGATAGCCTCCTCGGCGCCGAGGTAGCGGGCCAGGGGCTCGACGATCTCCTCGGGGGCGGCGGAGACGATGTACACGCGCCGGCCGGCCTGTTTGTGCGCGGCTATGAGCTCGACGGCCTCCTTATAGGTGATGGGCCCGACCACCTGGATCAGGGTTTCGGCCACGATGCGCTTCACCCTCTCCTGTTCCCACCCGGTTGTCAGGTGGAGCATGCGCAGGCGCAGGCGCTCCAGGGTCTGGGCACGGGCGCCGAAGCGCACGAAGAGCATCTGGCCCCACAGGGCGCGCGCCAGTATGCGCCTCGTGACCAGTCCCTCCCGGTAGAACGAGCGGGAGAACGCCGCCAGGGACGGCTTGGCGATGACCGTCTTGTCAAGGTCGAAGAACGCCGCCGCCGTCGCCGCCATTGACTGGAGTCTGCCACGGCCCTGCACTTTCCCTGCACTTTCCCGGCAAGGCCCGGCGAAGCCCGGTGCCCAGCTGCCGACTCCTGGTACGACAAGGCCGACTCCTGGTACGACAAGGAGGGCAGGGTGGCAGACGAGCTGGCGCGCCGCGACGAGGAGATGGACGACCTGCAGACCGTCCTCGTGACCGAAGTGGCGGCATCGGGGGCCTCCGCCTCGGTGGCCATGGAGCTCGCCCTGGTGGCGCGTTTCTACGAACGTCTCGGCGACCACGCCGTCAATGTGGCGCGCATGGTCTCGGCCCTGCACGATGAGCTCGCAGAGTGACGGTTTACCGGGCTCAAGCTGCTACGGTGGCGAGGTCATCATTTGTAGCGGGTGGCTAATGAGGAAGGACTTCCATCGATGGACCTCGGTCTCGACGTAGACGACAGTCGGCG
>CAYZVQ010000474.1:0-3159 GCA_964481925.1 uncultured Acidimicrobiaceae bacterium
TGCCTATCGCTCCCCGGACTGAAGTCTCGGCTCTCTCGGTGAAAATCTGATGAAGGTCGCGGTCCTGATGGGTTCAGCCAGTGACAAGGCCAAGATGGCGCCGGCGTCGGAGATGCTGGCCCAACTCGGGGTGGACGCCGTCGAAGAGGTCATGTCGGCCCACCGCACGCCCGAGGTGGTGGCGGGTTTCGCCGGTCGGGCCCGGGAGATGGGCTACGGCGTCATCATCTGCGGCGCCGGTATGGCCGCCCATCTGGCCGGAGCGGTGGCGGCCCGGACCACGTTGCCCGTGATCGGCGTGCCCCTGTCGGGGTCGGCGCTGTCGGGCGTGGACGCCCTGTACGCCACGGTCCAGATGCCCAGGGGGTTCCCCGTCGCCACCGTGGCCATCGACGGGGCCGCCAATGCCGCCCTGTTGGCGGCTGAGATCTTGGCCGTGCACGACCCGGCCGTGGCCGAGCGCCTGGCCGCGTACCGGGCTGGCTTCGCCCCGCGCTGACCAGTTTCTGCGCTGACCAGCTTCAGGGCTCGGCCAGCAAGCCTTTCTTGCGGCATGCGGCCTGGGCCAGGCCGGCGAGTTGGCCCGTCGCCTTAGCTTCGGTGGCGCACCATGTGCGGGCGTCTGCGCCGCAGTGAGCCACTAAAGCTCCGCCCGTGGAACTGGCGATATTTATGCTCACGCACGGGCCTTTGGGAGCGGCGCCCCCGCCGCCGGCGACCTGCCAGATCCCCAGTCCTGCCCCGATCACGACTACTCCTACGGCCACCGCCCACCCGGCTCGCCGCTCGGAGCGGGCCAGGGGGAGCCCCTCGTGCTGGCGGTAGTTGGGAGGCATGTGCGGGAGTTTAGGGCCGCCCCCGGGACGGGCCTCGGTGAACGGTGGTGGGGCCCCAGGTGGTGCCACTACCGTGGGCGTGGAGGAGGTCGGCGATGAAGCACATCTACTCGGGCAAGGTCCGTGATGTCTACGAGGTGGACGAAGAGCGCTTGCTCCTAGTCACCTCCGACCGGATCTCGGCTTTCGACGTGATCATGGACCAGCCCGTGCCGGGCAAGGGCCGGGCCCTTACCGCCCTCACTGCCTTCTGGGCCGGAGAGCTGTCCAAGGTCGCCCCCTCGCACCTGCTCGAGGTGGGCGTACCCGCAGGCGTGGAAGTCGAGGCTGCCGGCGTCGCCCGCTCCTACGCCGAGGGCCGCACCATGTTGGTGCGGCGGGCACAGATGCTGCCTCTCGAGTGCATCGTGCGCGGCTATCTGTCGGGTTCGGCCTGGGCCGAGTACAAGCGGTCGGGCACCATGCACGGCGCGGCCCTGCCGGCGGGGATGCTCCAGTCCCAACAGTTGCCGGAGCCCGTTTTCACCCCGTCCACGAAGGCCACCGTGGGCCACGATGAGAACATCTCTTTCGACCAGGCAGCCGCGCTGGTGGGCGGGCAACTGGCGTCGGCGGCGCGCGAGATCTGCGTCGAGGCCTACCGGGCGGGAGCCGCCCGGGCGGCCGAGAGAGGCATCATCATCGCCGACACCAAGTTTGAGCTGGGCCTGATAGACGGGGAACTGGCCATATGCGACGAGGTGTTGACCCCAGACTCGTCCCGCTTCTGGCCGGTGGCGCAGTGGCGACCGGGCGGCGCCCCACCGTCGTTCGACAAGCAACCGTTGCGGGACTGGCTGGACGAGAGCGGGTGGGACAAGCGGCCCCCGCCGCCGGCCCTTCCGCCCGAGATCGTGGAGGCGACCCGCAGCCGTTACATAGCGGCGTACGAGCTGCTGACCGGGCTGAGCTTTGCCGATTGGCCCGGTGGCGAGGCCGGTCCCGGTCCCGGGCCCGGCCCTGATCGGCGGGAGGGCGGCTGATGGCGATTTTCGAAGCCTTGGTCGAGGTGCAGTTGCGCCCCGGGATTTCCGACCCGCAGGGCGCCACCATCGAAAGGGCATTGCCGGCGCTCGGTTTTGCCGGAGTGAGCGGGGTGCGGGCCGGCAAGGCGTTCCGCTTGCAGGTGGAGGCGGCGGGCGCGGCCGAGGCGCGCCGGGTGGTGGAGGAACTGTGCTCTCGTCTGCTGGCCAACCCCGTTATCGAGGACACCGCCGTCTCCATCACGGCGAGCGCCCCCTGACCTGAGAGGCGGGGCCCCCGGCCCGGCCCGAGGTATCGTGGCTTGATGGCACAGCGAGCGGGCGTGGTGGTCTTCCCCGGTACCAACTGCGAGCACGACGTCGTAGAGGCTTTTGCCCGCCTGGGCGTGCCGGCCGAGCTGGTCTGGCACGGCGCCAGGTCGTTGTCGGGTTTTGACGTGGTCGTCCTACCGGGAGGGTTCGCCCACGGTGACTACCTACGGCCGGGTGCCATCGCCCGGTTCTCCCCGGTTATGAGCGCCGTAGCGGATTTTGCCGCCGCCGGGGGCCCGGTGGTGGGGATCTGCAACGGTTTCCAGGTCCTGACCGAAGCCCGCCTGCTGCCGGGCGCCCTGCAGAAAAATAAGGGCCTCACCTTCGTCTGCCAGGTGACCGAGCTCGAAGTGGCCAGCGACCGGTCGGCCCTAACGGCCGGCGTGGAGGTGGGCCGTCGCCTGCGGGTGCCCATAAACCACTTCGAGGGCAATTTCACGGCCGCGCCCGAGGTGCTCCGCGCCCTGGAGGACGAAGGCCGCGTGGTGCTTCGTTACCTCGACAACCCCAACGGCTCGGCCCACGACATCGCCGGCGTCTGCAACGGGCTTGGCAACGTGGTAGGCCTCATGCCCCACCCTGAGCGGGCCACGAGCGAACTGCTCGGCTCGACCGACGGCCTGGTGCTCCTCGGCGCCTTGCTCGCCTCAGCCGGCGCGCCGCCGGCCATGGTGCCGGCATAATCGGCCCGGACCTGCACCGCAGCCTCGGCCTGACCGACGAGGAGGCCGTCTCCATAGAGCGGCTGCTGGGCCGCCCGGCCAACCATCTTGAGCTTGCCATGTACGCCGTCATGTGGAGCGAGCACTGCTCGTACAAGTCTTCGCGCCGCCATCTCCGGAGGCTGCCCACGCAGGGCCCCGAAGTCCTGGTGGGACCGGGGGAGAACGCCGGTGTCATTGACGCCGGGGACGGCATCGCGGTGGCCATCCGCATCGAGAGCCACAACCACCCCTCGGCCATCGAGCCCTACCAGGGAGCGGCCACGG
>CAYZVQ010000475.1:0-3146 GCA_964481925.1 uncultured Acidimicrobiaceae bacterium
TCGAGGGCATCGGCGATCTCACGGGTGTGGCCCTCGATCACCCGCACCACCGAGGGGCTCAAAGTCGGGGGCGGGACGACACAAGCGCTGTCGCCGGAGTGCACCCCCGCCTCCTCCACGTGCTCCATGACCGCCCCGATCAGGGTCTCGCCGTCACGGTCGCGCACGGCGTCGACATCGACCTCGATGGCGTCTTCGAGGAACTTGTCGACCAGGACGGGGCGTTCGGCCGACAGGCCGCCCTCCCGGCCCAGCGTGCCCGACGCCGTCATGGCGCCCATGGCCCTCTCCAGGTCCTCCTCGGCGTAAGCGATCTCCATGGCCCGGCCCCCCAGCACGTAGCTCGGGCGCACCAGGACCGGGTAACCCACCTTGGAGGCGATGGCCAGCGCCTCCTCCAGGCCGGTGGCGGTGCCCCCGGCGGCCTGGGGGATGCGCAGCCTCTCGCACAGGGCATTCCAGCGTTCCCGGTCCTCGGCCAGGTCGATCGAGGCGGGCGAGGTGCCCATGACGAGGCCCGGGTCGAGGGCGGACGACAGCTTCAGCGGGGTCTGGCCCCCCAAGGCGACGATCACCCCGGCCACCTCGCCGTTGGCCTGCTCGGCGTCCAGGACGTTTTGCACGTCCTCCCGGGTCACGGGCTCGAAGTAGAGGCGGTCGCTGGTGTCGTAGTCGGTCGAGACGGTCTCGGGGTTGCAATTGACCATGACGGTCTCGAAGCCGGCGTCGTGAAGGGCGAAACTGGCCTGGACGCAGCAGTAGTCGAACTCGACGCCCTGGCCGATGCGGTTGGGGCCGGAGCCGAGGATCACGACCTTGGGGCGCGATGACGCCACGACCTCGTCGGTGTCCTCATAGGTCGAGTAATGGTAGGGAGTGGTCGCCGCGAACTCGGCCGCGCAGGTGTCGACGGTCTTGAAAGTCGCCCGTACGCCCTGGGCGAGGCGGGCCGAACGGACCTCGCCCTCTTGCGTACCCCAGAGGTAGGCCAGCTGGGCATCGGAGAAGCCGAGCCTCTTGGCCCGCCTCCAGTCTCGGCGCCCGAGTGCCGCCGGAGCGCCAAGGGCGGCGAGGCGTGAGCGTTCGTCGCATATGAGGCTTATCTGGTCGAGGAACCACGGGTCGACGCCGCTCTCCCGGTTGAGCCGTTCGGCCGGCACGCCGCGGCGCAGGGCCGCCTCCAGGTGAAAGGGCCGGTCGGGCGTGGCCACGGACGCCTTGGCCACCAGTTCCTCGTCGCTCATGGTGGCGTAGAGGTTTTCCACCGGGTCGCAGTTGAGGCCGGCCCGGCCCGTCTCCAGTGACCGGAGCGCCTTTTGCAGCGACTCGGGGAAGCTCCGCCCGATCGCCATGGCCTCCCCCACCGATTGCATGCGCGTGCCCAGGACGTCGGGGATGCCCGGGAACTTTTCGAACGCCCACCTGGGAACTTTGGTCACGACGTAATCGATGGTGGGCTCGAAGCTGGCCGGGGTCTCGCCGGTGATGTCGTTGCGGATCTCGTCCAGGGTGTAGCCGACGGCCAGGCGGGCGGCGATCTTGGCTATGGGGAAACCCGTCGCCTTGGAGGCGAGCGCGCTCGAGCGCGACACGCGGGGGTTCATCTCGATGACGACCATGTCACCGTTGGCGGGGTTGATGGCGAACTGGATGTTGGACCCGCCCGTCTCCACCCCGATGCGCCGGATGCAGGCGAAGGCGGCGTCGCGCATCTTCTGGTACTCGACGTCCGAGAGGGTCTGGGCCGGGGCCACGGTTATGGAATCGCCGGTGTGCACGCCCATGGGGTCGAAGTTCTCGATCGAACAAATGATCACGCAGTTGTCCGCCCGGTCACGCATGACCTCGAGCTCGTACTCTTTCCAGCCCGCGATCGAGCGCTCGATGAGGATCTCGCTGATGGGGCTGGCATCGAGGCCCGCCGCCGCCGCCCGCTCCAGGCCGGCCCGGTCGTGGGCGATACCGGTCCCACCCCCGCCCAGTATGTAGGAGGGCCGCACGATCACTGGGTAGCCGACCCTCTCGCCCACCTTCAACGCTTCTTCCAGGTTGTAGGCGAAACCCGAGTCCGGCACGGCCAGGCCGATCTCGGTCATGGCCGCCCGAAAAAGCCCGCGGTCCTCGGCGGTGGCGATGGCCCTGGCGTCGGCGCCGATCATTTCCACGCCGTAACGCTCGAGCACGCCCGACTCGTGCAGCTTCATGGCCAGGTTGAGCCCCGTCTGGCCCCCGAGCGTCGGCAGCAGGGCGTCCGGTCGCTCCCGGGCTATGACCGCCTCCAGGATCTCGGGCACCAGCGGCTCGATGTACGTGCGGGTGGCGATCTCGGGGTCCGTCATGATGGTGGCGGGGTTGGAGTTGACGAGCACCACCCGGTAGCCCTCGGCCGACAGCGCCCGGCACGCCTGGGTCCCGGAATAGTCAAACTCGCAGGCCTGGCCGATGACGATGGGCCCCGAGCCGATGACGAGGACCGAACTGATGTCCTCCCGCTTAGGCAACCCGCCGCCCTCCTCCGGCGCCCGCGGCCGACCCGGTGCCACCCGCACCGGCGCCGCCCGGGCCGTGACGGCGCATGAGCGCGGCGAACTCGGCGAAGAGGTAGCGGGCGTCATGTGGCCCGGGCCCGGCCTCGGGATGGTACTGGACCGAGAAGGCAGGCACGTCCTTGCACACGAGGCCCTCGATGACGCCGTCGTTGAGGTTGAGGTGGCTTACCTCCGCCCGCCCCTCGAAGGTCCCGGGGGCGACGGCGTAGTTGTGGTTCTGGCTCGTGATCTCGACCGTGCCCGTCGAGAGGCGCCGGACGGGGTGGTTGCCGCCGTGGTGGCCGAACGGGAGCTTGTACGTGCTCCCGCCCAAGGCCTGGGCCAGGATCTGGTGGCCGAGGCAGATGCCGAAGACGGGGACCTGGCCTAGCAGGTCGCGCACGGCGCCAGTCGCGCCCTCCACCCCCGCCGGGTCCCCCGGGCCGTTGGAGAGGAACACGCCGTCAGGGCTTAAGCTCAGCACTTCTTCGGCGGGCGTCGCAGCCGGCACCACGGTCACCCTGGCCACAGCCGCCAAGTTGCGCAGGATGTTGCGCTTGATACCGAAGTCGTAGGCCACGACCTCGAAGGGGCCGTCCCCGTAGCGGTAGGCGCTGG
>CAYZVQ010000476.1:0-3131 GCA_964481925.1 uncultured Acidimicrobiaceae bacterium
TCCTCGGCCTCGTCGTCCTCGTCGTGGTCCATGCCCATGAGGTGCAAAAGACCGTGCACTATCAGCAAGGCGATCTCGTCGTCGAAAGTGCCGGCATGCTCGGCCGCGTTGCGGAAGGCCACCGCGGGGCAGATGACGATGTCGCCGAGCAGGACGGGGGCGTCCTCGGGTTCTGAGGGCAGCCCCGGGCCGGTGCCTCCCGAATCAGGCGAGCGCCCACTCTCTACCGGCTCCTCGTCGATAGGGAACGCCAGGACGTCTGTGGGGCCGTCCTTACCGAGGAACCTGCTGTTCAACTCGGCGATGGACATCTCGTCCACGAAAAGCACGGACAGTTCGGCATCGCCCGAGAGGCCCTCCTGTTCGAGGACGGCCTCTGCCAGGCGGGCCCAGCGTAGGGTGTCGACAGGGTGGTCGTTTTGTTCGTCGGCGGCAAAAACCTCTACTGTCACTGGGCTACTCCGCCGGGCCCCCACGCCGACCAGACGCCCGGGCGTCGGCATTGGCCGTCGACTCGTAGGCGTCGTAAGCCGAGACGATATCGGCGACGATGCGGTGGCGGACAACGTCCCGGCTGCCGAGACGGACAAACGCTATGCCTTCGATGTCTTTTAGGACCCGGTCCAGTTCGGCCAGCCCGGAGCGCCCGCCCGGCAAGTCCACCTGGGTTATGTCACCGTTGACAACGACCTTCGAGCCGAAGCCGATCCGGGTGAGGAACATCTTGAGTTGCTCGGGAGTCGCATTTTGCGCCTCGTCCAGGATTATGAAGCTGCCGTTCAGTGTCCGGCCCCGCATGTAAGCGAGTGGCGCCACTTCGATCGTCCCGTTGTCCAGCAAGCGGCGCGCCCCGTCCGTCCCCAGCATGTCGTAGAGGGCGTCGTAAAGGGGGCGTAAGTAGGGGTCGATCTTGGCCATCAGGTCCCCGGGCAGGAAACCCAGGCGTTCGCCGGCCTCGACGGCGGGGCGGGTCATTATTATCCGGTCGACGGATTTGGTCTGCAGTGCCTGGACCGCCAGGGCCACAGCCAGATAGCTCTTGCCGGTGCCGGCGGGGCCGATGCCGAAGGTCACGATGTTGGCGCTGATGGCATCTACGTACCGTTTTTGGCCGCTCGACTTCGCGCGCACGGCGCGCCCCCGGGCGGACCGAAGGACCTCGGCCGTCAGGACCTCGGAGGGCCGCTCGTCGGCCCGCAAGATGTCGATGGTCCGGGCCACCACCTGGGGGTCGACGACCTGACCTCGTTCGAGCAGCAGCTTCAGTTCCTCGACCAGACGTGCCACCACGGCCGCGTCGGTGCCGTCGATATTGAACTCGTTGCCCCGGGCCACGATACGGGCGCCCCCGAAGGCCTCCTCCACTGAGCGCAGGTTCTCGTTGAGCGGGCCGACCAGACCGGCCATGAGGTGATTGGGGACGGTAACGGTTACGGACACGTGTACCTCTTCAATGTAGCGTCACCTCGGACGCCAACCGGGGCTTCGCCCATGTCCCGCCTGGAGATGCTGGTGGGGGCGGCTCAGCACCGGCCGCCTGGCGTCATTGGGCCGGCTCGCCGGGCGTACCTCTGGGATCGGGGTAGAGGTGCTCGAGGGTGCCAGGGACGATCCTCGCCCTTTCGATGAAGGAGTCGAGCTCGTGCGCCTGCAGGCGGATAACCCGCCCCATCTTGTAGGCGGGTAGCAGCCCTTCGTCTATGAACCGGTACAAGGTGCGCAGGGTCACCCCCAACCGGGCGCAAGCTTCGGGAGTGCTTATCCACTCGATGGGCTCAGTTGCCACGAAACGAACTTACCCGTACACGCTCGCAGCTAAGGTCTCGGAAGCGGATTTTCCCGTAGCTGCGCCTCGAGGCGGGCGGCAGCGACGGCGGCACCGACGGCGGCGGCGGTCGCCTCCCGGTAGTGCAGGTCGTTCGTAGGAGCGCTGTAACAGCCCGTGGCCTGCAGGTCCTCCAGCCAGTCCCCATAAGCCGTAGCAGCCCGAGCCGAGGCACCGGTGGCCCCCACCAGGTCGGTGGACAGCCCGAGGCCGCCCGGCATCTGGGAAAGCAGCTCCTGGTCCGCCTGCACACGGGCGAGGACCTGGCGGTAGATAGCGCCGGCATGGCCGATCTCGGCTATCAGCCCGGCCCGGGCCCTGCTTTGGGGCGTAGTCGTCCGGCAGCCACCGTCTATGGCGTTTTGCACCAGGGCCTGGGCTGTCGCGCCGGTGGCCAGCAGGCTCTCGAGCACTTGCTCGGGTGAGCGCCCCGGAGGGGAAGTCGACGGTGCCGGGCTCGGGGCCACCTTGTCGTCCCCGACGCGCCACACAACGACCACCGCCACGCCGGCGAGAGCGCAAAGCAGGCCCACCAGCACGAGCAGAGCGCTGAGGCGCCGGTGCGACGTGCCTCGGCCACCCGCCTTTGTCCCGTCCTCGTCTCTCGCCTGCTCCTCGTCCTGGCCGGCCGGGTAGGCCGGGCTCCCCCGGCCCGGCGTCGGGCCGGGGGACCTGGGAGGGACAAGCACGGGCGCCGTGGGCGCCTCCCGGGGGGGCTCGGGGCGCAGGCGGCGTCCCTGCTCCCGGCCCCGGGGCGCCCCCGGGCCCGGCGTAGCCCAGCGCAGCCCCGGCTTGTCCGATCGTGGCGCCGGCGGCATGGTGGGCAGCTCTTCGATTTCGCCGGCCGCGCCCGTTCCCTCCGCCTTCGCCGCCTCGTCTGCCAAACCCAGCCTCCCTGCCGCCAAACAATACCCCTCCCTGGCCGGCCGATCTTCGCTGTCGGGCGGTTGAGCTCGCTCTTTCAGGGGCGGACGGCTCCTCCAACGGTCCCGGGGTCAAGCAGCCTGACAGCCACCTCGTTGGCCAGCAACCGGCCCGGCAAGGTCAGTACGACCCGGCCCGAGCCGTGCCCGCCGTCGCCCGCAGCGACGAGCCCTCGCTCGTAAAGCTCCTCCGGGACGACTTCGGCGGGCACGCCTGCCACCGTCCTCAGGCTCAGGACCAAAGCCTCGGCCGCCCGTTGGCCGGGCAGCAGGGTCTCCCCGGCCGCTTCGACACCGGCGTTCTCGTCCACCAGGGCGCAGTAGCGCTCCGGGGTGCGTACGTTCCACCACCGGCGAGCGCTGCCGTCAGGGGACACGAGGTG
>CAYZVQ010000477.1:0-3121 GCA_964481925.1 uncultured Acidimicrobiaceae bacterium
TGCTCTTCCCGCTCTGGGACTCGCAGCGCCAGACCCTGGCCGACAAGATCATGGGGACGGTGGTGCTGAAGGTCCCGCCGGCGAGCTTCAGTCTCACGCCCAAGAACCACTAAAGGCCGGGTGCACTTGGCGGAGGTCGGCTGGAGCCCGAGGTCGGGCGTTGTAGCGCTGGCGTCCGGTCCCGCACTGGCTGCGGCCGGGCTCGTGGCGGCCACGGCTGTAGTGGCTGTGCGGGACCCGTTCCGCCACCACCTGAGCCCTCCGTGCCCTTTTCATGCGCTGACCGGCCTGTGGTGCCCGTTCTGCGGGGGGACCAGGGCCGTTTGGGCGGCCGTGCACGGCCACTTCGGGCTCATGATGCACGCCAACGCCCTTCTGCCGGTCATGGCCCTGGCCGCCGCGTGGGGGTGGGTGACATGGCTGGGGAAGGCCACGGGCTGGTGGCGCTGCCCATCCCCGAGCACTCGGGCGATGGCTTGGGCGTTCGCCGGCCTCCTGATCACGTTCACGGTGCTGCGGAACCTCCCGGGGCTCAGCTTTCTGGCCCCTCCCGCCCTGGCCTGAGACAAAGGGGCCTCTTAGGCGCGGCTAATGTTCCTCGGGTATGCCTAGACGAACGACGACGACGGTTTTCGGGCTGGCCGCGGCCGCCCTTGCTTTGGGCGGTTGCGGCGTTTCCGTGGCGGCCGGCGGGCACAACGCCGCCACTCACCCGGCCTCGGGCATCTGGGTATCGCCCACAGTGGGCGGAGGGCCCATATCGGGCGAGGCGGTGGTCAACATCCCCTTCCAGCCACCCCCGAGCACGCCCCCGGCGGCGTTGCCGGCCGGGCTCACGTCCACCCTCACGGACATCCAAGACGCCGTTACCGGTGGTTGCTGGGACAATGCTCGCTTCGGCAGCGTTTACGGTGCTTATGACCAGTACTTCTGGTGGCAGGGCGACTGCGGTGACACTTTCGGCCAAGTAGCCGTCGAGCTCTACCCGAGCGCAACCGCGGCCCGGCAGCAGGCCCACCACCCGGTTGCTTCGGCCGTCCTGGCCCGTTACCTCGACGGCGCCGTGATCGTCGACGTCTACACCAGTGCCCCGCTCTCTGTCATTTCGCAGCTCGGGGAGGTCAAAGGGCTGCAGGCCGTCGCCGGCTACGGGGACGGCGACTAGACGAGGCGGGAGATGTCGAGTCCCATGAGGCTCGCGACCATCGCCATGACCACCAGATAGAGAGCCGCTGCCACCCAGCGCCAGCGATGGTCGGCCCGGAAAAACCTCCGGATGGCCCGGACGTCGAAGACCAGGGCCACCGCCCCCACGGGGAGGCCTATGGCCGGCCCTATCAAGGGGAGAGCGCCCACCCAGGGTGCCAACACCGGGAAGACGATGTAGCTCAGCAGGCAGCGCGTCGCCGACAAGAGGATCGACGAACTGAAGACATTATGGACGTCCTCCCCCGACGCCGGCTCGTGGATCCGCAGTACCCTTCGAGCGAAACGATCGGGCGCTCCTCGGCGCTCGAGGTCGCCCCGAGCCAAGCCGGGCAGCACGCCGGTGACGTTGAGCTCCAGGGCCTGATTGGCGGTATCCACAGCGCCAGATTAGCGGTGGGCTCGAAGAGACCGGGGGTCAGCCCGGGTCGGGCCAGTCCGGGTCGGGCCCGCTCGAGTGGTGCGTTCAGGTCGGAGGGGCCCCGTCAGTGACTGGTTTGCCTGATGGCGCCACCACCCACCAGATGCCGCCGTAGGTCTCGACCCCCTGGCCCGTCACCATGCCCGGGCTGGTGTCGTCCTGATAGGTGTAAAGGGCGTGCTTGGCGTACAGCACCTGGCGGATCCCGTCGCTGCGCTCAAAGCTGGACAGGAGGGCCGGGTCCACGCCCGGGCCTGCTTTGAGCCTGCCCTTGGCCTCCAGGGGCGGCCAGTTGATCGAGCATGGTCCGGTGCAGTTGCTACCGCCCTGGGGATCGGACGTCAGCAGGTACAAGCTGACCCCCGAGGACGCGACCAGGATCCGGCCCAGCCCCTTCACTGTCCTTGCCGCCACGGTGGAAGAGGAGGCCGAGGGCACGGTCTCGGTCGGCCCACTGGCAAACTCCTGGCCCCCGCACGATGCCAGGCCGACTACCGCCAGGGCGAGCGCCGCCAGCCCGGCGGCCCTCGTCCGCTCGGAGCGGGGGTAGCTGCGCGAGGAGAGGGGCAGGCCCGCCATCAGACGGTCCGGGGCCGGCGCAGGAAGACTTCCTGCGCCACCGTGGCCACCAGGGCCCCGTCCTGGGAGAAGATGCGGCCTTGGGTGAGGCCCCGCGAATCCCGCAATGAGGTGCTCGACGCTTCGAACAGCAGCCATTCGTCCGCCCGGAACGGCCGGTGGAACCATAAGGCGTGGTCAAGGCTCACCGGCCGCCAGGCCCGCGCCGGGGCACACTGGACCTCGTGCAAAGCGCCCGCCAACCACCCCGGGCCACTGTCGGAAGCATAAGCCAGGGCGGCGGCGTGCATGGAGGGTTCGGGACCGAGGTCTTCCAGGACCCTGAACCAGCTGCACGCCGACTGCGCACCGTCACCGGAGCCCTGGAACGAGCCCTCCACCAGGCGCATCTCGAACAGCTGGCTCCAACTCACCTCTTTTCCCGCTTCGGGGCTGGCCACCTGGGGCGCCTCGGACAGCTGTACGTCCATAGTTGAGCCGCCGACGACCTGGAATGACGCCGACATGTTGAGTATCGCCCCGGTCGACTGGCGGGCCACGACCTGGCGGGCCACGAAACTGTGGCCGTCCCTCAAGCGTTCCACCTCAAAGCGGACGGGCTCGTCGGGGTCTCCCATGCGCAGGAAATAGGCGTGCAGCGAGTTCGGCGCGTGGCCCGGCTTCACCGTCAGGTCGGCGGCCCGCAGCGCCTGGGCGACTATTTGCCCGCCGTAGAGGCCTTCCCAGGGGTACCTGGGACCGGCACCGACATAGGTGTCGGGCCCGTGGGAGGCGAGGTCCATCATGGTCTGGAACTGCTCGGGCACCCCGGGCCTTTCAGGAATTATCAAGGCGCGGGAAGACGCTCTGCTCGAGCACGAGCTTTATCCCGGCAGCGATAGGTATGGCCACCAGGGCACCGATTATACCGAGAAG
>CAYZVQ010000478.1:0-3114 GCA_964481925.1 uncultured Acidimicrobiaceae bacterium
TCTCGGGCACGCCGACCCGGCCCTAACACTGCGGGTGTACGCCCATGCCTTAGAGACCCCCATGCCCCCCTGGCGGGAGGCGCCACGATCTATGAGAATTGTGCTGGGCCCGGCTGAGCTCGTTCTTGCTTGGTGCGCACGAACCCGACTTAGAGACTGACGCCAGGGGCCTTCCCGGCACCACGGATTGTTGTCCTGTACACGTTTCACAGCATCGTTGATCGGTTGACCCCGCCGGCCCACCCAAACCCAGTTTGACCGAACGAGGAGGTCGGTGATGGACTTGATGGTGGAACGGTGTGCCGGTGTGGACATCGGCAAGGACGAGGTTGTGGCCTGTGTGCGTACGCCTGCCCCGAGCGGCAAGGGGCGTCGCAAACAGACCCGGACGTTCAGTTCCTTCACTTCCCAGCTCGAGGCGATGGCCGACTGGTTCGCCTCCGAAGGTGTCACCGAGGTCGTGATGGAAGCGACGGGCTCGTATTGGAAGTCGCCCTGGTACGTGCTCGGGGAACGCGGGTTCGATCTCAAGTTGGTCAACGCTCACCACGTCAAGATCCTCCCGGGGCGCAAGAGCGACGTGGCTGATGCCGAATGGCTGGCTGAGCTGCTCGAGCACGGGCTGTTGCGCTCGAGCTTCGTGCCCCCGGCGGAGATCAGGCAGCTGCGGGACCGACCCGTTACCGCAAACGGCTCATCCAGGAGCACACCTCGGAGTGCCAGCGGGTCCAAAAGACCCTCGAAGACGCCGGGATCAAGCTCGGCTCCGTCGCCTCAGACGTGTTGGGCGTGCCCGGCCGGGCCATGCTCCAAGCCCTCGTTGCCGGCGAACGCGACCCCGAAGTCCTGGCCGAGCTGGCCAAAGGGCTACTGCGCAAGAAGATCCCCGAACTGCGCGAAGCTCTGCGAGGCCGCTTCACGGACCACCATGCCCTAATGGTCCGGCTCTCCTTGGACCACGCCAAGTACCTCGAGGCGGCCATCGCCGAGCTCGACGCACAGGTCGACCGGGTGATGGCCCCTTTCGTTGAAGCCCGCGACCACCTCGACACGATCACCGGGGTCGGCAAGCGGGCCGCCGAGTGCATCATCGCCGAGATCGGTGCCGACATGACCAGGTTCCCGACCGCCGGGCACCTGGCCTCCTGGGCGGGCATGGCGCCGGGCAACAACATCACCGGCGGCAAACGCCAGTCCGGCAAGACGACCAAGGGCAACGTGTGGCTCGCAGACATCCTCAACCAGTGCGCTTGGTGCGCCGCCCGCTCCCGTAACACCTACCTGTCAGCCCAGTACTGGCGTCTCGCCCGCCGCATCGGCAAGAAGAAGGCCGCCGTCGCCGTTGGTCATTCGATCCTGGTCATTTGCTGGCACTTGCTCTCCAACAACGCCGACTACGACGACCTAGGAGGCGACTACTTCGCCCGCCGGGACAACACCGAACGGCACCAAGACCGCCTCGTCCAACAACTCCAGGACCTCGGCTACCAAGTCACGCTGCGCAAAGTGGCATAGACCGTCGCGCGTCATTCACGGTTGATTCTCTTCACAGGCTCGGGACAGGGAGCTCGCCGACAGGCTGGGCAGCGCCGTCCTCGGCGCCGTGAACAGCAGAGCGAAGCTTGATGAGGCTGACCCGCCAGCGCCTCCCCAATTGGAAAGCGCCGGGTAGCTCGCCGCGGCGAGCCAGGTCGTAGCCGAGATCCTTGCTCATCCCCAGCAGCGTGGCCGCCTCCGGTACTGAGACCACATGGGGGTCGGCCATCGCCCGCCTCGGCTCGGGGCTACGACCGTCGACGACCTGTTGCGCTCTTACCCCTCTCCAGATACCGCTCATATTCGTATCTCCTTGCGCTCGCGGCTCCCGGCGCGGGGGCCTCTGCACGAAGGGGCCGGGGTGGCGATGTCCCGCCACGACTTAGCGGCAGGACTTCTCCTCCCTCGCCAGAGCGGTGCTCAGGCTGACGCCTGTCGTAGCCAACGCTGGCTTGGATGGCCTACGACCTCAGCCAACCGCGGCCGAGAGCGGAGGCCAGTTCGGGTGACCGGCGGGTGGCGAAACCGACGTCCAGGACGGCGGCGGTCAGTGGCGGTACGCCGTTCTCGCCGAGGTCCACGCCCAGGACCTTGGCGGACCACTCCCATACCACCGACCACGGCCAGACCCTGATGCCGTTGCCGACGGTCCCGACCGCAGGTGGGAAGCGACCCGGTCCACGTTTGCCGTCCACCAGGAGCCGGACGGATTCCCTGCTGCGGCTGAGGCGCTGAGCGATGTCGCTCACCGACACGAGATCTTGGTCGACGCGCAGCGGCACGGCCGCCAGCACCGCCTTCGGGCGTGGCGGGAGAGCCGCCAGAAGAAGGCCCACCGCTCCCTAGCGGAGATGACCAACGAGTGGACAGAGCGGGCGCGGCCCTGGGTGGGGGACCAATCAACTTCGTGGGTGGCGAGCTTGGCCGGTCGCTCCGACCTGCCCGCCTTGCGGGCCGACGACCTGACCGAGGCCATGCTCGCCGACGTGGCCCGGGCCGCCATCGCGGCCCGTTCGGAGGCCACTTCGGTGTTCACCCAGGCCAACATCTACGCCGACGTGGAGCGAGAACTGCACGCGGTGCTCTTCGCCCCCGGCCAGCGCACCCAGGTGGCCGAGCGCGCCGTCGAGCTTGCGCTGGGCATGGCCGTAAAGCTCACCCCGCCCGAGCTGGCCCACGTGCCCCAGCGTTTCCGGGCCCCCGACGGCACCAGCCAGTTCGCCCCGGCCAACGCCTGGCAGTACAGCACGGCTGACCTACTGGAGGCCGAGGCTCGCCTGCTCGGCGCCGGCCGGGACAGCTCCGGCCCGGTGGCCAGTTACGGCACCGTGGCCCATCTTTGTGAGCAGCCGTTGCCCGGGCGCGACTACGCCCTGGGCGCCGACCAGGCGCTGGCCGTGGAGCAAGTCGCCACCTCGGGACGGGTGGTCGACGTGCTCGTCGGTCCCGCCGGTACCGGAAAATCGACCACCCTGGAGGGACTTCGCGCCGTGTGGGAGGCCGAGCACGGGCCGGGCAGCGTGAAGGGCCTGGCCCCCTCGGCGTCGGCGGCGGCCAACCTGGCCGACGAGCTCGGCA
>CAYZVQ010000479.1:0-3097 GCA_964481925.1 uncultured Acidimicrobiaceae bacterium
AGGCCGATCCAGGCGATGCAGACGTAATAGGTCACCCCACTCGTCACGAAGGCGACGATCGACCCCGCGCCGTAGCGCCACACCTTCAGCAGCAGTGGTGTGCGCCAGCGGCCCAGCCAATGACCGTCGACCAACCAGTGCAGGGGGGTACGGGGAGCTTGTCTGCGCCGAGAGTACCCTCGACTTTGCGAGGAGCCCGGGTAGGATCCCTCGACGTGCTCGCCAAAAAACGATCTAGTCGAGCAATAGCGAAAGGCTAGTCGCGCTCGTTTGGCTTCAAGTGTGAACGAGCGGCCCGCCACGGACAGGGCGAACGACCCACCTGAAGACAGCCCGGCTGACCTCAGCGACCGCCTGGGGGCCTCGCCGTCCTACTGGTGGGCCCTGGGTTGGCTGTTGCCGCTGGTGGTACAAGTCGTCCACACCATCGCCGTCGCCCCCACCTACCGCGTGGGCTCCTTCGATGACGACGCCAACTACCTCATGGCCGCCCACGTGCTCGCTTCGGGCGGCGGCCTAACGACGGTCATGCCCAGCGGGGCGTCGGTCGTAGCCAATTACCTGCCCGGCTACCCTTTGCTGTTGGTCCCCCTGGTATGGCTGTTCGGCTCGGCCCTGTGGCCACCGCGGGTGCTCTCGGGCCTTATGGTCGCCGCCCTCTACCCCTTGCTATGGGCCTGGATGGGCCGGCGCGGCGTGAGGCCCTCGTACCGCACCGTGGTGCTGGTCCTCCTGGCCATCAACACCGTCCTGGCCACCTATTCGACCATGGTCATGGCCGAGGCGCCCTTCGTGGTCGTCTTCGTCCTTGTCCTTTTCGCCCTCGACCGCTGGGAGGTCCGCCCAGGCTGGCCCATGGCCACGGCGGTGGTCCTCCTTTTGGCCGGGCTGGTGTGGCTCAAAGAGGCGGGAGCCGGCCTGGTCGTAGGGGTTGTGGCCTACCAGCTCTGGCGACGGCGTTTCTGGCGAGCTGCTGGCGTAACTGGAGGGGTCGGGCTATTGGTCCTGCCCGGCCTGGTGGCCAGATGGGCGACAGGCTCCTCGACGGTGGGGGACCGCTACGCCAGCGAGATCGCCAACCCTGCTCAGGGGGGTTTTGTCCACCAGGTGCTGGTGGAGGCGCCCCGCGACGCCTGGGCCTACCTGAGCACCTATCTGCGCCAGTCGGTCCTGCCCGAGGGTAGCCCGCTCCCTGCCCACGGCCTGCTCCACACGCTGGTGGTCGTCGTTGGCGCCAGCGTGCCCGTGTTCGTCGTCCTAGGGGCTGTCGTCTGGTACCGCCGTCACCCGCGCGCCGAGTCGTGGATGCTGTGGGCCTACTTCGCCGAGACCCTCGCCTACCCCTTCACCAACCAGCGGCGAGTGGTCCTTGTCCTGCCCCTCGTCACAATCTGGTTCGTGGTCGGCGCCGCTGTCGCCGGCCGCTGGGCCCTGGCCCTTAGAGGGCGCCAGGTCAGCCGGGCAGCGGTCTCGGTCGGGGTGGCCGGCGCGGTGCTCTTCGGCGGGGTACCCACCGCCGCCGGGTTCACCAAGAACTACCAGTGGCCGGTGGGTCAGAAGAGCTCGGAGTTCGCCCGCTCGCCGGCGATCACGCTCCTAAAGGCCCTCGGGCCCCCCGACGCCGTTGTCGAGACCGACTACCGGGGCACGGTCGCCTACTTCACTGGGCACCGCACCGCCTGGACCGCTTTCACCACGACGACGCCGTACGGGCCCTTCGGTTCCCAGAACAACGGCAACTGCCAGTTGGCCGTCGTCGAGGCCGCTCTACGGGCCGACGAGGCCAAGTTCATGATGGTGGGCGACGTGAACAGCCCGGGCCTCATGGATAGCCCTTGCTTGCTCGGCCTGGCCTCGTCGCCTGCCACCGCCAAGGCCCTGGGGGCGGTGCGTCTGCTCTCCACAAACCACGACCAGACCTCGGTCTTTGAGCTCCTTGGTCCGACGACCAGCCAGCCAACCGTTGCGGACTGGACAACGGGAGTGGCCCCATTTTCCTCTCACCAAAATGGCAAGGCCCAGGCGGTGCGGCTGGCACCTAACGGTCAGGGCGACGTCGGGGGGACGGGGTACGTCGACGAGGCCGATCACGGGCGGGCCGAGCTCACCTGGTACTGGCCCACGCCCATACCGCTTAGGCAGCTAAGTGTGGGGTCGGTCACAAGCGCGACGCTGGTCTCGGCCGTAACTGTCTCGATAGAAACGCCAGCCCACGTCTGGCATGTCGTGGCCGCCGCCCGAGGTGCCGTAGGGGATGGAGGAGTTGTGCCTTATCTTCTGGCCAAGTTGTCGTCCGGGACAAGTGCGCTGGCCCTTCGGGTGGGGGCGGTGACCTCAAGCAACGCCGAGGTCACCTACGTCAATGCCATCGGGGCCGCTCGCTAAGGCCCGAGCGTGGATAGCGGCAGGGCCCACGCTCTGGGGTTTTGCCGTAGGCCCGCTGCGAGGCGAATGCTTGAACGGTGCGGCCACGGACTGACAAGATGGGCACGCGTGTTGCCCAGCGACGTTCCTACAGAGGCCCCAGCCAGCGCGGGCTCGCCCCAGATGAGAGGTCGCGCCGCGTGGTGGGAGGTGCTGGCCGTCTTCGTCTTGTCCGTGGGCCTGGCAATCGCTCTGTTCCACCGGGCCTGGGCGCAACCGTTGCACACCCAGATCGGCGGACCGGGAGACGCAGACGAGTACTCCTGGTTCTTGTCCTGGGCGCCGTTCTCTATCGGCCACGGGCATAACCCGCTCATTACCCACTACGTCAACTTTCCCAGTGGTGTCAACCTCATGTGGAACACGTCGCTACTCTTGCCGTCTTTCTTGGTGTCGCCGGTCACGCTGTTATTGGGTGCGGCATTCTCCTATAACGTGCTCGCCACCATGGCGCCAGTGCTGTGCACCACCTTCGCCTTCGTTGCCTTCCGGCGTTGGACGCGCCCGCTACCGGCGCTCGGAGGCGCCCTCGTGTTCGGGTTCTCGCCCTACATGGTCTCCCAATCCGTGGGGCACTTGGCCCAGGTCCTCATCATGAGCGTGCCCCTGATGCTCATAGTCCTGGACCGCCTCTTGGTCGTCCAGTCGGGTAAAGCGTGGCTGGACGGCCTGC
>CAYZVQ010000480.1:0-3078 GCA_964481925.1 uncultured Acidimicrobiaceae bacterium
GAAGCGATCGAGCTCGACGTGAGCGGGCTCGAGGTGGGCCAGGCCCTGCGGGTGCGCGACCTCGCGCTCCCCGAGGGCGTCACCACCGATCTGGACCCCGAAGAGCCTGTCGTGATCGCAGCAGTGTCGAGGACCGCGGCGGATGTTACGGCGGCCGAGGCGCCCGAGGCGCCCGAGGCGGCCGTCGCTCCGGCGGAGCCGGGGGTCGCGGGGACGGGCGGCGCACCTGCGGCCGAGGAGGGCTGAGCCCGCTCTGCTCTGGACGCGCAAGTCTGAGTCGACGGCCGGCGCCGACCTCCTGGCCGTCGGGCTCGGTAACCCGGGGCCGGCTTATGCCAAGACCCTCCACAACGTCGGCGCCGATGTCGTGGCCTTGCTGGCCGAACGTTACGGCGAGCGGCTCCGCCCGGGCCGCGAGCTGGCGCTGACGGCTGAGGTCAAGCTGGACGGCAAGCGCCTGGTCCTGGCCTTCCCTCAGACCTTCATGAACGAGTCGGGCCGCTCGGTGGCCCGGCTGGTCAAGAGGTTCAAGGTCACGGACATGGCCAAGCTGCTCATCGTCCACGATGAGCTGGACCTGCCCCCAGGGGCTGTAAAGGTCAAGGCGGGAGGGGGGCTGGCGGGCCACAACGGGCTGCGCAGCATAAAGGCGTGGTTGCGCTCGGACGAGTTCTCTCGCGTCCGCATCGGTATCGGTAAGCCCCCGGGCGGCAAAGAGCACGGCGTCGACCACGTGCTGTCGGCACCCAGCCGGGCCGACCGGCGCCAGCTTGAGGTCGCCGTCGAGGTCGCCGCCGACGCCGTCGTCATGGTGCTCGAGCGGGGCGTGGCGGCGGCCCAGAACGAGCTCAACGCCCGCCAGGTCTGAGATGAGCCCTTTAATGGTCGGGAGCGACGGGATGATCGGAGTGACGGGCGTTCAATGGCTTCAGTAGTGCAGGACCGGGCCGGCCCGCCGCGTCGCGCGCCCGAGCGGCCCCTGGCCGCCCTCCTGCGCCTGGCCAACCGGGACGCCAGCCTCGCGGCGCTGATGGCGGGGGCCGAGCGGACCGTCGCCATGGCCGAGCCGGCCCAGGCCTTTGCCATTGCCGGGGTGGCCGAGCACGGCGCCCGCCGACCCGTCGTGGTGGCCGTCCCCAGCGCCACCGCCGCGGCCCGGCTGACCCACGAGATCGGGGCCTGGCTGGGCCCGGACCAGGTCGCCTTCTTCCCTGCTTGGGAGACGCTCCCGTTCGAACGGGTCAGCCCGGGAGCCGAGACGATGGGCCGCCGCCTCGAGCTCATGTGGCGCCTGCGCCGCTTGCGGGACGGCGCCCCCGACGCCGGGGCCCCGGCGGTCATAGTCTCTCCCGTCCGTGCCCTGCTCCAACGCCTCGGTCCTCACGTCGAAGACGTCGAGCCTGTCCAAGTGGCCGGCGGGCAGGAGGTCGACCTCAACCGGTTGGTGGAAGAGCTCGTAGGGCTCGGCTACCGCCGGGAGTACCAGGTAGAGCACCGGGGCGAGCTGGCGGTCAGGGGTTCGATCGTGGACGTCTTCCCCTCCACCGCCGCCGGACCGGTGCGCATCGACCTGTGGGGCGACGAAGTGGACCGCCTCACCGAGTTCTCGGTCGCCGACCAGCGTTCGGTGGCCGATATCGACAAGGTCGTTATTTTCGGCTGCCGGGAACTGCTGCCCTCGGCCGAAGTCCGCCAGCGGGCGGCGGCGTTGCGCCACGAGGAGCCTTGGGGCACCCAGACCTGGGACCGGTTGGCCGACGGGATGAGCTTCGATGGCATGGAGTCGTGGTTGCCCTGGCTCACTGCTGATGGGCGCCTGCTGGTGGACCTGCTGCCCGAGACCGCCAAGGTGCTGCTGGTCGAACCGCGGCGCATGCGTGAACGAGCCGTGGAGATCGCCGAGGAGGAAGCCGACCTGGCCGGCGCTCTGGCCGTTACCTGGGGGGCTCAGGGCCGCGATTTCCCTCGTCTCTACCTACCTTTTGACCGCCTTCTGAGCGGCACCGGAGCGGCCGTGGCCATGCTCCCGGCCGCCGCGGAGGGGCCGGGCACGGCGACGATGACGACGACGGGGTGGTCCCCGGTGGCGGCCGGGATGGAGCGCCTGATGGCCCAGCTGCGCGACCTCAGCGCCAAGCGCTACACGGTCGCGGTCTGTGCCGAGAACGCCAACAGCGCCGCGAGGCTTTCCCAGTCATTGCGCGACGAGGGCTTCAACGCTCCGGTGGTGAGCGAGCTCGGTCCCGGGGTGCAGGTTGTGGCCGTGCCTATCGAGCGCGGCTTCATATGCCCGGCGCTGGAAATGGCCGTGCTGGCCGAGAGCGACCTCACGGGCCGCCACCGCCCCCATCGCGTCTCCCGGCCACGGGCCGCCGCGGTGCCCACCTTTTTCGACGCCATGAAAACGGGCGATTACGTGGTGCACTTCCAACACGGCGTGGCCCGCTTCGGCGGCATGGTGAAGCGCAAGATCGGCGACGTCGAGCGCGATTACCTGATGCTCGACTACCGCGACGGCGACAAGTTGTACGTCCCCTCGGACCAGGTCGACGCCCTCCGTCCCTACACGGGCGGCGAGACCCCGGCTCTGTCCCGGCTGAACGGGAGCGAGTGGCAGAAGACCAAGGCCCGGGTGAGGCGAGCGGTGCACGAGATCGCCCACGAACTGGTAGCCCTCTACCAGAAACGGGCGACTTCACCGGGCTATGCGTTCGGGCCCGACACGCCCTGGCAGGCCGAGATGGAGCAGTCCTTCCCCTTCGAGGAGACGCCGGACCAGTTGAAGGCGATCGTCGATGTGAAGGCCGACATGGAGACGCCCGTGCCTATGGACCGGCTCGTCTGCGGGGACGTCGGGTTCGGCAAGACCGAGGTCGCTATGAGGGCGGCGTTCAAGGCCGTTCAGGACGGAAAGCAGGTGGCCGTCCTCGTACCTACGACGCTCCTGGCCTCCCAGCACCTGCAAAACTTCAGCGAGCGCTTCGCCAATTATCCCGTCCGGGTGGAGATGCTCTCCCGTTTCTTGACGCCGGCCGAAGCCCGGGCGGTCACCGACGGCCTGGCCAACGGGACGGTCGA
>CAYZVQ010000481.1:0-3076 GCA_964481925.1 uncultured Acidimicrobiaceae bacterium
GTCATGAAAGGACTGACTCGAGCGATAGGGAAAGGTTAGTCGCGCTCGTTGGCTTCACGTGTAAAGGATAGGCGCGGCCCCGGGGCGGCCACTTCATCAAAGCCCGGCGCGGAGATCGACGTGGGCCGCCAGAGCCTGGCGCCGGCGTCGGGTTGGTGGGCGCTCGGCTGGTTGTTGCCGCTCGTCGTCCAGGTCGTCCATACCGTGGCCGTCGTCCCCACCTACCACGTGGGCTCCTTCGACGACGACGGCAACTACCTCATGGCGGCGCACGTCCTGGCCTCGGGCGGAGGGCTCACGTCCCTGATGCCGAGCGGGGCGACCGTCGTGGCCAACTATCTCCCCGGGTACCCGCTGTTGCTCGTCCCGCTCATCTGGGTCTGGGGCTCGGCCCTGGGCCCGCTCCGGTTGTTCTCGACCCTGTGCACCTGTGCTCTGTACCCGTTGCTCTGGGCCTGGACGGGCCGCCGGGGGGTGAAGCCGGGCCCGCGGACGGCCGCCCTGTTCCTCCTGGCGATGAACACCGTCCTCGCCACTTATTCGACCATGGTGATGGCCGAGGCCCCCTTCATCTTGGTGTTCCTGCTCGCCGTGCTGGCCCTGGACCAATGGGAACGCCGGCCGGGCTGGCGCTGGGCCGCCGTCGAGATCGTCCTGTTGGCCTTCCTCGTCTGGTTGAAAGAGGCCGGTATCGGCCTCGCCGTCGGCCTGGTCTTGTACGAACTGTGGCGGCGGCGGTGGCGCCGGGCGGTAGCAGTGGGCGGCGGGGTCGGCGCCCTGCTGTTGCCCGGGCTGGTCGCCCGGCTGATTACGGGGTCGGCGGCGGTGGGCGCCCGCTACGCGGGCGAGATCTCCAACACGGGCAACGGCGGTTTCGCCCACCTGCCGCACGTGGTGGCGTCGGCCACATGGGCCTACCTCGGCAGCGTCCTGCGCCAGTCCGTGCTGCCGACGGGGGCGCCCTTGCCCTCGACCGGCCCGGTCCACGTGCTGCTGACGTTGGTGGGCTGGACTGTGCCCGTCCTGTGCGTGGTGGGCGCCGTGGCCTGGTACCGGCGCCATCCTCGGGGCGAGTCGTGGATGGTCTGGGCCTACTTCGCCGAGACCCTGGCCTACGCCTTCACCAACCAGCGCCGGGTGATCCTGGTCCTGCCGGTGGTGGTGCTGTGGTACGTCGTCGGGGCGTGCGCAACCGGCCGGGCGTTGCTGGCGCTAGGAGGTCGCCGCGTCGGCCGGGCGGCGGTGGCCCTCTCGGTGGTCGTCGCCGTGCTAGGCGCCGGTGTGCCCACGGCGTTCGGCTTCACCCAGGACTACCTCTACGGGGAAGGCCAGCAGAGCTCCGAGTTCGCCCATTCGCCGGCCATGGCGCTGCTGAAGGCGCTGGGGACGCCGACCTCGGTGGTGGAAACCGACTATCGGGGCAGCGTGGCCTACTTCACCGGTCACCGCACGGCGTGGACGGCGTTCACCGCCACCACGCCTTTCGGCCCTTTTGGCGCCAACAACAGGTGTTCGCTGCCGGTGGTGAAGAGCGCCCTGGCCGGCGACAATGCCAAGTTCCTCACGATCGGGGACTTCAACCTCCCCTGGGAGGTGGACAGCCCCTGCCTGCTGCACCTGGCCACTAACGGGGGCACGGCGCCCGCGATCGGCGCCGTGCGCCTGCTTTCGATGAGCCTGGACCAGACGTCGGTCTTCGAGTTCGTGGGCCCGGGCACGTCCCAACCGGGCTTGTCCGACCACACCGCTACGGCTCCGGCCACGCCTTCGCAGACGGTGGGGCTGGCACCCGACGGCCAGGGCGACAACGGCGCCGTCGCCTACCGGGCACCGGCCCGGGCGGGCCAGGCGGACTTCCAGTGGACGTGGCCGGCCCCGGTCAGCTTGGTCCAGGTCAGCGTGGGACGGGTGAGGAGCACGGCACCGGTAAAGGCGGTCACGGTCGCCATCAAGCTGCCGGGGGGCAGCTGGGAAACGATCGCTTCCACCGCCGGAGCTGTCGGCGGCGGGGCCCGTACGCCCTACCTGCTGTCCTCGGTGCCCGCCGGACGGCGGGCGGTGGCCATCCGGGTCTCGGCGCAGACCTCGGGCACGGCCGAGGTGTCCGAAGTGGCCGCCATCGGCCCCTGAGGCGACGGCGGGCGGGGATGTCCCTAGCGGCCCGGGAGCACCACCGGCTTGACGGCCAGGGGGTCGCGCCGGCCGGCGGTCAACGCCTCTTCCACCTGGGCCAGGCTGTAGTGGCCGGTCACCAGGTCGTCCAGCGGGACGGTACCGGCGGAGGCCATGGCCACGGCGGTGGGGTAGGTGTTGGCGTACCGGAAAGTCCCGGTCAGCTCGATCTCGCGCCACTGGACCAGGGCCAGGGGCAGGCGCGGGTGGCTCTCGGAGGACATGCCGACGACGACGGCCCGGGCCCCGCCCCGCAAGGCCCTGAGCCCGGTCTCGAGCGCCTGCATGGAGCCGGAGCACTCGATGAGCACGTCGGCCTGCATGTCCACCAGGCTGTCGCCGTCCTTCAGGGCGTCGACGACGGCCGTGGCCCCCATCTTGGTGGCCGACGGTAGGCGCACGGCCTGGGTGTCGGTCACCACCACCTCCTGGGCCCCGGCGGCGCGGGCTACGGCGGCGACGACGAGCCCGATGGGCCCGGCCCCTGTCACCAGGACGCGGTCGCCGACGGCGATATGGGCCTTCCAGGTCGACCAGATACCCACCGAAAGCGGCTCCAGCAGTGCCCCGGCGTCGTCGGAGACGTGATCAGGCAGGACGTAACAGAAATCCTCTTCGTGCACGACGTAGCGGGCGAAGGCCCCGTCCACCGGCGGCGTGGCGAAGAACCGGATGTGAGGGCACAGGTTGTACTGGCCGTGGCGGCAGGCCCGGCACCTCCGGCAGGGGATCCCCGGCTCCATGGCGATGCGGTCGCCCACCTTCAGCTGGTCCGCCCCCGGCCCCAGCGCCCTCACCACGCCGGAGGCTTCGTGCCCCAGTACCAGCGGACCGTCGACGGCCAGCTCCCCGATGCGGCCCTCGGTAAACCAGTGCACGTCTGAGCCGCACACTCCCACCGCGC
>CAYZVQ010000482.1:0-3071 GCA_964481925.1 uncultured Acidimicrobiaceae bacterium
GGGCACGGCGCCGGCCCTGGCTGCGGGCCAGGTTGAGGCAGATGGTGACGAGCCACGCCTTGGTGCTCGGCCCCCGGTGGGTGCCGAAGGCGGCGAAAGCGCGGAGGTAGGTTTCCTGGACGAGATCCTCGGCATGGTGGTGGTCCCTGCTGGCGTGCCGTGCGACGCGGTACACGACGTCGAGGTGCGGCATAGCCGCCTCGAGGAAGGCTCGTCCCTGGTCGTCCATATGGCTCGCCTCGATCGTATTGGCCCTCAGTAAGTACTCCGGCCTAATGAAGACGCCGGCGACGGCCGAATGATTGCGCGGCGGGCCCTGGCCCTGCAGGTGGCCCAAGATTGCTGACGAGGCCACGGCCTGGTCCGAGCAAAGGCCGGGAGCAGTCACGCTCCCGGCCTTTAGGTTGCACGAGGTCCCAGTTAGTTGACGACCAGGCCGGCAGGCGTGGCGCCAGCGGGCAACGGCGTGGGTGAGCTGGGTAGCTCGGTGAGGTTGCCGCCGTTCACGGCGAAGGCGCCCACGGCGCCGATCTTGCTCTCGTCCACGTACAGCGTGCGGCCATCGGGGCTCAGGCGGGCGTCAACGGCGCCCACGCCACCGGTGGCGCTGACCGGCGTGCTACCGAGCAAGCTCAAGGTCCCGCTGGGGGCGATCCAATATCGGGAGATATCGCCCGACGCCGTGTTCACCGTGAACAGGAACTGGCCGTCGTGGGTGATCTCGACCCAGCACGGGGCGGTCTGGTCGTCGGCGAACGGGGACCCCCCGATCGGCGACAGCGCCCCGCCCCAGGCCACGTTGAAGGCCGAGACCGTGCCTGTGCCGGCGCCCACGTTGTGGGCGTTGGAGACGAACAGTTGGAACGGGTTGGTGGGGCGGAACTCACTGCCGAAAGGCCCGAGCCCCTGGGCGGCGAGAGGTGAGCCCGGAGCCGCGGTTAAGAGCCCGTCCCAACCTACGGAGTAGCTCTCGATCTGTGAGGTGCCCGTGAGGTTGCCGACCAGCGTGTTGCCGATCGAGTTGAACAGGACGTCGTCGGGCTGCGAGCCGTTGGCCACAGTTACCGTGGAGCCGGGCAACGGCTGGAGCTGGCCCCAGGGCGAGAGCGTGAACCCGGTGAAGTTGGGGCCGACGGCGCCGGAGTTGGCGACGTAGACGAGGTTGCCGTGCACGGCAATGCTGACCGGCGTGGGGCCGCCCGACGAGACGACCCCGCCGGGGACGAGCTGGAGGCTGCCGTCCCAGCCCACCCTCAGGACCGAGACCTGGTTACTGCCGGCATCTACGGCGAGCAGGTAGCGGCCGTCGCTACTGAGCTGTAGCGCGCCCTGGGAAGCCAAGCCCGCTCCCGTCCCGGCGCCACCGACGGCGAAGGGCGAACCCGGCATGGGTGATAGGGACCCGTCGAGATGGCGGTCAAACGCCCCGATCGTGTTGGTCCCCTTGGTGTTGTCGTCGAGGTAGACATGCCCGACCACCGGCGAGAAGCCGGTCGGCGCGTTCCCGGTGACGCCGTCCGCATTGGCAGCGCCGGCAACGAGGGTGCTGAGGGTGCCGGCACTGGCGAGCGTGGCGATGCCGAGCGCCAGGCGCGCAGCCCGAGTGATGTTTTTTCGCATCGTGTTCGTGACCTCCATGGGTTTCGGGGGAAGAGAGGGACGACTTGTCCGTCCCGAGTTACCTAATGGAGACGCCCGGCGTAACAAAATGATTGCGCGGCAAGGAACCGCTGCCCCTGAGGTGCGGCACCGGCCGTTCCACTCGGCTGCCGCTCGGCCGGCGGCGTCGGTCCTGGTCCTGTGCTCCTTACACACGAGCCCTCAGGTCACAACGACGCCCACCCGGGCCTTGATCTGGGGTCGGGCTGCCAAGTCCAGCTGCCTGGACTTCCTGGTCGGGCCGCCCGTGGTCCCTGCTGTGAGGCCGCCACGTGCCGTAGGAGTTCCTCCGGCGCTCGATCTTGAGCCGTTAATCCCGGACGGTGCAACCGTAGGAGGCCGGACCGTCCAGCGTCGCTCCATTAATAGTTACTTCCGGCCTTGGTGGAACAGTTTGTTGAAGCAACCATAATTTCATAGGTTTTCTCGTCGGAGATTGGTTCGAACCCTAGTCTTTCATATAGCCTTCTGGCAACGTCATTGTCTCTTCTAACTTTGAGGGATATCTCGGGACGATTATGTTGACTGGCATGATCAAGTAAATGACGCAACAACGAGCTGCCGACACCCTGGCCCTGGTGCTCTTGCTGCACAGCTACGGTCAGTTCGTAAGGGTACCGTTGAACATAGCGGCGGTACCAGGCGGCGCCAATGCTTAGCCCCGTCGCGTTAGAAACAGCAATAACTCCGTAATCGCTTTTACGCCCCCACCCACCAAGGTAAGCTTCCATAGCTTCCCCTGCTTTAGCCTCTTCAAATGTGGGTATCTTTTCGTGAATATCGGTTCTACCACTCCAACGAAACGTCGCCAAGTAACACATTTCTTGGAGAAATGGAATGTCAAAGGCTTTAGCTTCGCGTAAAAAGGCCTGAGCTCCGCGTAAAGACTCGCGTGCGGCCGGAGCGGGGGGCATGGCTATGCCCGTGATGTCGGCTCGGGTAGGCCCATCTGCCCGGTATGCGTAGATTTGTTCGTGCTCATTCATTTCGTCAACCTCCGGGGCCCTGTCACCTTGGAGTGTGCGGTGGAGCCAGCTCTCATTCGTCAATCGTGACTGAATCTATCGGATCCATGGAGGTACTGAGCTGAGATGCGTACCTGTCTGGCGGGCGGACGGGGTGCCCTTCCCGCCGGGGGCGCCCCGTAAACGCGCTGCGATCTCACCCAGAGCCGAGACGAGCTCGACTGCGCTGCCCGGAGGGGAGTCACCGAGGGCTTCGACGAGCAGCGCGTCCACCGGCACTACCCCGAAGCCGACGACAGCGTTCGGTTTCGAGCCGCTCCCTTTCACAAGCGTCCGCCGGCGATCGGCCGGGTCGGCTCGAGTCTCCAAAATCCCCAGGTCGCATAGCTTGGCCACCATCCCGGAGACGTAGCTCTGGGGTAGCCCGGTCCGCGTAGCGATCTCGCC
>CAYZVQ010000483.1:0-3065 GCA_964481925.1 uncultured Acidimicrobiaceae bacterium
GGTGAGAGGGCTCCGGGGGGAGGGCTCGAACCTCCAAGCATCCGGATCCAAAGTCCGGCGTTCTTCCAATTGAACTACCCCGGAAAGACCTGAGGCCGGCCTGCGGCCGGCCCTGGTGTTCGCCAACCAACGATACCTTGTCGCCAGGTGGTGGCCGGGCCCGGGACGCGGGCGACAGCGGTCATGACCGGGCCGCGAGCTCGGGTGGTCGGACCTAGGCCGGGGCAGAGTCGGCCCAGGTCGCATGTCTAGCGCCCCGAGAGCCGGCAGGCCGGACTAGAAAGATCAACGTGACTTACTACGACCGAGATATCTCACCTCGCCGGTCGGCGGCCGGCGAACAGCCCAAGTTGGCGGCTGTGGTGCTGGCGGCAGGGGAAGGCACCCGTATGCATAGTGCCCGGCCCAAGCCGCTGCACCGTCTGTGCGGGCGCCCCATGGTCATGTGGGTCCTCGGCGCGTTGGCCGGGTTGGAGCTCTCCAAGGTGGTCGTCGTCGTCGGCCACGGGGCGACGAGGATGACCAAGGCCCTGGCTGAAGCCGGTTCCCCGGGGGCCACGCTCGACGTGGTCGAGCAGCCCGTCCAGCGAGGGACAGGCGACGCCCTCTCGGTAGCCCTGACGGCGTTCCACGAGGACGACGGTGAGCTCGACGACCTCGTGGTACTGCCGGGGGACACGCCCCTGCTGCGACCGGGTACCCTCGCCGCCTTGGTGGCTGCCCATAGGAACGCATCGGCGGCCGCGACCCTGCTCACTACCCGCCTCGACGATCCCAGCGGCTACGGGCGGGTGGTCCGGTCGCGCGATGGGCGGGTCTCGGGGATCGTGGAGGAGGCCGACGCCACCGACGAGGAACGGGCCATCGATGAGGTGGGCACCTCGATCTACGTCTTTCGACGTTCGCTGCTGGCCCCGGCGCTGCGCCGCCTCAGCCCCGACAACGCCCAGGGCGAGTACTACCTGACCGATGTCATCTCTGTGCTGCACGGCGCCGGGTACCCCGTCATCTCCATGGTCGCCCCCGAGCCGATCGAGGCCAGCGGGGTCAATGACCGTTGCCAGCTCGCGGCGGCCGAGGCCGTGCTGCGGGGACGGATAAACGACGGCTGGATGCGCCGGGGCGTCACCATGCTCGACCCCCACCACACCTACCTCGACTCGACCGTCGAGCTGGGCGAGGACGTCACCATTTTCCCCGGGACTATCCTTCAGGGGAGCACGAGAGTCGCCACCGGTGCCGAACTGGGACCGAGCACTCATCTGGTCGACTGCACTGTCGGAGCGAGGGCCCAGGTCCGGGCGACCTCGGCGGAGCAGGTGGTGATCGGGGACGACGCCCGAGTTGGCCCGTGGGCGTGGTTGGCCCCCGGCACCGTTGTAGCACCCGGTTCGGTCTTCCGGCCGACGACCGGGACGTTCAGCCTGGAAGAGGAGGCACCCAGTGGAAGTGGTCTCGAAACATAGGCTCCAGCTCTACGCCGGGCGCTCGCACCCGGCGCTGGCCCACGACATCGCTTCCCACCTGGGCGTGCACGTGGGCCCCTGTGAGGTGGTCGACTTCCCCAATGGGGAGATCCGCGCCCGTTTCGGCGAGTCCGTCCGCGGTGCCGACGTGTTCATCCTTCAGACCCATTGCCCGTCGGAGGGCCGTTCGATCAATGACCTGATGATGGAGCAATGGGTGATGATCGACGCCGCCAAGAGGGCCTCGGCCAAGCGCATAACCGCGGTGTGCCCCCGCTATGGCTATGGGCGCCAGGACCGCAAGTCGAGAGGTCGCGAACCGATCACGGCCCGCATGGTGGCGGACTTCTTCCGTGCTGCCGGTGCCGAGCGGATCATGTCGGTGGACTTGCACTCCGGGCAGGTCCAGGGGTTCTTCGACGGCCCCGTTGACCACCTGACCGCGGTCAACCTCCTGGTCGACTACATAAAGGCCAATGTCAGCGGCGACCTCGTCATGGTGTCGCCGGACACGGGGCGGACCAAGGTGGCCGAGAAGGCGGCCCGCAACGCCGGTGACATGGACATGGCGGCGGTCTACAAGCGCCGCAGCGTGGACCTCGTCGGTCACGTCGAGGCTCTCGACGTGATGGGCGACGTCCGCGGGCGCATGTGCGTCCTCATCGATGACGAGATCGATACGGCCGGCACCCTGTGCGAGGCGGCAAAAATCCTGGCTCAGAAGGGTGCCACCGAGGTCTGGGCCACGGCCACCCACGGCGTGTTCTCCGAACCCGCCATCGACCGGCTGAAGAACTCCAACATCGCCCGGGTGGTCGTGACCGATACCGTCCCCCTCCCGCCCGAGAAGCAGATCCCCAAGATCGAGAGCGTGTCGGTGGCCAAGACTTTCGCCGACGCCATCCGGGCCGTCTTCGAAGAGGGCTCCGTGTCCCAGATCTTCGGGGGCGACAACCAGAGCTAGGACGTTGGCGGCCGGTCCTATTAGGGGCGGACCGGGACAGGGCCGGCCGGGCAGCCGGGCCGCTTGGTCCGTCTGGCACCCGAGCCGCTATTATTGGGGCTCCCTTCCCCTCAAAGCTATTTGGCGGGGTAACCGACTAGTAAGTGAGCGCGAGCGAACAATGGCAGAAGTCAAGCTGGTCGCGGAGCTCGGACGAACGACCGGGTCGAGCGCCTCGAGAAGGCTCCGGGTCTCCGGCCGCATCCCTGGGGTCGTCTATGGGCACGGCATGGAGCCGCTGTCCGTCTCCGTAGTGGCCCGTGACCTCGGCGCCGCGCTCTCCTCACACGGCCTCAACCAGGTCCTCGAACTAGAGGTCGAGGGCTCGTCACACCTGGTCCTGGCCCGCCAGCTCCAGCGTCACCCCGTCCGTCGTACCGTGGCCCATGTCGATTTCCAGGTCGTGAGCCGCGACGAGGTTGTCCACGCCGTGGTGCCCATCGTCGTGGTGGGCGTCGCCGGCAACGTCGAGCGGGAAAGTGGCGTTCTCGAGCAGCTCCTCACCAGCCTCAGCATCTACACCACGCCCGAGCGCATCCCCGAAGCGATCGAGCTCGACGTGAGCGGGCTCGAGGTGGGCCAGGCCCTGCGGGTGC
>CAYZVQ010000484.1:0-3063 GCA_964481925.1 uncultured Acidimicrobiaceae bacterium
CTTCGGCGTGGCCCAAGGCGACGGCCAGCATGCCGGCACAGACCACCGAGCTGGTGACCACCATCACCAGGGCGATCTCGGTCATGGAACGGTGCCAGACCATGGCGCCCACGATGCTCACCAGGATCCCCGGCCAACACAGGCCGGCGGTGAACCGCCCCCCCCGGCTCAGGTGGTAGTGCAACAGCACGGTGACCAGGCCGAGCAGGGCGCCGCTGAAGGACAGGAGGCCGACCACGCTCGCCGCCGGCGCGTACCGGTGCCCGAACAGTACCCTCACCGTCTGGGCCGCCAGCAGGGTGACGACGAGGGCAGCGGCGAAGCCGGTCACGGCTACCACCGCCGAGCCTACGGCGAACATCAGGCGCTGGTTGGGCTTGCTGTCCGGTCCCACCAGACGGGGCACGTCCGCCCCGAGCAGTCGAGGGAACGTGACGGCCGCGACCGCGCCCGGGGCCAGCAGGGCTATCTGGGCCACTGTGGCCGCTGCCGCGTACCACCCCGAGGTGTTGGGCCCGAGCCAGTGGCGGGCCAGTACGACGTCTACCGCAGTAAGCGCCCAATAGCCGGTGAAGGCGACGGTGGCCACCTTGGCCTGGCTCCACGCGACGTGCGTGGGGGCGCTGGCCTGGGGTACCACAACGTCGGCCGGGGGGACGGGAACTTCGGCCGGGCCGGAGGTCCCGGGCTGGGAGACCAGCCGCCTGAAGCCGACGAGCACGATGACAGTCGTCACGAGCTCGCCCCAGACCATGGCTACGAAGGCGCCTTCAAGCCCACCCCCGTGACGCACCAGGACCACGCCGACTACCAGGCGTACCGCCATCCCGGCCAGGAGGCCGGTAGAAAGCACGGGCCAGCGGCCTTGGCCGGCCAGCACTCCCTTGGGCACCACGCTAAGGCCGACGGGCAGGGCGTAGGCGCCCAGCAGGAGGGCGCTCGTGATCGAGGGAAGGTGCAGGAAGCTCTCCACCAGAGGAGATAGCGCCAGCAGCACGGCGCAGGCACCGGCCCCAAAGGCGCTGGCTTCGATCAGGAGCGGCCCCGCCACCACCTGAGGCACGCGCCCGTTGGGGTTGGTGGCGCTCACGGTCCGCCCCACGGCCACCTGCAGGGCGTTGGCAGGCACCTCGAAGACAAGAGTCAGGGCGGCCAGGGCCCCCAGCGCCCCGAAGACCGCCGGAGCCACCGAACGGGCCACCAGGACCAGGAACAAGAAACTGCCCAGGTTGACGGCCAGGGTAACGGCGGCGACCGCCCAGCGCCGCCTCGTCTGGCGTCCCTCGGGGTTGTCCTCTTGTCCCATTGCCTCGTCCCGGTTGGTGGAGATCGCGGGCCCGGAGCTACGCGCCGTTCCGGTATTGTGCGGCTCCGGTACCGCTTGACGTCTCTATTAGCGAGCGTACCTGTCACCTCCGCCCCGGACCGGGAGACCTCTTGCCATCAGCCCCACTACCAGTCGTTCTGAGCGGGCGCCTCGCGGTACCTATCGACATCGAGCGCCTCAGGGCATCGGTACGTTTCGATGTCGCGTCCCGGGTGGCCGACGTGTCGGCCCGCCTCGAGTTCCGCCTCGAGGGCCCGTCCGGGCACCCTGTCTTCGACCTGCGCCAGACCATTGGCACGGCGGTGTTGGACGGGTCAGCCGTCCCGCCCGACGCCCTGGGTTACCGCGATATGGGGGCGGGCGAAGAGGCCCGGATGCGGGTCGTGGACGTCAGCTGTTCCGATGGTCCCCCCCATCTGCTTGAGCTCGGGTACCACCTGGAGGCGCCCGACGCGACGGGGGCGTCTGGTGTCGGCTGGTCGCCCGGGGGGGTCTCCTGGGACCTGCTCATGTCCGACCTGGAGCCCGGCCGGTACCTGGAGATGTGGTTCCCGGCGAACCTGTGCCACGACACGCTGAGCATCGAGCTCGACATCGAGGTGACGGGCACGGACCGTCCCCACGTGCTCCTGGCCAATGGCGCGCTCGAGGAGCACGGGGACGGTGCCGGCTGGACCGTGCGTTACCCGAGCCACTACACGTCGCTTTCACCTTTGCTCGTCCTGGTGCCCGCCGACGAGGTGGAAGTGCGCCGCACCGAGGCGGTCGCCGGGGGGGAGCACCTGGGCCTGACAGTGGCGGCCCTGGCCGGTACGGGTACCGACTTGGACGCGGCTGTGGCGGACACGGCGGCGTGGCTGGCCTATTTCTCCGCCCGCTACGGCCGCTTCCCGGCCGACGACTACCTGGCCGTCCTGTGGGCCGAGCCGAGGGGCATGGAGTACGACGCGGCCACGACCACGAGCGCACCGGCGCTCGAGCACGAGGTCTTCCACACCTGGTTCGGGCGGGGCGTCAAGCCCGCCTGCGCCTCCGACGGTTGGATCGACGAGGCCATGGCCAGCTGGGCCACCGCTTCGCGCCGGGCGCCGGCGGGGCGCTTCCAGGCGGAGCCGCTCGGTCTGGACGAGGAGCCCAGCGTGCTGTGCCCGGCTCATCCCTGGAGCCGCCGTACGCCGCGGGAGGCGTACACGGCAGGTAGCCGGCTGCTCTCGGGCGTGGCCCACATGGCCGGGGGGGCGGCTCAGCTCAGATCGTCCCTGGCCGCCTGGTACGGGGCCCATGGGGGCGGCGCGGGGAGCACGGAAGACCTGGCCAGGCACCTCGGGGAGTGGTGCGGGCAGGACTTGGGCCCCTGGTGGGACCGCTACGTCTACGGGAGGGACGGGGCGGCCCTGTAAGCGGAAAGGGCAGCCGCGGTTTGCACAGGGCGCGCCGCTGGCTATACTGGCGAGGCCGTCTAACCGACGTCCATGGTCGCCCGTCTGTCGCTGACAGCGGGGACGCCGTGGCACAACGTGAAACGAGCTCCGCCCGGGAACCCCCGAGCGGAGCGTCCCGCGTATAAGAGGACCCAGGATGCCCGCGAAGGCCCCCAAAAGAGCGATTGTCGGCGAGAAGGTCGGCATGACCCAGATCTGGGACGAGAGCCAGCGCTCCGTCGCGGTCACTGTTGTACGGGTGGCGCCGGTCCGCGTCGTCCAGGTGAAAACACCTGGCGCCGACGGCTACGCCGC
>CAYZVQ010000485.1:0-3043 GCA_964481925.1 uncultured Acidimicrobiaceae bacterium
TAGGCGGTGGTGTAGGCCCCGATGGCCCAGAAGGCGACGTAGCCGAGGTCGAGCAGCCCGGCAAAGCCGACGACAACGTTGAGGCCCATGGCGAGCAGGACGTAGATGGCGACCTGGGTGGTGAGGATCGACTGTATGCCGGCGTTGAGGTGCAATGGCCACTGGACCGCCACCAGCAGCGCGGCGATAGTGATCGCCGTTTTCCCGTAGGCAAACTTGGCCTGCTTGGTGATCCCGGTGAGCTCGTACCGGCTGTGATCGGGCCGCGAGCCGCCAAATGCGCGGCCGACGTCCAGGCCCACCCACGACACGGCGCCCACCAGGACGAGGGCGCCGAGGACCATAAGCACGACGCCGACCGGACGGTTGTGGGGCATGATCCCGATGGAAGCCAGCCAATGCGCCACAGAGTGGGGCGTCGACGCCCGCCATTCGGACCAGGTCGTCCACATCAGCCACCCGTAGGCCGCCAGGACAACGCCGCCCACCGTGCCCACCCGCCGCACGGACCGGGCCGGTACCAGCTTGCGCAGCTCGGCCAGGCCGAAGAGCACCGCTTCAAGCACGCCCAGGACGAGCGCGGCCCACAACAGGGCCCGGCCCAGAGGGCGGTCGTGGGGCACGGCCCCGATGGAGTTGAGGTACCTGGAGACCGAGTTGTGCATCCATGCCAACGCCCCGTACACGGCGACGACGGCGTAAGCCGCCAACCTGGCGACGCGCAACGACCATCGCCCGAAGAGGTAAACGAGCAGCTCCATGACGGCGAACCCACAACCCATCTCGATACAGACGCCGCCCTTCCAGGTGTCGTCGGGCGAAATCCACGACACCCAGATCAAGCCGAGCACCACGACCGCCACGTCGAGGCCCAGGCGCACCCGTCGCGACGCCGTCAGCTTGGCGACCGAGGCCCGCAGGCGGTTGGCCTGTGACCTCAACCCCGCCCCGAACGAGTACCAGACAGAGACGACCGAGAAGAGCACGGCCGCGAACCCCACGAACCAGAACAGTCTGGGGAACTGCAGGGAGCCGGTGAAGCCTGACGTCGGCGCCGAGTTGCTCCCTGCCGGGCCGGTCATCACGGCCACGACCAGGACGGCGCCCACGCATATGGCGAGACGACGGGCCCAGGCACTGCGGGCCAGGTCGGCCAGCGAGGCCCGGCGCGCCGGTCCCCCTGACGGGCTCTTCACCGGGCCCTGGGCATCCGGCGCGCCCGGGCTGGCGGGAGCACCGGGCCCGGCGGCGGTGGCGGTCATGCCTCTCGCCCGAGGCGCTCACCAAGGATGCCCGTGGGCCGGAAGAGCAGGAGCGTCACCAGCACGCCGAAGGCGACAACGTCCTGCCACTCCGCTGACATCCAGCGCAGCGGGATGCTCTCGAACAGTCCGAGCAGGAGACCGCCGATCATCGCGCCCCGGATATTTCCGATGCCGCCGAGGACGGCGGCGGTGAACGCCTTCAGCCCGGGGACGAAGCCCATCGTGTAGATGACGCCGAACTGGAGCCCGAAAAGGAACCCGGCGGCGCCGCCCATCAGCCCTCCGAGCACGAAAGTGAGCGAGATCGTCCGGTCGATGTGCACACCCATCAGGCTCGCCGTCTCCGCGTCCTGAGCGACGGCCCGGATGCCCTTGCCCAGTTTGGTCTTGTTCACCACCAGGTCGAGCACGACCAACAAGACGAGGGAGACGACCATGGTCAGGATCCAGACAGACTGGACACCAACGCCGCACACCTTGAAGGCATCCCCGGTGACCACGGTGGGTGCCGGGATGAAGGCGGTGTAGCGCCCGAACTCCTTGCCCGCCAGGTTGAAAATGAAGTACGAGGCCCCGATGGCGCTTATCAGGTACGTCAACCTGGGCGCGTTGCGCTTTCGCAGCGGCCTGTAGGCGACCCTTTCGAGGACAAATGCGACCGCCCCGCCGGCAAGGGCACCGGCGATGATCCCCACGATCATGAACCCGATCGCCCAGAACCCGCTCGGAGTGGACGTGCCCAGCACAGCTCGCATGGCGAACAGCCCGCCGAAGCCCCCGGACATGACCACCTCGGAATGAGCGAAGTTGATCAGCCTGAGGACGCCGTACACGAGGGTGTACCCGAGCGCTATGAGCGCGTAAAGGAAACCATTGGCGAGGCCGCCGAGGATGAGCGAGACCCAGATGTTGTTGTTGGCGAGGAACCCGGGGCAGCTCATGCGATCAGAGAAGTCTCATCAACCTTGACCAGCAAATCTAGTCAGTAACGACCCGAGGGACAAATGGAAAGAGCCGGGCACCCCGAAATGGCGGAGTACCCGGCTCATTACAACTTGCTGCTGACGTTACGCCAGGCCGAGTTGGACTAAGTTGCCGTTTACAACTTGGTTTACATAGATATCGGCGCCGGCGATGTCACCGTTGGACTGGAACGAGACAACCTTCGTGAGCCCATGGTAGACGATCTTGTGAAGGCCATTGACAACGTTTATACGAGTGATGGCACCCGTGCCGCCCTTGGTCTTCGAGAGGATTTGCAGTTCGGCGATGATCGCATTGGCCGCGTCGAACGCCTCACCGGAATAGATCCCCACGGGGAACTTGGCCAGCTTCTTGAAGCCAGCGGCGAACGCAAGGTCGGCCTTTGTGGTGCCGAGGACCGCGCACGCGCAGCTGGCGTATATGCCGTTGGCGGCGCTGGGCGGGTTGGTGCCGGATATGAGCGCTGTGCTGTCGCTGCCGTCACCGCTCATGACCTTGCCCGTATAGCCCGCCTTGGAAAGCGCGCCGGCGAGGAGGCCGAGGTCGCAGTAATAGCCGCCGTAAAACAGCAGCTGTGGCTTGGCGCTCACCACGGTGGCGGCGTCGTCCGGGTACTGCGTGGGGCTGGCCGTGCCGTCACTGCACTGGCTGGTGCCGGGGAACGTGCCCGTCGTCACCTTCGCCCCGTCCTTGGTCGCCTGGGCGGCAAAGGCGGCAGCGAGACCTTCGCCGTAGGTGCTGGCGTCGTTGGAGACGTACAGGTTGGTCAGGTGGAGCTTTTGGACGACGTAGTT
>CAYZVQ010000486.1:0-3012 GCA_964481925.1 uncultured Acidimicrobiaceae bacterium
CTGGGGCCAAATCAGATGAGCGGGGTGGGGCCAGTTCCGCTTGACAAACCCACCCGGGCTGCAAAGAACCAATGAGCTACTGGGGCTGGTACGGCCGTGACGTGAGGGCGGGGCGCTGCCAGGTGCTGTGGGTGCGCCGCCAGCGCTGCCGGGGCTGCCAGGTTAGCCACGCCGTGCTGCCGAGCTTTGTGGCCCATGGGCGCCTCGACGCTGTGGGTGTCATCGGCCCCGCGCTGGAGGCGATGGTGGCCGGAGGTGCCCGGGTGGCCGCCGACGCCTTGGGGCTCCCATATACGACGGTGCGGGACTGGCGACGGCGTTTTGGCTCCCGGGCCGAGATGTTGGCGATCGGCGCCGTGCGCGCCTGTGTGGCCCTTGGTGCCCCGGCGCCGCCGCTGGCGGGGACGGCCGTGGCGGTGGCGCTCGGGGCACTGCGGTCGGCATGGCGGGCGGCGGGGCACCGCTTTGGCCCGGCAGTGGGCGCCTTGTGGCGCTTCGCCAACGCCCTCGTCGGCGGTCACCTGCTCACCACCAACATGGATCCGCCCTGGTCAAGCGTCTGAAAGTCGTTTTGGATGCTTATGGGCGTGCCAGCACCGGCAATGGCCCCACAAAGGAGGCATTCATGGCCAACGGCCACCAAGACAAAGCTGAGCAGCTGGCGCTGTTCCGTTACCAGGTGATCTCAGAGGCGGCCAGCCCCCGGCTCACCCCGGCCGAGAGGGGACGCCTGGCCCGGGAACTGGCGGCGCGCACCTGGGTGGGCCCCGATGGGGCCGAGCGCCAGGTCAGCCGCACGAGCATTGACCGTTGGCTCGCCGCCTACGCCAAGCACGGCCTGGCCGGCCTCGCCCCCGTGCCCCGCTCGGACCGGGGCCGGCCCCGCTCCGCCCGCCAATGGTTGGAAGAAGCAGCCAAATTGCGCCGGGCCGTGCCGGCCCGCTCGGCGGCCCAGATCGCGGACATAATCGCCCGGGCCCACGGGGTGTTGTTGTCGGAGCGCACCGTGCGCGGCCACCTGCACCGCCTCGGCCTGTCCCGCCGTGCCCTGTCGGCCGCCCCGGCCCGGGCGTTCGGGCGCTTCGAGGCGTCCCGGCCCAACGAGATCTGGATAGGCGACGTATTGCACGGCCCTTTCGTGCCCTGCCCGCGCGTCCCGGGCTCCAAACGGGCCAAGCTGTTCTTACTGGTCGACGACTATTCCAGGTTGCTCGTGCACGGTCGTTGGGTCACCGAGGAGAACACCCGGGCCGGCCAAGACGTGCTGCGGGCTGCCATTTCCCGCCGGGGGCGGCCCGAACTTTTATATGTCGACAACGGCGCGCCCTACGCTAACCACCAGCTATCGCGGGCTTGCGCCGTGCTCGGCATAGCGTTGGTGCACTCCAAGCCCTACGCCCCAGGGCCGGGGCAAGCAGGAAAGGCTCAACTCTTATATACGGTCTTCGTTCATTGCCGAGGTCGAGGCCCGGGGCACGGCCAGTTTCGCCGAGCTGAACGACCTGTTCATGGCCTGGGCCGAGCAGGTGGCCAACGGCCGGGAGCACGCCGAGACCAAACAAGCGCCTCTGGCCAGGTTCTTGGAAAGCTTTACGCCGGATATCACGTCGCCCGCCGAGCTGTCCGAGGCCTTCCGTTGGTCGGTCACCCGCCGGGTGACCAAGACGGCGACGGTCAACTTGTTGGCTAATCGTTACGGCGTCGGCCCCGAGCTCGTCGGCCGCACCGTCGAGCTGCGCTTCGACCCCGAGGACTTGGCCAAGATAGAGGTCTACGACAACGGCGTGGCGGCCGGGGTGGCCGTCCCGTTCGTGATCGGCCGCCACGTGCACCCGGCCGTGCCCCAAGCCGCCCCCGAGCCGGCGCCCGCTGGCCCCGGGGTCGACTACCTGGGCCTGGTGGCGGCCGCCCAGGCCGAGGCGTTGGGCGAGGGCTCCATCTCGTACAGGTCTCTTCCCGGCATGGAGGCCTGGGGCCACGACGCCGAGGGCGCCCGGTGATGGCCGGCGTCGACGTATGGGCCTCCCACTTCGGCTTTAATCGCACCCCGTTCACCAAGTCAGTGCCGGCCGACAAGCTCTTCGAGCGGGCCGCCCACGCCGAAGCGGTGGCCCGGGCCCATTACTGCATCAACCACTCGGCCCTCGGCGTGATCGTGGGCGACACCGGGGCGGGCAAAACCGTGGCCGTGAGAGCAGCTGTGGCCGCATTGGACAGGACCAAGTTCACGGTCATCTACCTGGCCAACCCCTCCGGGGGCTGCCGGGGCCTATACGTGGCCATCGCCACCGCTTTGGGGGCAACGCCCCGGTTCCACAAGGCCGAGGCCATAAACCAAGCCGCCGCCCTGCTCGGGGCCGAGGAGCATGAGCGTCACCGCCGGGTGATCTTGATAATTGATGAAGCGCACCTACTTTCCCCCGAACAGTTGGAAGAGGTCCGATTGCTCAGTAATTCAGAGCTTGATTCGGCGTCGCCGTTCGCCGGCATCCTGCTCGGCCAGCCCACTTTGGCCTCCCGCCTGCGCCAGGGAATTTTCGCTGCCTTGGACCAGCGCATCAGCGTCCGCTACAGCCTGGGCGGCATGGACCTGGCCGAATCGGTGGCTTACCTACGCCACCACCTGGCCCTGGCCGGCAGGGCCGACCCCATCGTCGCCGACGATGCCGCCGCGCGCCTGCACCGTTATGCAAATGGGCTGCCCCGGGCGCTCAACAACGCGGCCACGGCCGCCCTGATGGCTGCAGCGGCGGAGGGCAAGGGCCTGGTCGACGACACGTGCGCCAAAAAGGCGATAGCCGAGCTCACCCGCACCTGACGCCGCCACCACCTTTTTGACGGCACCGGCCTGGAGACCTCGGGGCCGGTGCCGTTTGCGCGTCAGCGCTCAGTCATGCCGGACGCTGCTCACCCAAAACCTGTCGGACTGGTCGTCAGCCATCATGCCGAACGGTCCTCACCAACACTTGGGGGACCGTCGTCATTCACTCACGCCGGACGGGCCTCACCCAA
>CAYZVQ010000487.1:0-3009 GCA_964481925.1 uncultured Acidimicrobiaceae bacterium
GCCTGGCAGACCATAAACAAGGTGATGGCCCCCAGGGATGCCCGCTTTGCCAAGCGGTTCCTGGTCGTCACCCCGGGCATCACGATCCGTGACCGCCTGGGGGTACTGCACCCTGAGCGGGACGACAACTACTTCAAGGAACGGGACCTGGTCTCGGCTGACCTCTGGGACGCGCTGTTCCAGGCAGATGTCCAGATAACCAACTACCACACCTTCCTGCCGAAGGACTCCAAGGACATAGAGGGCGTCTCGGCCAACACGCGCAAGCTCCTACGAGGCGGAAGGGTTGGCGCCCTGGACACCTTCCAGGAGACCCCCGATATGGTGGCCGCTCGCATTCTGCGCATGTTCGGGGCGGGCAAGGGCGAGGTAATCGTGCTTAGCGACGAGGCTCACCACTGCTACCAGGACAAGCTGTTGGAGCACCCCGACGACGAGGCTGACAGCGAAGACCAGGAGCGCAACCGGGAAGCCCGGGTATGGTTCAGAGGCCTGCTCGACCTGCGGAGAAAGGCCGGGGTCAAGACCGTCTACGACCTCTCCGCAACTCCCTACTACCTCAAGGGCTCGGGTTACAACGAGGGTTTCATTTTCCCCTGGGTCGTGAGCGACTTCTCCCTTATGGACGCCATCGAGTCCGGGATAGTGAAGGTGCCGCGCATCCCGGTCGATGACGATGCCCCGGTGAAACCCGTCGTGTTCCGCAACCTGTGGGACCATATCGTGCCCCCACTGCCCAAACGCCGTTCGACACGGCCGAAAGACGTCGATGGCCTCCAGGGCTGGACCATCCCGTCGATGCTGCAGGGCGCCGTCGAGAGCATATACCGCAGTTACGAGCGCAACTACCGTGACTACGAGCAGAGTTTGGCTGGCCAGGGCGAGCCACCGCCGGTGATGATCGTCGTCTGTCCCAACACGGTCGTCTCCAAGCTCATGTTCGACTGGATCGCGGGCCGAGGAGCCGACCTGCCGGACGGGAGTGCTCGGCTGGTCCCCGGCAACCTGGCCCTTTTCTCCAATGTGGAGGACGGCGCGTGGACAACCAGGCAGCGCACGATCCTTGTCGACTCCGAGCAGCTCGAGTCGGACAAGCCGCTCACCGACGAGTTCCGCAAGTACGCCGCCCGCGAGATCGAGGCGTTCAAGCAGGCTTTACGCCTGCGCGAGCCGGGTGCCGACATCGAAAAGTTGAAAGACGCTGACCTTTTGCGTGAGGCGATGAACACGATCGGCAAGAAAGACAAGCTCGGCGAGCACATCCGCTGTGTCGTGTCCGTCGCCATGCTCACCGAAGGCTGGGACGCCAACACCGTCACTCACATCCTCGGCGTGCGGCCGTTCCGTAGCCAGCTGCTGTGCGAGCAGGTCGTGGGGCGGGGGTTGCGCCGGCGCAGCTACGTTGCCAGTCCCGAGACCGGGATGTTCGAGGCTGAGTACGCCGAAGTGTACGGGGTGCCGTTCGCCTTCATCCCCAACGACCGGCCGAGCCCCAGCCCGAAGTTGCCCCGGCCTGCCATCGAGGTAAAGGCGTTGCCGGAACGGTGGCAGCTCGCCATCCGCTTCCCAAAGCTTGACGGCTACCGGGTGGAGCTCCCGGACGAGGACCTCCACGCCGACTTCGGCGAGTGGTCCGCGCTCCACCTCAAGCCCGAGGACCTCCCTCCTATTTGGGCGCAGAGCCAGTGGCTGGTCGGCAAGCCAGAAGACGTGGAGCTCGAAAACATACGCAACGCCCGCGACCAGACGGTCGCTTTTCACCTTGCTAAAGCTCTCATGGCACGCGAGGAGCTCGCTGCCCTTGGCGGTGTCGAGCGCCCGTGGCTGTTCCCGCAGTTGGTAGGGATCTGCCGTCGCTGGCTGGACGAGTGCTTCAGCGCCGGCCCGGGTGTCACCAAGGGCCACCTGCTCCTGGCCCAGCCCGGAGCCCTGGCGGCCGAGAAGGTGTTCGGCTCGATCGTCCACTACCCCCGGAACCGAGCCCCGGTGCTGATGCCGGGCATCCGGCGCTACGACTCGATGGGGTCAACGGACGAGGTCCATTTCCTAACCCGGAAAGTCGTTATGGAGCCACCGCCCAACAAGTCCCACCTCAACCATGTGGTCCTCGACGGGCTGCGAGGGAACTCGTGGGAGGAGGCCCTCGCCCAGGTCCTCGAGTCCGACCCTAGGGTGCTGTCGTACGTGAAGAACGAGCGGCTCGGGTTTTCTATCCCGTACGTCCACGAAGGCCGGAGCCACGAGTACGTGCCCGACTTTCTCGTGCGGCTCGTGACCGAGGCAGCAGACGTGGAACGCACCTTGATCGTCGAGGTCTCTGGCACCCGCAAGTCCCCCGGTCCCACGGAGGCGAAGGCCTCCACCGCCCGCAGCCAGTGGTGCGCCGCCGTCAACAACTGGGGCGAGTTCGGTCGCTGGGGCTACGTGCAGATCGGCAATCCGTCATATGCCCAGGCCCTCGAGCTACTGGACGAGGCCATAGACAACCTGTACGCCGACAACCCGATAGTCGGCCTGCCGACGGAAGCCCAGGAGATCCTCGATGCCACCCCGTAAGCCCAAGCTCTCCTCATCTGCCGTGCCAGTTGAGGCCATCACGCATGTCGACAAGAGGGCCAACCTGCCCACGGCGGACGCGTACGAGTTCGTGGCGCCCGAAGTGGAGAAACCCCAACAGGTCCGCTATCCCCGCGACCCTTCGCTCGACCCCCAGCTCGTCTGGAAAGGCAAAGATGCCCAGGACTCCGAGGACCTGGTAGCAGAGGCTCCTCCTATCTATATCCAGGAGAAGATCGACCCCAGGGTGATAATCGACGACCTGCGCAAGAGCGCCGGCCAGCCCGACGTCGAACCGCTCCGGCTCTTTGAGAGCTTCGATGGCCTGGACGAGATGGAGATTGTTGACTTCTACCGCCATCAGGCAAACTGGTCCAACCGCATGATCTTGGGCGACTCGCTCAATGTGATGGCCAGCCTGGCAGAGCGGGAGGCGCTTCGGGGCAAGGTCCA
>CAYZVQ010000488.1:0-2989 GCA_964481925.1 uncultured Acidimicrobiaceae bacterium
TGGCTGTCAGGCCGCCCCAAAGCCCGGCGGGCAAGCAACTGGCCTGGATCCTGACCCTCGCCTCCAAGCTCCCACTGAGCACCAAGGAGATCCAAGCCCACTTCGACTCCGCCTTCCTCGACCAGGTGAGCCCGGCTGAGATCAACCAGGCCCTCGAGCAGCTCGGTCCCCCCGGTTCGGCAGTGACACTACGTGGGCTCTCGCAGGTCCAACCGACGTCGCTGGTCGCCGTGGTCCAGATCGGCCCGGCCCGCTATTTGCTTCAATTGGGGGTCGACGGCGCCGGGCTCATCGCCGCCCTGGTCTTCCGGCCTACTGAAGACACGGTGCCCACTTCGTGGTCGCAGGTTGACAAGCAACTGGCTGGCATCGCCCCTGGGACGAGCCTGCTGGCCGCCAGGGTCAGCCCCAACGGTACGTGCACCCCGGTGCACACCCTCGACGCCGGCACTCCTCGGCCCCTGGGGTCGATGTTCAAACTTTTCGTGCTCGGCGCCGTCGCCAACGCCGTCAAGGACCACCAGGTCAGCTGGGACGAGAAACTGACCGTCACGGCTGCGATCAAGGTCGGCAGTAGCGAGGCGTTACAGGACGTGGCGCCGGGCACCAAGCTCACCGTCGAGCAGGTTGCCCTCAAGATGATCGAAGTGAGCGACAACACGGCGGCCGACATGCTCATAAAGCTCGTCGGGCGGACTGCAGTCGAGGCTCAGGTCAGGCAGTGGTCGTCGCACGCGTCTTTGGATATGCCGTTCCTCACCGTGGCCGAATTGTTCACGCTCAAGTACCACGATTTCCCGGCCATGGCCGACCACTATCTCGCCCTGAGCCCGGCCCAGCGGGCCGCGTACCTGACCACCACCGTCGACAAGGTACCGGCCCGCGCCGGACAACCGGCGCCCCTGCCCCGCGACATCGGCTCCATCGAGTGGTTCGCCTCGGCGCAAGACCTGTGCCACGCCTTCACCGGCCTGGCCGCCCTCCAAGCCGAGCCCGGGCTGAACCCCATCAGCACAGTGCTGTCGGCCAACAATGGCGGGGTCGGGCTCAGCGCCACCACTTGGCCGCGGATTTGGTTCAAGGGCGGGTCCGAACCGGGCGTGCTGACCCTGGGTTACCTGGCCCGGGATAACGCGGGGGGCACTTTCGTGGTCATCGTCCTCACGGAGGACCAGGCCCAGCCCGTGCAGGAGTCCCTGGCCGCCGAGATTCAGGGCCTCAACGTCGTCACCGGAGCCTTCAACTTGTTGCGGGCCGCCACCAAGGGCTGAGCTGGGAGCATACTGAGCCTCGCCGGGCCGAGCCAAACCGTCCGTAGTCGCCGGCTCAACCGGACGGTCAGCGTTGCCCAGACGACGCCCGGCTCACCTAGCCTCGATTGTAACTGTTCAGGTCCGAAGTTCGGGTGAGTCGGCTACGTGAGCTGGGGAATGGTCCAGGGTTTGTGTTGGAACAGTGGAGGGGAGTGTCGAAGGGGTTGGCGCCGTGTTTGCGTCCGGTTTCGATGTAGGAGCGGACGGGGGCGAAGTTTTTGGCGCCGTGCTCGGAACGGAACGAGCCTGAAATCGTGGTGTCGACATCGACACCGAGGACGACCTCGCCCTACTGACCGCCTGCCCGTAGCGCCGTTGGCCGTTCGGGGTGGTTGTCGCTAGCCAGAGCCCCACCCCACCAGGCCGAGCTCGCGGCGCAGCTCGAGGCACGAGCGGGCCAGCTCGTCGCGGTGGCGCGCCTTTTCGTCGTCGCTCATCCACGATGCCTCAATGCCGTTGGCGGCCAGCCTCACGACGGCGTCCAGGGGCAGGCCGATCTTCTCGTGGGCTTCCAGGTACTCGAGGCCAAGGGTCGTCGGGAACATCGCCGGGTCATCGGAGCCCAGCGTGACCCGGAGCCCAGCATCAATCATGCGCCGAACGGACTCGCGGCGCCATGGGATCCATGCTCGGCGCGACGTCGTGAACGCGCACGTGAAGTAAACGCCGTCCCGGGAGCACCGCGCTACCGCTTCGGGGTCCTCGAGGACGAAATAGCCGTGGTCGACCCGGTCGCAGTTCAGCATGTCGAGGCAGGTGAGAACGTTAGTGGCGCTCGGGACGTGCTCACCGGCGTGCGCGCAGCGGCGGAGACCGCCCCGTCCGGCGAGGGCGAACGCCTCAGCGAAAAGCTCCGGTGCGCCAGCGCGCTCCGACCCCTCGAGGCCGATCCCTATGACGTCGTCCCGATGAGTCGCGAGCATCTCTCCCACCAGTTCTCTGGCCGCGCCTGGTGGTTCGGCGCGGTCGATCCCGGCGATGAGGCGGCCGGCCACGCCGAGATCGGTCTCGGCAGTCCGCATCCCGTCGAGGAGCCCATCGACGACGGTGGCGTAGGAGATGCCAAGAGACATAAAAGCTGCCGGTTCAAAGAACATCTCGCGGTAGCGCACGTTGCTCGTGCGGTGCGCGTCCTGTTGGGATTCGTAGGCGGCCCGGGCGAAATCCTCCCGCCGCACCAGCGCCGCCATGACCCAAGCGGAGGCCTGGAGCAGGCCGTACCCACCGAAGTGGCCCCGCGCCTGGTCGGCGTCGGGGAGCGGGACCATCGTGTGCTCGTACTCCGGGCCGACGAGCGGCGCCGACTCGATCCGCCCGTAAAGCTCGGCCACGTCGACCGGGAGCTCGACGCCGTTGGCGGCGGCAAGCTCGGCGACCGTGGCTGGGCGGACCGAACCGAGGAAGTGGCAGTGGAGCTCGACCTTGGGCAGCCTGACCAGGAATGCCCGTGACGCGGGCTCGGGCGCGCCCGTGCCGGCCGCCGACGCCGTTGTCACCGGACCTCTGCGATCATCGAGGTACATCGCCGTCGTGTGCGGGCCCGGCCGCCTCGGCTTCGTCGAGAAGCGCTTCCAAGGCATCGATCTCGCCCACGAGCTCTCGGCGCAAGCCCCGCTTGTCGTCGTCGTCGAGCCACGAAGTCTCCAGCGCGTTCAGGCACAGCCGCCGAATGGTGC
>CAYZVQ010000489.1:0-2976 GCA_964481925.1 uncultured Acidimicrobiaceae bacterium
CTGGTGCAGCGTGTGCAGGACCTCGACCAGGTCGGCCTGGTCGGCCATTACCTGGTCGATGTCCTTGTAGGCCGAGGGGATCTCGTCCACCAGGGCGTCGGCCCGGCCCGAAAGCCAGACCTTGCCGGCCATCAGGGTGGCCAGGTCGCCACTTGTGAACAGCCTCTTGGCCTGGGTGCGGCTGTGGCGGCGGCCGGCGCCGTGCGAGCACGACATCCAGCTCTCCGGGTTGCCCTTGCCGGCCACGATATAGCTGGCCGTCCCCATCGACCCCGGGATGACCCCGAGGTCACCCTTGTCGGCCCTGATGGCTCCCTTGCGGGTCACCCACAGCTGGCGGCCGTCGTGGACCTCGGGCTGGGTGAAATTGTGATGGCAGTTGATGCGCCTGGTCTCCTGGCCAAAGCCGAGGAAGGCGAAGACCTCCCGCATGGCGTTGTCCATCATCTGGTCCCGGTTGGCCCGGGCGTAGTCCTGGGCCCAACCCATGTCGGCGATGTACGCGTCGAACTCCCGAGTGCCCTGGACGAAATAGGCCAGGTCCATGTCCTCCAGGTGGAGCATGGCGTCGCGGGCCAGCTGGCGGGCCTTGGCAATATGGGCCTGGGCCAGCTGGTTGCCGATGCCCCGGCTGCCCGAGTGCAGGACCACCCAGCAGCGCCCTCGCTCGTCGACACACAGCTCGAAGAAGTGGTTCCCCGAGCCCAGCGTGCCGAACTGGCGGGCGGCCTTGGTGGCGCGATCAGCAGCGAGGTCCGACGCTGGCTTGTGGGCAGCCATCCACTTGTCGGCGTTCTTGGCCACTATGTCGTGGCCCTTGCCGACCCCGGCCGGGACCGCCCTCTCTATACGGCTGAGGAGCGGCTCCAAAGTGTCCGGCAGCTGGTCCTCGGTAACGTCAAGTTCGGCGGCGACCATGCCGCAGCCGATGTCGACGCCTACGGCCGAAGGGATGACGGCCCCTTTGGTTGGGATGACCGATCCCACAGTGGCGCCGATACCGACGTGGGCGTCGGGCATGAGGGCGATATGGCCCTCCACGATGGGTAGCCGGGCCGCCTTCTCGGCCTGGCGGAGGGTCTCGGGGTCGATCTCGCTGGCCCAGGAGATGAGCTTGTCGTTGATGATGGTGGGCATGTCACCCCTTCCTTCTGTAATTATTTGGTTAGGGACAGTATGGCCGAGCGAGCCGGGCGCTCTCGCCGGCATGGTGTGCTCGTTTTGGCATTAGACGGCGGCGCTTTTGAAGTCGGTCCGTGTACCAGCTGGGGCGAGGCCGGTGCCGACGCTGACCCGGTCGGCTTTCAGCGGGCGTCCTCACCCGCAGGTACAACGTAGTGGAGGAAGGAACTCACCCCTTCGCATCGGACCGACATATCCTGACAGAGGCCACACTTTTGGGCCTGTTCCCCGCTTCCCTAAGCCCGTGAAATGGCTTCAATGAGACGGTTCGGGGAGGAAGGGTCGAACTCCCAGCATCGAGGTCCAAAGCCTCGCGTTCTGCCAATTGAACTATCCCCGAGCAGGGGCGGCCCGGAGGCGCCAAGTGGGGTGGTCGACGGGGCTCGAACCCGTGGCCTCCAGGTTCACGGCCTGGTGCTCTCGCCATCTGAGCTACGACCACCGTGCCCCTGGCCGGCGTCGAACCGGCGCGCTGACGTTTAGAGGACGCCTGCTCTTCCGACTGAGCTACAGGGGCGGAACTGTTGGTTAGTTAGTTAGTGTTGTTAGTTATTGGTTCGTTCGTGCGGGTGACAGGGTTCGAACCTGCGCGCATCGGTTTAAAGGACCGCCGCTCTGCCAGCTGAGCTACACCCGCGTGGAGCCCTCGGCCGGGACCGAACCGGCGACCTCCGCTTTACAAGAGCGGCGCTCTCCCAACTGAGCTACGAGGGCAAAAAAGAGCACGACAAAGAGCCAAAGGCGACGACACCTCCGCCGGGCCCACGTCACCCTGGCCTCCGCCCTGCCCCAGGCACCGGGCCTGTCGTTACGGGGGCGAGGAGTTCGCTGCTCTGCTGCCCAGGGCCCGCCTCGACAGCGCCCTGGTGGTGGCGGACCGGGTGCGAGCCGAGGTCGAAGCGCTCGGGCTAGAACACCCGACCAACCCGGGCGGCGTGGTCACCGTGGCCATCGGCCTGAACGACGCTCGGAGGCACCAAGTCAAGTCCGAGGACGTCTTCGATCCGGTGAACGCCCCGCCGCTCCACGGGAAGGACATCGGGCCGTAACCGGGTCGTCCCGCTCCGCGACGTCAAGGGTGGGCACGGGGAGATTTGAACTCCCAAGCCGAAGCACCGGCTCCTGAAGCCGGCGTGTATACCAGTTCCACCACGTGCCCTTAGTAGCCGTTGCAGGTCCTGACCCGGCGACCTCCGCCATGTCATACCGGCGCTCTGCCAACTGAGCTAAACGGCCAAGATCGATGTGGTCCAAGCGAGTAGGCCAGGAGGGATTTGAACCCCCACGATTGTCACGTGATATAAGCACGCCGCTCTGACCGGGTTGAGCTACTGGCCTAGGAAATATGGTGCGCACCCAGGGACTTGAACCCTGCTACTCCGCGTTATCAGCGCGGCGCCTATCAACCCGACGAGCCCGGTGCGCATGGTGTTACCTGTGGTCCCTGTCCGGGTCGAGCGGACGACCTCCGGGTTTTCAGGCCGGCGCTCTTGCCAACTGAGCTAAGGGACCGCGGAGCCTCAGCCGGAAATCGGATCCGGGACCTGTGCTTTACGAGAGCACTGCTCTACCAACTGAGCTACTGAGGCGCGGAGCGGCTGGCCGGATTTGAACCGGCGACCTCTTGCTTGGGAAGCGAGCGTTCTGCCAACTGAACTACAGCCGCATGGAGTGGATGACGGGCCCTGACCCCGCAACCTCCGACTTGGCAAGCCGGTGCTCTGCCACTTGAGCTACATCCACATGGAGGCTCGGGTCGGATTTGAACCGACATAAGGACGGTTTTGCGGACCG
>CAYZVQ010000490.1:0-2962 GCA_964481925.1 uncultured Acidimicrobiaceae bacterium
CGCTACCTTGGAATTAGTAGACCGTCTTAGTAGACCGCCAGGCTCTTCCACCACCGTCAGAGTACCTCAGCCCGTCTCTGACCTGGGGTTTTCTGGAGCGGACGACGGGATTCGAACCCGCGACCCCAACCTTGGCAAGGTTGTGCTCTACCAACTGAGCCACGTCCGCAAAACTTCTCTGACCTGCCACTTTATCCCCCCCGAGCTGAAGCTCGCGGGGCCGACCGACCTAGCTTGTGACTAGTTCCGGAGGATCGAGACGAGCAGCAGAACCATTGCCGAAAATCATACTGCGCCCGGAGCGCCTGGACTACCACGCACTCGATGCGCCTCTTGACCGGTCCGGAGCAGCCACGCGAGGTGATGACGACGGAATACCGCTGCGCTGCACGTCGGGTCGCGCCAAGTCAAGCCACTAGACCTGGAGCTGTGACTAGACCTCCGGGCGGCGCTGGTGCCCGGCGGCTGCTGCTCCTTGTCCCGGCTGTCATTGGCCTCGCCCTGGCCACGGCCGCCTGCGGAGGTGGCTCCCCCTCCGGGGGCCGCGTCGGGACCACCGGCACGGCGCCGCCGTCGCTCGCCGTGCTTACTCGCGATACGAGCGGCAGCCAGGGCGACATCTTCATCGCCCCGGCCGGAGGCAGCTACGCGGCGGGCCCGGAAATCGTCACCACCACCGGGAAAGTGGTCTGGTTCCACCGGCTGCCCGACGGGGAAGTTGCCACCGACTTCCGCACTCAGACCTACTTGGGCGAGCCGGTGCTCACCTGGTTCCAGTCAACCGCGCCGCCCGCGCCCACCCGCCAACCCGAGAGCCTAGGAGCCCAAGGGAGACCAGGAGGGGCAAGCGTTCAAGTCAGCCCGGACGGTCCCAGCGGCACCGACTACATCTACAACGACCGTTACGACCAGATCGCCACGGTCCGGGCGGGCGATGGGGACACTACCAATTTCCACGAGTTCCTCATCACGCCCTGGGACACCGCGCTGGTCCTGGCCGATACCGTGACGACCGCGAACCTGAGCTCCGTCGGCGGCCCCGCCGACCAGCGAGTTATCGACGGCTTCGTCCAAGAGATCGACATTAGGACCGGACGGGTGGTGTTCCAGTGGGACAGTGCCGGCCACGTCCCCTACGCCGACAGCTACGAGCCGCGACCGTCCTCGCCGAGCACGCCCTGGGACTGGTTCCACATCAACGCCGTCCACCTCGACACCGATGGCAACCTGCTGGTGAGCTCCCGGAACACCTGGACCATATTCAAGGTGGACCGGGAGACCGGCCAGATCATGTGGCAGCTCGGCGGCAAGCACAGTTCGTTTACCCTGCGCGCCGCCCCCGGCCAGGTCCTCGATCGCGACGGGAAGATTTTCGCCTGGCAGCATGACCCAGAGGCCATCGGCGGCGGCGAGTACACGTTCTTCGACGACGAGTCGGGCGGCAACTTGCTCGGTTCCAGCCGGGTGGTAACGGTGCGGGTCGACCTCGCCACCAGGGTGGCCACACTTATCAGCTCGGACGACCAGCCGGAGGGCAAGGTCTCGCCGCTCATGGGTAACGCGCAGACAACGCCCGGCGGCGACCTTTTCGTCGGTTGGGGCACGCTGCCCTACATCTCCGAGTTCAGCCCGTCCGGGAAGCTGCTGTTCAACGCGGAGCTCCCGACTGGGGTCAGCACCTACCGGGCTTACCTCCTGCCCTGGCACCCGCCCAGCTGACCGTGCCCCGGGCCCAGCTAGAGGCAGACGACCGTTATCCTTCAGCATGGGCTCGCTGGAGGCGTTGCGGCCATCATCTGAGCCTGCCAACGGCTCGGCCCGAGCGCCAGTGCCCGGCATAAGGAGGGAACCGTCGCGTGGGCCCCGCTAGCCATGACCCCCGCTCGGCGCGGGTACCCGGCACTCGGGCCCCGACGGACGGCCGGCTCCCCCTGGTCGGCCACATTTTCCCTGCCCCGGCCGCGGCCAAGGTCCCAGAGGTCATATTCGTCTTCTGGGTGGTAAAGATCCTCACTACCGCAGGTGGGGAGGCCACCTCCGACTACCTCAAGACGTGGGGCAACATCCGGGGCGGGGGCACCGAGGTCCTCGTGTTCGTCGTCGGGCTGCTGCTGCAGTTCGGTACCCGCCACTACCGGGCCTTGGCGTACTGGACCCTGGCGTTTGCCATCGCCATCCTCGGTACCGGTGTGTCCGATTTCCTTCATCTCGACGTCCACATCCCATATGCCGGAACGACCCTGCTGTGGGCGGTGGTACTGGTCGGCATCTTCTGGCTGTGGCAGCGCAGCGAGGGCACGCTGTCAATCCACAGCATCACGACCCAGCGGCGCGAAGCCTTCTACTGGGCGACGGTGTTCGCCACGTTTGCCCTCGGGACGGCGCTCGGGGACTTCACAGCGACATCGCTCAACTTGGGCTACCTGGCCTCAGGCATCCTCTTCGGCGTCCTCATCCTGCTCCCGGCGCTGGCGTGGTGGCGGCTCGGCCTCAACAGCATCGCCGCCTTCTGGATGTCCTATGTACTGACCCGCCCCCTCGGCGCGTCCTTCGCCGACTACATCAGCAAGCCCCGGGCCATCAGCGGGGCCAACTTCGGGGACGGCCCCACGGCCATCGTCTTCGCTGTTGCTGTCTTCGTCTTTGTCTTGTACCTCGCTGTCACCCGACCGGACATCCAGGAGAGTCAACCATCAAGCTCTACTTGACCCTTATGGGAAGGACGCACTCACTCGGCTCACCGCTCACCCCCGCCTGCAGGACCTGGACCACGGAGCTGCCGGGAGGGCAGGAACCCGGCTTTCCAGGCACTAGCACAGCGACGACCTTGACCAAGGCCCCGGCGGAGCGGCAGCTAAGGGCAACCGGCGAGTAGACCGGCGCCGACTTGGTCCCCCCGTGGCGTTGGAGGCACTCGCCTCGAAGGGCCTGGGCTGCCGCTATGTCGGCTTGGGTGGCGCGG
>CAYZVQ010000491.1:0-2958 GCA_964481925.1 uncultured Acidimicrobiaceae bacterium
ACGACGGCGAGCGCCGACGTGCCCCTCAAAGGGCTGTCCTACCTGCTCGAGGCGCTGGCCAAACTGCGCACCGACGAGCCTGCGGCCCACCTGGTCGTAGTGGGCGAGCCCCGCCCGGCCAGTGATGCCGCTCGGGCCATCGAGCAACTGGGCCTGGAAGAGGCGGTGACGTTCCGGCCCGGGGTGAGCGACGCCGAACTGGTCGAGCTTTACCGGGAAGCGTCGGTGGTGGCCGTGCCCTCGCTTTACGAGGGATTTTCTTTGCCGGCCGTGGAGGCGATGGCGTGCGAGGTCCCGGTGGTGGCGGCGATGGGGGGCGCCCTGCCCGAGGTCCTGGGCCCCGACGGCTACGCCGCCCTCTTGGTGCCGCCGGCCGACGCCGGTGCCCTGGCCATGGCCCTGCGCCGGCTCCTGTCCGCCACTCCCGGGGGAGCGACCGATCTGGCCGCCCGCCTGGGCCACAATGGCCGGCGCCGGGTGCTGGAGCGCTTCACCTGGGCCCGGTGCGCCACCGGGGTCGTAGAGCAGTACCGCCAAGTCCTGGCTGAGCACGAGAGCAGGCGGGGCTTCCCCGCATGCTGACGGTGCGCTACGGCCGGCTCGGCTTGACCGCGGGGCAACGCTTGCTCGACTTCGGCTGCGGCGGCGGCCGCCATGCCCTGGAGGCCATGCGCCGGGGGGCGCTGGTAACGGCGCTCGACTCGGACCGCAAGGAGATCGAGGGCGCTGCCGCCTGGATGGCGACAATGCGGGCCGAGGACAAGGACACGGCCAACTCGGGTGGCGAGGGCCACGTCGTGGTCGGCGACGGGCGGGCGTTGCCCTTCCCCGACGCCTGCTTCGACAAGGTCATCGCCGCCGAGGTGATGGAGCACGTGCCCGACGACACCGCCATCTTGGCCGAACTGGCCCGGGTGCTGCGCCGCGGCGGGACGATGGCGGTTACGGTGCCCCGTTGGTTCCCCGAGGTCGTCAACTGGGCCCTGTCCGCCGAGTACCACGAGGTCCCCGGCGGCCACGTCCGCATCTACCGCCGCGCCCAGTTGTGCGCCAGGTTGCGGGGCGCCGGCCTGGTCCCGGGCCGGTCGCACCATGCTCACGGCTTGCACAGCCCGTACTGGTGGCTGCGCTGCGCCGTCGGCGTCGGCCGGGAGGACAACCGGTTTGTCAAGGCCTACCACCGGTTCCTCGTCTGGGACATGACGGCCCGCCACCCGTTCGCCCGCTGGCCCGAGGCGCTGCTAAACCCGGTCCTGGGCAAAAGCCTTGTGATTTACTGCCAAAAACCGTGACCCCCAAAATCATGACCCCCAAAACCATGAACCCCAAAACCATGAACCCCAAAACCATGAACCCAGGACCATGAGCTCATTGTTGCCGGCCGAGATCGACCAGACGGCGTCGTGGATCGCGTCGTTGCAATTGCCCAACGGTCTCATCCCCTGGTACCGGGGTGGGCACGGCGATCCTTGGAACCATGTGGAGGCGGCCATGGCTTTGGCCGCGGCCGGGCGGTGGCCCGAGGTGGAAAGGGCTTTTGAGTGGTTGGCGGCCCAGCAGTTGCCCGATGGGAGCTGGTGTACTTTCTACGTCGCCGACGGCGTTACCGAACCGAGGCGCGACCCCAATGTCTGCGGCTACCCAGCCACCGGGGCGTGGTGGTGCGCGCAATTGCGACAGGACGGCCCGGCCTGGCTCGAGACGGTATGGCCGATGATAGAGCGCGCCATTGCCTGGTGCCTGCGTTATCAGCGCCCAGGCGGAGAAATCGCATGGTCGGTCGGCGCCGACGGTGTCCCCGGTAATTTCGCATTGTTGGCGGCCAACTCGTCGCTCCAACAGTCCTTGCGTAGTGCCGCAAGGATCGCCGCCGTGGTCGGCCAAGAGCGGACCGCCTGGGTGGCGGCGGCGGACCGGACAGCGATGGCTGTGGCGGGAAAGCCGTTGAGCTTTGCCCCCAAACAGCGCTGGGCCATGGACTGGTACTACCCCGTGCTGAGCGGTGCGCTAGAGGCCGACGAGGGGCGCCGGCGCCTGGCCGGGCGCTGGGACGAGTTCGTGGCCGAAGGACTGGGCGTTCGCTGCGTGGCCGACAATTTCTGGGTCACGGCGGCCGAGACGGCTGAATGTGCCATGGCCGTGAACAGAGCGGGCTGTCCCGGCGAAGCCCAGAAATTACTGTCCTGGACGCAGCACCTGCGCGCCGATGACGGCGCCTACTGGACGGGCTGCGCCCACCCCCAATGCGTTCGTTTCCCCGGTGGGCAGAAAAGCACCTATTCTGCGGCGGCGGTGATAATTGCCGACCACGTGCTCGGCCGGCGCAGCCCGGCGGCCGTTGTTTTCCAGCCCGGAGCCCAGGTTGAAGATGTGGCCGCGGCGCCCGGCCAGGGCCAGGACGGCCTGGGCCTGTTCGGCTAAGACGGGCCCGGCGGCGAAGCAGCCATGGGGTCGAGGTCGAGCGTCGCGCCTACTGCATAGCGCCCCTTGTACGGGGGGGCTAAATGCGGGCCGAGGCGTCGTCCCCGGAGCGGGCCGTCTCGGTGTGGACCAGTTCGACCAGGCGGGCGAGCTGGTCGGGGTCGGTGGCGGGCAGGACGCCGTGGCCCAGGTTGAAAATGTGGCCGCGGCGCCCGGCCATGGCCAGGACGGCCCGGGCCTGCTCGGCCAGGACGGGCCAGGGGGCGAAGCAGGCGGTGGGGTCGAGGTTGCCCTGCACGCCTACCCCGGGACCGACGCGCCGGCGGGCCTCGTCCAGCGGTACCCGCCAGTCGACGCCTACGACGTCGGCGCCGGCCCGGGCGAAGTCGGCCAGTAGCTCTCCTGCGCCTACGCCGAAGACGATGCGGGGGACCTGCTGAGGCCCGAGCCCGCTCACGACGTGGTGGAGAGCGGGCCAGATGTAACGGCGGTAGTCGGCGGGGGAGAGGGCACCGCCCCAGCTCTCGAAAATCTGGA
>CAYZVQ010000492.1:0-2956 GCA_964481925.1 uncultured Acidimicrobiaceae bacterium
TTTTGGGGCTGGTATGGCCGTGACGTGAGGGTGGGGCGCTCACAGCTGCTGTGGGTGCGCCGGCAGCGGTGCCGGGGTTGCCAGGCCAGCCACGCCGTTCTGCCGAGCTTTGTGGCCCATGGGCGCCTGGACGCTGTCGGTGTCATCGGGCCGGCGCTGGAGGCGATGGTGGCCGGTCGTGCCCGAGCGGCCGCCGACGCCTTGGGGCTGCCTTATACGACCGTGCGGGATTGGCGACGGCGCTTTGGGGCCCGGGCCGAGATGTTGGCCCTCGGCGCGGTCCGGGCCTGTGTGGCCCTCGGCGCGCCGGCGCCGCGGTTGTCCGGGACGGCCGTGGCGGTGGCGCTCGGGGCACTGCGGTCGGCATGGCTGGCGGCGTGGCGGCGCCTGGGCCCGGGGGTGGGGAACCCGTGGCGCTTCGCCAACGCCCTCGTCGGCGGTCACTTGTTCACCACCAACATACATCCGCCCTGGTCAAGCGCCTGAAAGTGGTTTTGGATGCTTTATTGGGCGTGCCGAGGGCCGGCCACGGCCCGATAAAGGAGGCATTTATGGCCAACGGTCACCAAGACAAAGCCGAGCAGTTGGCGCTGTTCCGCTACCAGGTGATCTCAGAGGCGGCGAGCCCCCGGCTAAGCCCGGCCGAGCGGGGCCGCCTGGCCCGGGAACTGGCGACGCGCACCTGGGTGAGCCCAGAAGGCACCGAGCGCCAGGTAAGCCGCACCAGTATTGACCGTTGGCTGGCCGCCTACGCCAAGGACGGCCTGGCCGGGCTCGCCCCCGTGCCCCGCTCGGACCGGGGCCGGCCCCGCTCCGCCCGCCAGTGGTTAGACGAAGCGGCCAAGTTGCGCCGGGCCGTGCCGGCGCGCTCGGCGGCCCAGATCGTGGACATAATCGGCCGGGCGCACGGGGTCTGGCTCTCTGAGCGTACGGTGCGCGGCCACCTGCACCGCCTCGGCCTGTCCCGCCAAGCCCTGTCGGCCGCCCCCGCCCGTGCCTTCGGGCGCTTCGAGGCGGCCCGGCCTAACGAGATCTGGATAGGCGACGTACTGCACGGGCCTTTCGTGCCGTGCCCACGCGTCGCGGGCTCCAAACGGGCCAAGCTGTTCTTGCTGGTCGACGACTACAGCCGGTTGTTGGTGCACGGGCGTTGGGTCACCGAAGAGAACACCCGGGCTGGCCAAGACGTGCTGCGCTCGGCAATTTCCCGCCGAGGACGGCCAGAAATCCTATATGTCGATAACGGGGCTCCGTATAGTAACCACCAGCTGAGCAGGGCCTGCGCCGTGCTCGGCATAGCCCTGGTGCACTCCAAGCCTTACGCGCCCCAAGGGCGGGGCAAGCAGGAAAGACTGAACTCCTATATACGGTCTTCTTTCATTGCCGAAGTCGAGGCCCGGGGCATTGCCAGTTTCGACGAACTGAACGACCTGTTCATGGCCTGGGCGGAGCAGGTCGCTAATGCCCGGGCCCACGCCGAGACCAAACAGCCCCCGGCCAAAAGGTTCTTGGAGGGCTTTACGCCAGTTATCCCTTCGCCGTCAGAGCTGTCCGAGGCGTTCCGCTGGTCGGTCACCCGCCGGGTCACCAAGACGGCGACGGTGTCGCTGTTGGGCAACCGTTACGAGGTCGGCCCCGAGCTCGTTGGCCGCACGGTTGAGCTGCGCTTCGACCCAGAGACCATGGCCAACGTTGAGGTCTATGACAACGGCGCACCGGCCGGGGCAGCGGTCCCGTTCGTGATCGGCCGCCACGTCCACCCCGCTGTGCCCCAGGCCGTCCCCACCCCGGCGCCCGACGCTCCCGGGGTCGACTACTTGGGCCTGGTGGCCGCCGCTCACGCCGAAGTATTAGGAGAGGGCTGCATCTCCTACCGGTCCCTGCCCGGCATGGAGGCCTGGGGCCGGGGCGACGACGAGGTGGCGGGGTGATGGCCGGCGTCGACGTGTGGGCTTCCCACTTCGGTCTTGCCCGCACCCCGTTCACCAAATCAGTGCCGGCCGACAAGCTCTTCGAGCGCGCCGCGCACGCCGAGGCGGTGGCCCGGGTCAACTACTGCATAAACCAGTCCGCCCTGGGGGTCATCGTGGGCGACACCGGGGCGGGCAAGACCGTAGCCGTGCGTGCCGCGGTGGCCGGCTTGGACAGGACGAAATATACAGTCATCTACCTGGCCAATCCCTCTGGCGGTTGCCGGGGCCTCTACGTGGCCATCGCCACCGCCTTGGGGGCAACGCCCCGGTTCCACAAAGCCGAAGCCATAAACCAGGCTGCCGCTCTGCTCGGCGCCGAGGAGCACGAGCGTCACCGCCGGGTGATCCTGGTAATTGATGAGGCTCACCTACTTTCCCCCGAACAGCTGGAGGAGGTCCGCTTGCTCTCTAATGCAGAGCTGGATTCGGCGTCGCCGTTCGCCGGCATCTTGCTCGGCCAGCCCACCTTGGCCACGCGCCTGCGCCAGGGGATCTTCGCTGCCCTCGATCAACGTATCAGCGTCCGCTACGCCTTGGGCGGCATGGACCTGGCCGAGTCGGTCGCCTACTTACGCCACCACCTGGCCCTGGCCGGCCGAGCCGACCCTCTCATCGCCGACGACGCCGCCGCTCGCCTGCACCGTTATGCCAACGGGCTGCCCCGAGCGCTCAACAACGCAGCCACCGCCGCGTTGATGGCCGCCGCCGCGGAGGGCAAGGGCCTAGTCGACGACACCTGCGCCAAGAAGGCCGTCGCCGAGCTGACCCGCACCTGAACACCGCCAAATCCTTACAGCGCCGGCGCCCTCGCCACTCGGGGCCGGCGCTGTTGCGCGTCGCCGCTAAGTCATGCCAGACAATGCTCACCCAATGTCGCCGGACCATCGTCACCCGCTGATGCCAAACCGTCGTCACGTAGACATTGCCGGACGGTCCCCACCCAAAGTTGCCGGACCGTCACCATCCAATTTTGCCGGCAACAG
>CAYZVQ010000493.1:0-2955 GCA_964481925.1 uncultured Acidimicrobiaceae bacterium
TCATGTAATAGGGGAACCGGCTCGAACAGCCGATCCCGGAAACGAACACCGTGTCCTCCCGTTTGGCCCCGAGCTCCGGCATGAGCAACTGCACGGCCGTCAGGATGGAATAGTCCCCACATCCCGGGCACCAACGCACTTCCTGGTCGCTGGACCAGTCCTTCCGGGTGGTGACGGGAACGGCCAGGTCAGTCATTTTTGCTCCTCGGAGTGGCCATTGTTTTGCCGGCGGGCGCACCGTGGTGCAGGGCGTCCAATTGAGAAATTATGGCGAGCTCGATGTCCACCCGGCGGAAAGGAAGACCGTTGACCTTGTTGAGGCCCTGAGCGTCCACCAGGAAATCCGACCGCACTATTTTCCTGAGCTGGCCCAGGTTGACTTCGGGCACGAGCACGCTCTCATAGGCCTTCACGATCTGGCCTAGGTTGGCCGGGAACGGGTTGAGGTGGCGCAACTGGGCGTGCGCCACGCGCCGGCCGGACCCACGCACGGCCCGGACCGCGGCCTGGATGGCCCCGTAGGTCGAGCCCCATCCGAGCACCAGGAGCTCGGCACCGCCCAGGCCATCGGGGTCGTCGAGCTCGACGGGAGGGATATCGCCCGCTATCCCGGCCACTTTTTGTGCCCGCAGCCGGACCATCAGCTCATGGTTCACGGGGTCGTAGGAGACGTTGCCGCTGCCGTCGGCCTTTTCCAGGCCGCCGATGCGGTGCATGAGGCCGGGCGTACCCGGCAACGCCCATGGCCGGGCCAATGTCTCGGGGTCCCGTAAGTAGGGCCAGAACACCTCCGACCCGTCCGCCATGACCTTGTTCGGCTCAGTGGCGAAATTGAGCTCAGCCGACAGGTCCGGCAACTCCTCCACGTCCGGGATCGGCCAGGGCTCGGCCCCATTGGCCAGGTAGCCGTCGGACAGCAGTATGACCGGGGTCCGGTACTTGAGGGCGATGCGGACAGCTTCGATCGCCATGTAAAAACAGTCGCCGGGCGTGATGGCCGCCACGACGGGCAGCGGCGCCTCCCCGTGGCGTCCGTAGACGGCCTGGAGAAGGTCGCCCTGCTCGGTCTTGGTGGGCAGCCCCGTCGAGGGCCCGCCCCGTTGCACGTCGATGACGAGCAGGGGGAGCTCGAGGGAGATGGCCAAGCCGAGAGCCTCGGTTTTCAGGTCGAGCCCGGGCCCGCTGGTGGTCGTGACGCCGAGGGACCCGGCGTACGAGGCGCCCAGGGCGGCGCTGACACCGGCGATCTCGTCCTCGGCCTGGAACGTGCGGATACCGAAGTTTTTGTGCTTGGACAGCTCGTGCAGGATGTCCGAAGCCGGCGTGATCGGGTAACTGCCAAGGAACACAGGCAGCTTGGCCAGGTGCCCGGCAGCCACTATCCCCCATGCCAGCGCGGTGTTACCCGAAATGTTGGTGTAGGTGCCGGCCGGCAACTTGGCCGGCTTCACCTCGTACTGGGACTGGAAAATCTCGGCGGTCTCGCCGAAGTTCCACCCCGCCTTGAAGGCGAGAGAATTGGCCTCCCGCACCATTGCCTTGTCGTCGCCGGCGAAGCGCTTGCCTATCCAGTCCAGCGTGGGCTCGGGCGGCCGGCTGTACATCCAGCTGACCAGGCCCAGAGCGAAAAAGTTCTTCGACCGCTCGGCGTCCCTGGCCTTGGTGCCGCTCGGCTTTACTGCCTCCATAGTGAGCGAGGTCATCGGCACTTCGTACACGTTGAACGCGTCCATGCTGCGGTCGGCGCGAGGGTCAGTGGGATAACCGGCCTTTTGCAGGGCGCGATCATCGAAGGCGTCGCTGTTAAGCAGTACCAAGGCCCCGGGCTCGAGGTCCCCGATGTGCGCCTTGAGGGCAGCCGGGTTCATGGCGACGAGGACGTCGGGATGGTCCCCGGGAGTGAAGATGTCGTGGTCCGATATGTGGATCTGGAACGCTGACACCCCGGCGACCGTACCGGCCGGCGCCCGTATTTCAGCCGGGAAGTCGGGCAGCGTAGCCAGGTCGTTGCCGAAAAGACCGGAACTGGCCGTGAAACGGTCCCCCACGAGCTGCATCCCATCACCCGAGTCACCCGCGAACCGGATGACGACCCGGTCCAAGGTGGTCAGCGGGTGCCCTCTAGTAACTACATCAGCCAAAGCCCTGCCCCCTCCTCGTCAGTCCGGGTGACAGTTTACCCGTACCTGCCGGTCCGGACCGGCACGGACGAAAAGGGCCCGGTCGGCCCCGGGGAGGGGGGGCCGGGCCTCTGGCTGGCGGCGGCGCTGATGGCCGCCGGTCTTGGCTCTGCTTGGCGGTGCCGCTAGGCGATAGTGATGGCGGTGTCGGCGTAGACGTCCTGGACGGCGTTGATCATGGCCACGCCTTCGCTCATAGGACGCTGGAAGGCCTTACGGCCCATGATGAGCCCGGCTCCCCCGGCCCGCTTGTTGATGATGGCGGTCCGCACGGCCTGAGCCATGTCGCCGGCGCCCGAGGACGCCCCCCCGCTGTTGATAAGCGGTATGCGGCCCATGTAGTTGTTGACGACCTGCCAGCGGGCGAGGTCGATCGGGTTATCGGTCGTGTAGTCGCTGTAGACGAGCTTGGACGTGGGGCCGAAGCCGATGGCCGGGAACCCGCCGTTGTTGTCGGGCAGCTTCTGCTTGATGATGTCGGCGTGAATGGTGACGCCGAGGTGGTTGGCCTGGCCCGTCAGGTCGGCGGAGGCCTCGTAGTTGACGCCGTCCTTCTTGAAGGCGCTGTTGCGGACATAGCACCACAACACGGTGAACATGCCCAGTTGGTGGGCCTCTTCAAAGGCCTCGGAGACTTCCTGCATCTCGCGGCGCGATTCCTGGGCGCCCCAGTAGACGGTGGCGCCGACACCGACGGCTCCGAGGTCGAACGCCTGCTGGACGGAGCCGAACATCACCTGGTCGTACTCCTGGGGGTAGGTCAGCAGCTCATTGT
>CAYZVQ010000494.1:0-2945 GCA_964481925.1 uncultured Acidimicrobiaceae bacterium
AAGGCATGCCCGGGCCCCAGTTGGGGGCCCCGGCGCTGATGAGGGACATGCCGGACCGCAGGGCGCCGTGGGCCGCCTCTCGGGCCAGCAGGGCGTCGCGGCTGGCGACGCGCGTTACTTGGGCGATCTCGTCGGCTCGCTGGACGGCTTGGCGCTTCTCGGCCTCGGCCGCGGCCAACGCCGCCTGCAGGTTCATGGCCTGATGGACCACGGCCTCGGGTACGCCCTGGCCGTCAGCGGCCTTGCGGGCCTGGTCGAGCGAAGTGCTGGCGCTCTGGCGCTGGCCCAGTATGTGGTCCAGTTCGCCCAGGGCCGTGGCTACGGCCCGGGCGGCCTCGGCGTCGGCCCGCACGGCGACTTCGTAATCCTCCTCGGCTGTGCCCAGGCGGGTCGACAGTTCGTCGAAGCGGACCAGGTCGTTGGATGCGGTGGACGTCTCGCGCGAACTCCGCAGCCCGGCATCGACTGCTTGTTGCAGCGCGAACTGGGCATCGGCCACCTTGGCCTGCTTGTGGTCCCGAGCGTTCTCGTGCTGCTCGATAGCGGCGATAGCCGCCCGTTTCAGCTCGCTCTCTACGTCGGATGGGTCGAGGATGATGCAGCCCTGGGTGGACACCACGGCCGAAATGGCAGCGGCGCGCGCCACGGCACCTGCGGCGACGACTGCGATCGACGGGTGCAGGCCCCTGGCGATCACCGTCCCGTCTGCGTCACGAAGTTCTTGGAAACGCACCTGGTGTACTCCGTCTGCTAGGCATTTGGAAGCTTTGATCTCATGTTTTAGTCGGCTCGGAAGAGTACGAACTTGAGGAGAACCACTCAAGGGCTGCCAAGTTGACGCCTTTTCGGCCCACCCGCCCGGTAGCGGCAAAAGGGTTCGTCAACAGGACGAGCGCTTCTGCTAGGCAGGGAGGCGCACGCCATACCAGGAAGGAGCTGCGATGGCAACCCAGGAGCCGCCGGCGCGGCCGGAGCTGACGGTCGTTGCCGGTACCCTCGAGAGCGGACCGGAACGGGTGGGCCGGCGCACCGACGATGGCCCCGACAGCTTGGCGGAAGCGGTCGTGTTGTTCCTTTCCGGGCCCAACCTGAGCCTGCTGGGCCAGCGCCAGCCCGAGATTTACGGGCGTGACACCCTCGCCGACCATATATCTACTGCGACCGTTGCCGCGACCGAGCACGGGCTGATGCTGGAGCACGTCCAGTCCGACTACGAAGGTGCCCTGGTCGAGGCCGTCCATGAGGCCCGCGGCCGGGCCCTGGCCATCGTCGTCAACCCTGGGGCGCTGACGCATTACTCCTGGTCGTTGCACGACGCCCTGGCCGCCTTTGACGGCCCCGTCGTCGAGCTCCACTTGAGCCAGCCCCGCCGGCGCGAGCCCTGGCGCCACCAGTCGGTCGTGAGCCCGGTCGCCACCGCCGTCATCGCCGGGTTCGGGGGGGAGGGTTACCGGTTGGCCGTGGAGGGCGTGGCCGCCCTGCTGCGCTCCGCCCGTCACCCTCGTGGCGATCGCTGAGCGGCGCCGAGCCGTGCGGTAGCGTGCAGCCTTGGACGACCTATGCGCCTGAGCTACAGCAACCTCGCTTGCCCTGAGTGGACCTTCGAGAACTCGGTCGAAGCGGTTAGGACTTACGGCGTTGACGGGCTGGAGATCCGTCTCTTCGACGGGGACGTCGTCACCCCCGCTCTCAGCGTGCCGGCGCGCCGGCGGGGCGAGCAGGCCATTCGCCATAGCGGCGTGAAGGTCGCCGCGCTGGACACCTCGCTGACGGTTACTTCGCCCGACCGGGAAAGGTTCCTGGCCGACCTCGAGGTGATGGCGGAGATCGCCGAGCAGTGGGGTGCCCCGTTGCTGCGGCTCTTCGGGGGCAGGCTGCCGCCCGGGCCCGAGCCCAAACGCGACATGGCCTTAAGGAAGGCCGCCGACCTGCTGGTGGAGGCCGAACCACTCGCCTGGGCCCACGGCGTCCGCTTGGCGGTGGAGACCCACGACGACTTGTCCAGCGCCCGCACCCTGGCCCAGCTACTGGGTTACGCCCGGGGGTCCGCCGGTGCCGTCTACGACACCCACCATCCCCACCGCATGGGCGAACGACCGGCCGAGGTCCTTGCGCTGCTGGGCCACAACATCCGCCACGTGCACCTGAAGGACGCCACCCGCCTTCCCGGCAAGGACCAGTGGCAGCTGGTAATGATGGGCGAGGGCGAGGTCCCGGTGCGCGAGGCCTTGACCCTGCTCACGGGCGCCCACTATGACGGCTGGGTGTCCCTCGAGTACGAGAGGAAATGGCACCCCGAGCTTGGGCGCCCCGAGGTGGCCCTGCGCCCTCAGATCGCCGTCTTGAGGGAATGGATGCGCCCGCAGCCATGACCTCCGGCCCATGAGCCCGGGCCGTTCGAGGCCGTTCGGGCTGGGCCTCGTCGGGAGCGGGGTGATAGCCACGACGTACGTCGCCGCCGTGGAGGGCCTGGACGGCGCTCGCCTGGTGGCCGTAACCGATGTCGACGCCGCCGCCGGTGAGCGGTTCGCCGCCGCTCACGGCCTGGCCTACGACCGTGACCTGGACAAGCTCCTCCGCCGGGAAGAGGTGGACGTCGTATGCGTGTGCGTGCCCAGTGGGCTGCATGCCGAGATCGGCCTGGCCGCAGCGCGGGCCGGCAAGCACCTCGTGGTCGAAAAACCCATAGACATCACCCGGGAGGCGGCCCGCGAGCTGATCGACGGGGCGGCGGCCGCCAGGGTCAGCCTCAACGTCATCAGCCAGCAGCGCTACAACCCGGGCGTCCGCCGGGCGCGGGCGCTCCTGGAGGAGGGGGCCCTGGGCCGGGTGGTCGTGGTGTCGGCCAGCGTGCCCTGGTACCGCAGCCAGGCCTACTACGACAGCGCCACCTGGCGGGGCACCTGGTCGCTGGACGGTGGCGGGGCGTTCATGAACCAGGGAGT
>CAYZVQ010000495.1:0-2938 GCA_964481925.1 uncultured Acidimicrobiaceae bacterium
AACGGCGTCACTCAGACCATCGCCCGTGGCCCCGCCGGTTTCATGTCCTCGATCATGCAGCTCGGGACCAACGGCGGCGGGTTCTTCAATGTCGACCTGGCCCATCCCCTGGAGAACCCCACCGCGTTCACCAACTTCCTGTTCAACTGGCTCACCCTGTCCATCCCGTTCGCCCTCACCTACACCTTCGGCAAGATGGTAGGCAGCATCCGCCACGGCGCCGCCTTACTGGCTGCCATGGTGCTGATCTTCGGTGTTTGGGTCGGATTTACGAGCTACTCCGAGCACACGAGCAACCCGGCCGTGGCCGCCGCCGGGCTAACCAGCCAGCCCACCGGCAACATGGAGGGCAAGGAGGTGCGCTTCGGCGACACGAGCAGCGCCTTGTTCGACATCTCGATGACCCAGACCTCCGACGGCGCCGTCGATGGCCAGAACGACTCGTACAACCCCATGGGCGGCTTCGGCCTGCTCACCGGGATGATGCTGGGTGAGGTCACCCCGGGCGGCACGGGCAGCGGGATGTATACCATTTTGATCTACGCCATAATCGCCGTGTTCATCGGCGGTCTCATGATCGGGCGAACACCGGAGTACCTGGGCAAGAAGATACAGGCCCGGGAGGTGAAGCTCGCCGGCCTGGGGTCGCTGGTTATGCCGCTTGTGGTGCTCGTAGTCACCGGGATCGCCGTTTCCTTGCATGCCGGTAGAGCGGGCCCGCTCAACGGCGGCCCGCACGGGTTCACCGAGATCCTTTATGCCTTGACCTCTCAGGGTAACAACAACGGCTCGGCGTTCGCCGGCCTGAGCGGTAATACCGCCTTCTACAACGTCATCGGTGCCATCGACATGCTGATTGGCCGTTTCGGCATCATGATCCCAGCGTTGGCGCTGGGGGGGTCACTGGCGGCCAAGAACGTCGTGCCCGCCTCGCTCGGGACCTTCCGCACCGACAACGCCATGTTTATCGGGTTGGTCGTGGGCGTCATCGTGATCATCGGCGGCCTGACCTTCTTCCCCGCCGTTTCCCTGGGGCCGATCGTCGAGCAATTGAGCCACGGAAAGTTCTGGTAAATGGACACCAACAAGACCGGTAACCCCACATCCGGCTCGCCCACCCTCGGTGGGCCGGCCCCGGTGAGCGGGACGCCCAAGACGGTGGCCCACGGCGTGGCCCAAGCCCGTAGCCTTTTCGACCGGGAGATCCTGGCCCTGGCGCTCACAGGGTCCTTCCGCAAGCTCGACCCCCGGGTCCAGCTCAAGAACCCGGTCATGTTCGTGGTCCTGGTCGGCACGGTGGTCACCTTCTGCGAGGCCATCGCCCACCCCAGTTTCTTCGCCTGGGCCATCACGTTCTGGCTCTTCCTCACCGTCATCTTCGCCAACTTCGCCGAGGCCATGGCCGAAGGCCGGGGCAAGGCGCAGGCCGACACGTTGCGTCGTATGCGTTCGGAGACCGAGGCCCGGCGCTTGAACGCCGACGGCACCGAGAGCCGGGTAGCCGCCGTCGAACTCGCTAAGGGCGACCGCGTCGTTTGTGAGGCCGGCGACCTCATCCCCTCAGACGGCGAGATCATTGAAGGGATCGCCTCGGTCGACGAGTCGGCCATAACGGGCGAGTCGGCACCGGTGATCCGGGAGTCCGGGGGCGACCGCTCGGCCGTTACCGGGGGCACGAAGGTGCTGTCCGACCGGATCGTGGTGCGGATAACGGCCGAGCGAGGGCACACCTTCCTCGACCGCATGATCGGCTTGGTCGAGGGGGCCAACCGCCAGAAGACCCCCAACGAGATCGCTCTCACGATCCTGTTGGCCGCCCTGACCATCGTTTTCCTGCCCGTAGTCGTGGTGCTCCAGCCTTTCGGGCACTACGCCGACATCGTCAGTGGGGGCCACGGAGAGGTCTCGGTAGTGATCCTGGTGGCCCTGCTCGTGTGCCTGATCCCGACCACGATCGGCGCCCTGCTTTCGGCTATCGGCATCGCCGGCATGGACCGTCTCGTGCAGCGCAATGTGCTCGCCATGAGCGGTCGCGCCGTCGAAGCGGCCGGGGACGTGCAGACCTTGCTCCTGGACAAGACGGGCACCATCACCCTCGGCAACCGGATGGCGTCGCAGTTCATCCCGGCGTCCGGCCACACCGAGCAGGAGGTGGCCGAGGCGGCACAGCTGGCCTCGCTGGCCGACGAGACCCCTGAAGGGCGCTCGATCGTCGTGCTGGCGAAAGAGCGTTTTGGCATTCGGGAGCGTGACCTCGGGGCGAGCCGCGAGTTCATTCCCTTCTCGGCCACCACGCGTATGTCCGGCGTCAACTTCGACGGCCGCCAGATCCGCAAGGGCGCGGCCGAGGCAGTGCAGCGCTGGGCCGTGCAAATGGGTGGAACGGTCACGGCCGGGCTGGACCAGATCGTCGAGCAGATCGCTCGGGCGGGGTCTACGCCGCTCGTCGTGGCCGACGGGAAGGTCGTCCTCGGCGTCATCGAACTAAAGGACGTTGTCAAGCAAGGCATCCGGGAGAAATTCGACGAGATGCGCCAGATGGGGATCCGCACGGTGATGATCACGGGCGACAACCCCCTGACGGCGGCGGCCATCGCCCAGGAGGCGGGGGTGGACGACTACCTGGCCGAAGCCACACCCGAGACCAAGATGGCGCTCATCAAGTCCGAACAAGAGGGGGGCAAGCTCGTGGCCATGACCGGCGACGGCACCAACGACGCTCCCGCCCTGGCCCAAGCCGACGTGGGCGTGTCCATGAACACGGGGACGACGGCGGCCAAGGAGGCCGGCAACATGGTCGACCTCGACTCCAACCCCACCAAGCTGATCGACATCGTCGAGATCGGCAAACAGCTCCTGATCACCCGCGGCTCGCTCACCACGTTCTCGATCGCCAACGACGTGGCCAAGTACTTCGCCATCATCCCGGCGCTCTTCG
>CAYZVQ010000496.1:0-2895 GCA_964481925.1 uncultured Acidimicrobiaceae bacterium
CGCTTCCGCCTCGCCCGGCTTGGTCGAGGTCTGTCCCAGGCTGCCCTCGCCGACCGAGCGGGTGTCACCCGCCAGACGATCTCGGGGATCGAAGCCGGGCGTTGGTTGCCATCGCTCGACGTCGCTCTCGTCGTGGCGGCCGCCCTGGGCTCGAGTGTCGAGGAACTGTTCGGCAAGGCTCCCAACTTCGCCCCGGCAGAAGCTCGGCTCGCCTTTGGCGCGCAAAAGAGCGCCCGGCTTCTGCTCGCGGACATCGACGGCGAGCAGGTGGCGTTCCCCCTCGAGGGCGACCACGTCTTGGTCCCCGGGTTCCGCCCTGCCCTGGCCGAGGCGGACACCGCGGAGGGCTCGGCGGCGGGCTCGCCCGTGGCGGCGCGACGTTTCGTGGCTCCCGCGCCCGTTCTTGTGATCGCCGGGTGTGACCCGGCTTTGGCCCTTTTGACCGGGCCCTTGCAGCGGAACCGCCCGCCGGTCAGCCTGGCGTGGTGGAACTGCTCCAACTCCACTGGCGTCGAGCTCGTCGACGCTGGTCTCAGTCACGTGACGGCGGTCCATCGCCGCAGCGACCAAAAGCGCGGACGTTCGGCCGCGCACGAGGTCGTCGGCTTCGCCGCGTGGCGGGAGGGACTGGTCGTGTCGCCTCGTTATGCCGGCCGGGTGCAGGGGCTGGCGGACGCCTTGGAGCTCGGCCTACGGGTAGCCAACCGCGAACCAGGCTCCGAGGCTCGGCGGCTGCTCGATGATGCTCTTGTCCAACTCGGTGTGGAGGGCAAGACCGTGGCCGGTTACGAGAGCTCCTGCACGGCGCACCTATTGGTGACCTCGGCTATCGCGGCCGGCCTGGCCGATGTCGGTGTGGCCAGCGAGCCGGCGGCGCTCGCTTACGGCCTGGGCTTTGTCCCCTGGCAGGAGGAGACCTGCGAGTTGTGGATCCCCGGCTCCCAGCTTGGCACGCCTGAGGTCCGCGCTCTGCTAGACGTCATGGCCGGAAGCGAGCTACGCGCTCAGCTCGGGGCCATCGCTGGTTACGACGCCACCACGTGTGGGACGGTGGTCGTATGAACCTACCCTGGCGGTCGGGCCGCCGGCCGAGCTGAAGGACAAGGAGGAAGCGTGGGGTTCACAAGGGGGTTCCACAATCGGCGCCAAGAGCCCCGCGATCCCCGTCTCCCTCCGGGCCAGTACGACACCGGCCCGTTATGGCCAGTGCTAACGGCCGAGGTGACGCCGAAGATCTCTACCGCGTCATGGACATTTTCTGTCGAGGGCTCGGTCGAACGTCCGACCACTTGGACCTGGGACGAGATCCAAGCCTTGCCCCCATCGAGCTACGAGGGCGACATCCACTGCGTCACGACCTGGTCCAAGCTCGGTGTGACCTTCAAGGGTGTCTCGGTCGACACCTTGCTGGCCGCGGCGGTGCCCTTACCCGCAGCAACTCACGCCCTGGCTTTTTGCTATACCGCCCAGTCCAGCACCATCCCGCCCATTGCCTACACCACTAACTTCCAGCTGGACGACCTCAGCGGAGGCAAGGCTTGGGTGGCCTGGGAGTACGGAGGCCAGCCCCTGCCCAACGATCACGGGGGACCGGCCCGGCTCCTGGTCCCGCACCTGTACTTCTGGAAAAGCGCCAAGTGGGTGGCGGGGCTTCGCCTCCTGGACCACGACCAACCCGGCTTCTGGGAACGCAACGGTTACCACAACCGCGGCGATCCCTGGCTCGAACAGCGTTACGACGGCGACTGACCGTTACGAGCCCGACGGCGGCCACAGCGGTTGAGGGGCGTGGTTTGACGCCACCCGGCCATCCATGCTAACGATAACACGCAGGATGCCCTGTGGAACTGCCGCATCGGGATGGTGAGTAAATGCTCGATCTGAAGCCCCGTGCTTATGTCCCCGACCCCTGTTACCCCCCTAGTGGGGGCGCCGTCGGTTATGGCTGGGACGAGGTGGCGGCTCGGGCCGGCGACCATGTGGCCGTGGTGGCGATCGACGGCCCGGTGGTCGCTCGCTGGGACGAGCTTTGCGCCGGGCTGGGCGGTGCTTTGTCGCGTCGGGGCCGCCAGGCCCGGTTCCTCACCACGACGCGCTGGCTGCTGGCCTGGGAAAGGGTGCAAGAAGCAACCTCGTCGTACGAGCTGCGCGATGACCCCGACTTCGATTACCTGGCCTCGGGACGCCTGGCTGATCTTTTCCGGACGGAGGGTCACGTTGAAGTGCCTGAGGGCGAGCTCCTGGTGGTCTGCGGCCCTGGCGCCGCTCTGGTCCGCCACGACGTCCTGTGGTACGCCGATTTGCCAAAGCGCTACGCCGAGGCGGCAATTCTGACCGGCGGGCTCAATCTCGGGCAACCTGGAGGGACCGGGGCCGGGACCGCGAAACGGCTGTTTTTCATAGACTGGCCGCTACTCGACCGGCACCGCGACGAGGTCGCGGCCGATATAGACCTGTGGTTGGACATGCAGCAGCCATCCGGGCCGGCCTTTCTTGACGGCGCCACCTTGAGGGCCACGCTGGCCGACCTGGCTGGTCGTCCTTTCCGTTCCCGTCCTACCTTCAACACCACCACCTGGGGCGGTCACTGGGGGCAGGAAATCCTCGGTCATAATCGCGACCAGGTCAACAGTGCCCTGGGCTACGAGCTGATAGCCCCCGAGGCCGGCGTGCTCGTAGGCACGCCCGGCGGCCCCAAGGTGGAAGTACCTTTCCAACTGATCGTGGCGGCGCACCCGAGCGAGATGCTGGGGCACGGCGTGCACGACGTGTTCGGTACCTCTTTCCCGGTCCGTTTCGATTACCTCGACACCCTGGGTGGCGGCAACCTCTCCGTCCACTGCCACCCCCGGGAGCGCTATATGCGCGAGGTGTTCGGCTGGCCCTATACCCAGC
>CAYZVQ010000497.1:0-2889 GCA_964481925.1 uncultured Acidimicrobiaceae bacterium
ATCGGCAAGGGGGACATGCTGCTACTGACGGCGTCGTCCAGCCACGCCCGGCGCCTCCAGGGCCCGTGGGTGGACGAGGAGGACGTGCGCAAAGTGGTGGCGCATTGGCGGCGCCAATCGGGCCCGTCGTATGTTGAGGGCGTCGAAGGGCCGGAGGCAGGCAGCGGCGGCCCCGGCGAGGGCAACGAGGACGACGACGACCTTTTGGAAGCGGCCATGGAACTGGTAGTGCGAAGCCAGCTCGGGAGCACGTCGATGCTCCAGCGCAAGCTGCGCGTGGGCTTCGCCCGCGCCGGGCGCCTCATGGACCTGCTTGAGCAGAGGGGGGTGGTGGGGCCGTCCGAGGGCTCCAAGGCGCGCGCTGTGCTCATGACCGCCGAAGAGCTCGAGGACCGTTGAGCTCTTCCTCCAGGGCACTGCTCGGTCAGGCATAGGGGCGGGCGTGCACCGAATTGCCAGGGCGCCGGCGTCGTCGGCCAATATCGGACCTGGTTTTGACGCCCTGGCCGTGGCGCTCAAGCTCTACGTGGAGGTGGAGCTGACTTCCCGGCCCGAAGGGCTGCTGGTGGTGACCGAAGGCCATGGCGCCCATCTGGCCGCCGGGCCGTCCCACCTGGCCGCCCGGGTGGCGGCCGAGGTCCTCGGTCACGACCGCTTCGAGCTCTGCGTCCGCTCCCAGATCCCCGTGGCCCGGGGCCTCGGTTCGTCTGCCTCCCTGGCCGTGGCGGCGGCCGCGGCGGCGGGGGCCAAGGACCCGTTCACCTACGGCTTCGCCGTGGACGGCCATCCCGAGAACGCGGCGGCGTCGGCCATGGGCGGCCTGGTGGTGGCGGCGGTGGTCGACGGGGCGCCCGTGGCCCGTCACCTTCGCCTCGACCCCGACATCCGCTTCGTGATGGTCGTGCCCGACAAACAGCTGGCCACGTCCCGGGCCCGGGGCACGCTGCCGGAGATGGTCCCTCACGAGGACGCCGCCTTCAACCTCGGTCGTCTCGGGCTGCTCGTGGCCGGTCTGGCCGATCACACCCAGCTCCTGGCCGCCGCCGGTGATGACCGCCTGCACCAGGACCAGCGCCGGTCGCTGTTCCCCGAAGCTCCCGAGCTGCTGGCCGGGCTCAGGGAGGCGGGCGCCCTCACCTCGTGCTGGTCGGGTGCGGGCCCCAGTGTGCTCGGGATATGCAGCGTCGACGACGCCGGCGCCGTGGCGGTTTCGGCCCGGTCCCTGATGGCGCAGCTCGGCCTGGACGGCGAGGTGCTCGAGCTGGAGGCGGACCTTGGGGGGACCGTCGTGCAAGAGTTCTTCTAAAAGGGGGGCCAACGGCCCCTCCACGAACAGGTCGGCCTACTGCTCGCCCGGTACGCTGGTCAGGATGCCCCGTTATTGGTTGGAAACGCTGGGGTGCCCCAAGAACCAGGTCGACTCGGACAAGCTCGCCGGCTTGTTGGAATCGGACGGCTACCGGGCGGCTAGCCGCCCCGGCCAAGCCGACCTGGTCGTGGTCAACACGTGCGCTTTCATCGAGGCGGCCCGGGAGGAGTCGATCGGCGCTGTGCTGCAACTGGCGGCGCTGAAAAAGCCGGGGGCCAGGCTGGCCGTGACCGGCTGTATGGCCGAGCGCTACGGCCAGGAGCTGTCCGATGCCCTCCCCGAGGTGGACCAAGTGGCCGGGTTCGGCGTACCGCTGACCCCGTGCACCAACGGCTCGGCCTCGCCGCCGGCCCCCGTGAGGCTGGTCCGCAACCCCCGCCAGGCGGCGGCGGCTGTCCGCCCGGTGCCCAGTTTCGACCTGCTCAACCTGCCCCGCCCGCCGGCGCGGGCCCCGTGGGCTTACGTGAAGATCGCCGAAGGCTGCGACCGCCACTGCGGCTTTTGTGCCATCCCTTCCTTCCGGGGCCCTCAGCAGTCGCGGACGGCGGCCGCCGTGCTGGCCGAGGTCGAAGGGCTCGGCGCCCAGGAGGTCGTCCTGGTGGCCCAAGACCTCGTCTCGTGGGGCCGCGATATCTCCAGGACGAGCGCCAATGTGGTCCCGTTGCCGGGGAAGTCGCTGCCGGGGGGCTCGGCCGACGAAGGCATCGTCTCTTTGCTGCGCGCCGTGCGGGAAAGGGCCGAACGGGTCCGGCTGCTTTATATCTACCCCTCCGGCTTGACCGACGAGCTCATCGACGCCGTGGGCGAGAGCGGGTGCCCATATTTCGACTTGTCGCTGCAGCACGTCTCCCGGCCCCTGCTGCGCAGGATGCGTCGCTTCGGCGACGGCGCCCGCTTCCTGGAGAAGATCTCCACCATCCGCCACCGCTTCCCCGAGGCGTCACTGCGGTCTTCGTTTATCGTCGGCTACCCGGGAGAGACCGAGGAGGACCATGACGCCCTCTTGGCCTTTTTGGGCGAGGCGCAGCTCGACTGGGCCGGTTTCTTCGCCTTTTCCAACGAGGAGGGGACGTACGCGGCCAAGCTGGCCGCCCACGTCGCGCCCACCCTGGTGGCCGAGCGGTTGAGGGAGTGCTCCGAGGCCCAAGACGTCATAACCGCGGGCAAGCGCAACGCCCTCGTGGGCAGCCGGTGCCTGGCCCTGGTGGACGAGCCCGGCCAGGCCCGCAGCCACCGGGAGGCGCCCGAGATCGACGGCATCATCACCGTGCCCGCCCATCTGCCCGTGGGCAGCTGGGCGCAGCTGGAGATAACCGGGGCCATGGGCCCGGACCTGGTGGCCGTGCCCGTGGCGAGCCGCGTCGGCGTCGGGGTGACAGCTTGACCGACAATGCCGTGGTGACCGACAAGGTGGTGACGGACAAGGTGGTGACCGACAACGCCGTAGTCGCCGCGCCCTGGCGCCTGAAGACGGCCGCCAACGGGGTGACCGTGGCCCGCCTGGTGGCCACGCCCGTGCT
>CAYZVQ010000498.1:0-2882 GCA_964481925.1 uncultured Acidimicrobiaceae bacterium
CTCGGGCAATGGGCTTTCCTGTGCAGCTCCTGGTCTATCCGAGTGTCGTGGTCCTGAAGGTCCAAAAGGGCCTCGAGATCGGCAGTATTTACGGTCATGGCGTGGTCACCACCGGGGTCGCCGCCGGCGTGTGCACCGGGGAAGTTGGGGATGGGCTTGTGGGAGCAATGCCTCCCGCCTGCGTCGGTGCCCGCCGGGGACCGGGGGGCACAGTGGTCGTGGTCGTGGTGGTGGCACATGGGACCAGTTCGCCGTCCCAGACACACGCGGTGGCCCCGACGCCGTCGTGCGACAACAGGTCGTCTTCCTCGAGACTGGCCGAGTAGATGTACTTGACCGGCGGTAAATCGTAGGTGTCGGGTGTGGGGAAGGCAATGTAAGACGAGTGGGCCAGGGCGTACTGCATGACGTCGTGCCAGATTTGCGTCGGGTAGTCGGCGCCAAAGACCTCGACGCCGTTCACGTACATGGGCACCTCGCCCTTGGGGTCGCCCAGCCAGACCGACGAAGCGACGGTGGGGGTAATCCCGTTGAACCAGGCATCGACACTGTTCTCGGTGGTACCGGTCTTCCCGGCCACGTCGGCGTTGCTCAGCGCCGCCGCCGTGCCCGTGCCGTACTGGACGACCGCCCGCAGGGCCACCAAGGCCTCAGCGGCCACTTGAGCTGAGAACACCCTGCGGCCCGGGCCCTCTCCGTTGTAGATGACATTCCCGGTGTCGTCCACCACCCGGCTGACGAACCTCGGGGAATGGTAAATGCCCCCGTCCGCCACCGTGGCGTAAGCGGCGGCCATCTCGAGGGGCTTGACGGCTTCGCTACCAATCACGAGCGATGGGTTCATCGGGTTGAGAGTCGAGTCCGTCAGTCCCATGCTGCGGGCCACGTTGATGACTTTGGACAGGCCCACCTCGTGGGCCAGGCGCAAAAAGGCGCAGTTTATGGAAAGCGCCGTGGCCTCGACGATGCTCACTACGCCGTTGGGGTCGCCGGGGTCGTTGTTCATCAACCTGTTCAGGTTGTAGCCGTTGGCTACCGGCACGCCGGGGAACAGGACGGCGCACGGAGAAGTGGCCAATACCGAGTCGTAGACGTTGTATCCCATCTCGAGGGCGGCGATGAGCGTGAAAAGCTTGAACCCGGAGCCCGGTTGGCGCTGCCCCTGGGTGGCGTCGTCGAACTGGTCGGTCCCGGGGTGGGGCCCTCCCACCAGCGCCTCGACGTTGCCCGTGCGAGGGTCCAGGACGGCGAAGGCGGACACCACGTCGGGGAGGCTGGAGGGGATGTCCCTGACCGAGACCTCCTGGGCGTAGGCCTGCAACGACGGCACGTCGTTGGTATAGATCTTGAGGCCGCCGGCGAACAGGGCGCTCAGGCGCTCTGCCCAGGTGGCGCCGAGGGCGGGGTTGGCGAGCAGTTCGTTGACGACCTGGTCCACGTAATAGCCGTTGATGGTGTAAGAAATCCCGGGCGCATCGTGGACCACGGTGGGCAGGGGGGTTTCGTTGGCGATGACGGCCTGGGCGGGCGTGATCGACTTGTAAAAGACCATGCGTGAAAGCACCTCGCCGCGTCTTTCGCGCGCCCCCAGCGGGTTGGTGATGGGGTCATAGCCACTGGGGGCCTGGATCAGGCCCGCGAGTAGGGCCGCCTGGGCGACGTCGATGCGGTCGGCGCCCTTGTCGAAATACTCCTTGGCCGCCGCCTGGACGCCATAGGCACCGTTGCCCAGGTAGACGAAGTTCAAATAAGCGTCCAGGATCTGCGCTTTGGAGTACTTGTCCTCCAACCGCTCGGCCAGGACCGCCTCTCTTACCTTGCGGCTGATGGTCTTTTGGTCAGTCAGGTAGAGGCCCTTCACGAGTTGTTCGGCAATAGTCGAGCCCCCCTGGACGACCGAGCCGGCATTGACGTCGGCCAGCATGGCCCGGACGACCGATTCCACGTCCATGCCGCCGTGCAACCAGAAACTGTGGTCCTCGGTGTCCAGCACGGCGTCAATGAGCACCGGGGAGATCTGGTCGAGGGCGACGGGCTGACGGTTGAGGGCCGAGCGCAGGGTAGCCATCACCGAGCCGTTGGCGGCGTAGATCACCGAAGGGACCTGGGCGGCGGCAACGAGGTCCGGCAGGCGCACCTCCGTGGCCGTGGCGCTGTCGTGGACGAGGCGGCCGGTCGAGTACGCCACTCCGACCAACGCCGCCGCCACCAGGGCCCCCGCCGACACTATTACGAACACGAGACGCACTAGGGAGCGGCCGAAATGGGACATTTTCCTCAACCCACTGTACCGACCCTCAACTCTACGCCGACGCGCACCGCCCCGGCCGGGCCCGGGCAACGGGTGGTCAGTGGGCCAGTAAGCGCCGGGCGGCCTCGGCGATCTGTTCGACCTGGGGCAGCGTGGCCCTCTCTAGGAGGGGTTCGTACGGTATATGCGTGTCGGCGGCGCCTATCCGGCACACCGGAGCGTCCAGGTCGTCGAAGCAGTGCTCGCCCGCCCATGACGCCACCTCGGAGGCGAAACCGCAGGTGAGATGGTCTTCTGACACCACCAGCAGGCGTCCCGTGCGTGCGACCGACGACGCCACCAGCTCCTTGTCCCAGGGGGCGATGGAGCGAAGGTCGATGACCTCCACGCTGGCGCCGGTCTGGCCGGCGGCCAGCACCGAGCGCTCCACCGTGGCGCCATAGGTCACGATGGTGAGGTCGCGGCCCGCCTGCACGGTGCGGCCCTTGCCGAACGGCAACCGGAAGCCTTCCGCCGGGTAGGCGTCCTCGGTGTAACGCTGGCGCAAAAGGTGCTTGTGCTCGAGGAAAAGCACCGGGTCCTCGCCAGCCAGGGCCGTGCGCAACAGGCCCACGGCATCGAGCGCCCGGGA
>CAYZVQ010000499.1:0-2879 GCA_964481925.1 uncultured Acidimicrobiaceae bacterium
CACCTCGTTTTCGTCGACCGGGGGACCGTGACCGGCACGGAGACGGCTCCCTCTGCCGCCACCTCGTCCCTCGCCGGCCCCGCCCCCGCCCAAGGCGGTACGGCGGTGGTCGTGGCGCCGGTCGCCGCTCGTCCCGCACAGCCGGCATGGGAAGGTCCGGCCCGGGCCGGACGATAGGGGCTGGCCTCCGCGGAGCCGGTCTGGTTGCGCACGGCGCGGGCGGCCAAGGGGTTCATGCCCGACGCCGAGGGCCTGGCGCTATACGGCGCCGGGCTGGTCGCCGGGCGCAGTGGCCTCGGCCCCTTGCTGGAGGTCGGGACGTACTGCGCGAAATCGGCCGTGTACCTCGGGGCGGCGGCCCGCCGGACGGGGACGCTGCTGTTCAGCATCGACCACCACCGGGGCTCGGAGGAACTCCAGTCTGGGTGGCCGCACCACGACCCCGAGGTCGTCGACCCGCTCACCGGGGCCATCGACACGCTCCCGTTTGCCCGCCGTACCCTCCGGGACGCTGGTCTCGAGGCCAGCGTCGTCCTGGTGGTAGGGGAGTCCGTCCAGGTGGCGGGGGCGTGGGCGGCACAACTGGCGCTGCTGTTCATCGATGGCGGCCACGGGGCCGAAGTGGCGTGGGCGGACTACAAGTGCTGGGCCCTCAAGGTGGCGGTGGGGGGGACGCTGGCCCTACATGATGTCTTCGCCGACCCCGCCGAGGGGGGGCAGGTGCCCTACGACATCTTTTGCCAGGCCCGGGCGTCGGGCGAGTGGCAGGAGGCGGGTTCGGTCGGCTCGCTCCGCCTGTTGCGTCGCACCCACGTGCCGCGCCCCGCTTGACCAGCCCGGGGCGGGCAGTTTTGCCGGACGGGCCGCTCATCCGTTGAGTGTGATGATCTCGTCGCTCCCCGACAGGAGGGCCAGCAGCTGCACCTGGGAATGCACGCCAAACCGTTCGAAGACGGCAGAGAGGTGGTTGCGCACCGTGCTCTCGCTGACAAAGAGCTTGTCGGCGATCGTTCGTACGCGCTCGCCGCGCATCAAGTGGCTCAGGACTTCCCACTGCCGGGCGCTCAGGGCGTTCAGCTGGGGGAAGCGGACGGCCTCGGGCAAATGCTGGACGCTGTGCAGGACACCGGTGGCATCGACGACCCGGCCATTGTTGTGAAGCTCGACGACCAGGGGCACGATCATGGGGTCAAATTTGCGACCGGACCAGCGCCGGAGCTCGCCAATGGCCTCTGGCGCGCCCACCGCTCCGGGCCGGTACGGGCGAGGGCGGGTCAGGGAGTCAAACGCACTAGCGACGGCGATGATGCGTCCCAGGAGGGGGATTCGGTCACCCTTGAGGCCGTCGGGATAACCGGATCCGTCCCATCGCTCATGGTGAGCCCGGACCGCGGCTGCTATCGGCGCCAGGGCCGGTGAAACGGCGAGCAACAGGTCGCTTCCGACGGCGGGGTGGGCTCGCAACTCCCGCTCGTCGGCTTCGTCCAGCGGGCCCACCTGGCGCAGCACCTCGACGCGCATAGTGAGCTTGCCGACATCGTGGAACATCGCCGCCCACCACACCGTCAGGATCTCCTGCTCCGAAAGATTGAGGAGGCCCGCCATGGAGGCAGAGGTGTGGGCCGTCCGCAGCGAATGCTCGGCTGTATCAGGATCATAGATCGCGGCCGCTCCGTCCAACGTCGGTAGAGATTGTGGTTGCGTAACCGCGTCGGGTGTCATCACTGGTTCCGATTGGACTGTACCACTCGGTCCCCCCGGCCTCGTGGCAACGGATATGGGCGGACATCACGGTCTAGGAGCGATCAGTTGGACCACGTACCCCAACCAGACGCTGTGACTTGCGGGGGTACGCCAGGCCGGTGCGAGCCGACTTGACCAGCTCAGGGCAGCCAGCTTGACCAGCCCCCGCGGGCGGGCCACGCTGGAGCCCACATGTCCGGTCGGCGCACCAGTTCCGCTCGGCCGGAGGTAGGGCCCGCCGGCGCCCGTCCCCAAGCCGGCGCCAACCCCCTTCCGTCCGCTATGGCCGTGCCGGGCGCCAGGGCCAGCCAACGAGACCACCTCCGCGTCGCCCTGCTCGTCTACCGGGGCAACCCTCGATCGGGTGGCCAGGGCGTCTACACCCGCTACCTGTCCCGGGAGCTGGCCCGCCAGGGCCACGACGTGACCGTTCTCGCCGGGCAGCCCTGGCCCGTCCTGGGCGACGATGGCGACGGCAGCGACGGTGACGGTGACGGTGACGGTGACGGTGACGGCAGTGACGGTGACGGCGTGAGATTGGTCAAGGTCCCCAGTCTCGACTTGTACCGGCAGCCCGACCCTTTCCGCCTGCCCCGGCCCCGTGAGATCCGTGACTGGGTCGACCTGGCTGAGGTGGGGACGATGATGACAGGAGGCTTTCCCGAGCCCCGGACCTTCAGCCTGCGAGCCCGGCGAGTGCTGGCGGGCTGGAAAGGTGGGTTGGACATCGTGCACGACAACCAGTCCTTCGGCACCGGGCTGGTGGGCATCATGCGCGACGGCTGGCCTCTCATCGGCACGTGCCATCACCCGGTGACCGTCGACCGGTTGGTGGACCTGGCCCACGCCGCCACCTGGCAGCGCGAAATGTCGCTGCGGCGCTGGTACGGCTTCGTCCGCATGCAAAACCGGGTGGCCCGGCGCCTGCCCCGTCTGCTCACCGTGTCCTCCACGTCGCGGCGCGACATCGTCGAACAGATGGGCGTCGCCCCCGAACGCGTCGCCATCGTCCCCATCGGCGCCGACCACGAGCTTTTCCGCCCCGAGCCGGGCCGCGGCCGGTCCCGGCGGGTGCCCGGGCGGGTCATGACCACGGCGAGCGCTCCTCCCGACTTGGTGATCTCCGGCATTCACTA
>CAYZVQ010000500.1:0-2864 GCA_964481925.1 uncultured Acidimicrobiaceae bacterium
CCGGGGTGCGTACGTTCCACCACCGGCGAGCGCTGCCGTCAGGGGACACGAGGTGAGAATGGGCGCTACAACCGAGCCCAAGGTACTCCCCCTGCGCCCAGTAGAGCAGGTTGTGGGCACAGCGTGCCCCCGGACGGGCCCAGTTGGAGATCTCGTACCACTGGAGACCGGCATCGCCCAGCACCTGGTCGGCCAGAAGGTACTTGTCGGCCTGGTCGTCGTCATCGGGGTGACGGGCGGGCTCGGAGGCCAGAGGCGTGCCTGGTTCGACCGTCAAGGCGTACGCGCTCACGTGCGACGGCGCCGGGTCAAGGGCGAGCACGCCCTCCAGCGAAGCGCGCCAGTCGGCCAGGGTCTCTCCGGCCGCTCCGAAGATCAGGTCCACGTTGTAGGTCTCGGCAAAGCCCGCGTCGGCGGCCAACCGGGCGGCACCGACGACCGACGCCGGGTCGTGCTCTCGCCCGAGCGACGCCAGGACGTGAGCCACCATCGACTGCGCGCCGAAGGACAACCTGGTCACGCCGCCCGCTCTGAGGGCGGCCAGCTTGGCCGCCGATACGGTCTCGGGGTTGCACTCCACGGTCACCTCCGCGTCCGGGGCGACACCGACGCTCTCTCGTAGCGCGTCGAGGATGCTTATGAGCGCGTCGGCCGGCAACAACGACGGTGTCCCGCCCCCGAAGAAGACCGACGTGGCCGGGCCCCGTCCGAGGCCCCCGAGGCGCCCGGCGTCGGCCACACAGGCACCCACGTAGCGCGGCCACAACTCGTAACGGTCCGACCAGGTGGCAAAGGCGCAATAGTCGCAGCGGCGGCGGCAGAAGGGGATGTGGACGTACAACCCGAAGGCTTCGCGCAAGAGAGTTAGCATACGAGACTCGTGCTGGCACTGATCTTCCCCGGGCAGGGCTCGCAGCGTCCCGGCATGGGGGCACCCTGGCAGGGGCAGCCGTCCTGGACCGTCGTCGACCGCCTGAGCGAAGCCACCGGCCGGGACATCTCCTACCTGCTCCTCGAGGCGGACGCCGAGGGCCTGCGGGCCACCCGCAACGCTCAGCTGGCGACCTACGCCCTCAGCCTGGTGGTCCTGGACGCGGCGTCGAGAGGACCGTTGGCGGCGTGGGGGCCAGGGCGCCTCGCCGCCGCCGGTCACAGCCTGGGCGAGTACACCGCGCTCGTAGCGGCGGGCGCCCTGGAGGCAGAGCCCGGGGCGCGCCTGGTGCAGGCCCGGGGCGATGCCATGCAGGCGGCGGCCGACGCCAACCCGGGGACGATGGCGGCCGTGCTCGGTCTAGGCGTGCCCGAGGTCGTCACGGCCTGCCAGGCCACGGAGGGCGCGTGGGTGGCCAACGACAACACGCCGGTCCAGGTGGTCGTATCGGGGACGGCGGCGGGCGTGGAACAGGCCGGCCAGGCCGCGCTCGGCCGAGGGGCCAAGCGCGTGGTCGCCCTCCAGGTCGGTGGTGCCTTCCACTCGCCTCTCATGGCGCCGGCTCAGGGGGCGCTCGACGCCGCTGTCGGCGCCACCGCCTTCAGCGTGGCCCATTTCCCCGTGGTGGCCAACGTCGACGCCCGGGCCCATAGGGACGGGTTCGCCGCCCTGTTGTCCGCCCAGCTGACCTCGCAGGTGCGCTGGCGGGAGACCCTCGGGGCCCTGGCGGAGATGGGTACCAGGGTGTTCGTCGAGTTGGGCCCGGGGACCGAGCTGTCGGGCATGGTGCGCCGCACGTTGCCCGACGCCGCCCGAGCCAACGTGGCCGGGCCGGCGGACCTCGACGCCCTGGCGGCAGCTGTGGAGGCCTTTGACGGGCCGTAACAGGCGGGCTCAGGCGGCGCCGAGCAACTTCCGCCAATTGGTCAGGCCGGCTTGGACCTCGGCCGGCGTCAACTTGAGCGCTCCCTCGGGGACGGCGTCGGCCACCGCCCGCTGGCGGGAGTAGTCGTGGTGAACGCCGGCGAACAGGGGCCGGCGGTGGACGACAAGGTCGGCCGGGGCGCCGGGCAGGAACCCCCACAGCGTAAAGGCCCATTCCATGTCGTAAATGACGGGCCCACGGTGGGACGTCGACGAGCGGCGCGTGCCACAGGCGAAACAGCCGGCGATGGCGTCGGCGATGTCCTCGCCCTCGCTCAGCACCGCCCGATCGGCCACCCGCTTGGCCAGCTTCAACCCGAACCCCAGGTCGGAGCCGGTAGAACCCAGCCTGGCGCCCACGGGCTGGCGGAGAGAAGCAATCTCGGCCGGCCGGTCCTGGGACCAGCGCCGAGGAGTGGAGAGGCGGCTGGAAGGCCTGACCCTGTCGCTGGACACCAGCGGGACGTACTCCGGTTGAGCCATGGGCCCCAACCTTATCCGCCGCACCTTTGGCGCGGGGTGGTCGCCTTCACGGGAGCCGGTCCCCTCCACCAGGGCGGTCGCCGGCCTCGTGCTCGGTGGCGCCGGTGTGCAATAGCCCAAAAACGATGGAGTCCGAAAGGGCTTCCCAGGAGGCCTCGATCACGTTCTCCGAGACGCCGATGGTGGTCCACGAGCGCTCGCCGTCGGTCGAGTCGATCAGCACCCGGGTCACGGCCGCCGAACCCGTCGACGAATCGAGGACCCTCACCTTGTAGTCGGTGAGGTGGATGCGGGCCAGCTCGGGATGACGGGGGCCGAGGGCTTTGCGCAGGGCGGCGTCCAGGGCGTGCACCGGCCCGTTGCCTTCCGCCACCTCCATGATGCGCTCGTCGCCCACGAAGACCTTGATGCGCGCCTCGGTGAGGAACGTGCCGTCCTCCCTGAGGTCGGTCACGACCCGGTTCGACTCGAGGCGGAAATAGGACTGCTTCCACCCGGTAGCCGCCCTCATGAGCAGCTCGAGCGA
>CAYZVQ010000501.1:0-2840 GCA_964481925.1 uncultured Acidimicrobiaceae bacterium
ACCACCACGGGAACCTGGTGCGGGGTGGGGTGGTGGAACGCGCCGACGTAGGAAAACACGAACGCGAGCTGGATGAGCAACACTCCAAAGACAAGAAAGACCGTCCGGGGCGTAATGGCGACGAACAGTTCGGCGACGAAGCCCTGTGATTGCTTGGGAGACACCGACTCGGCCGGCATCGAATCGGGAGCTTTGATCGGCGTGGTCAGGGTCATGCGTCCTCGATCCATCTCGGTCCTGCCGAAGTTGACAGCGCCGCCTCGGTGGCCGGTGGTGATATCGGTTCTCCGGACGCCGCGGCGATGTGCGGCCCCATCGGCTCACTGCGTTTGGCTGGGTTCCCAAGACTTGCCACGGAATTGTTCATCCTCGTCCTTCTCTCGGGATTTCTCTTGCGTTCGCTCTCACCCCGGATGCGGAGGCGGGGTTGTTCGCGCGGACGGAGTTTGGGACTGCTTTAGATAAGGTCCGCGGCCGACTATCGGCAACCTGCGGGTTACGGCCACCGCGCTGACAGGCGACCGACGCCCAGACCCCCGGTTGAACCCCGAGGTGCGATGGAGCAACTTCATCTCGACCTTCCGCCCACGCTTGTGCTTTGCATAGGGTGGGTACTTGAGCGCAGGATCAACGAATGGGCAGTGGCAGAGGACTCCGCGGGCGTCCGTGAACGCCTCGAATCCCCAATGGCCGTGGTACTTTCCCATGCCTGAGGTGCCGACTCCCCCGAAGGGAAGTTCGGGTACCACCGGGTGCACCGCGCATTGTCTTGGGGCGTCATTGGCCCGCATTGAGCAAGACCCCCGCGCGTAGCACGGTGTCCCCCGATTGGGGATCCTGCGGGATCCCGAACACGGTACTGAGACGCGCCAGCATGAAGTAGTAACCCGTCAGGATCACGGCCTCGACTACCTGCTGGTCGCTGTAGTGGCGCTGTACGGCGTCGAACACGGCGTCGGGGACCGTGGGGCCGGCCTGGACGGCCGCGACGAACGCGAGCAGAGCCTGCTGGGATTCGCTGAGCTCCGGCGCATCCCACTGCCCGACCGCGACAGCTGCTCGCTGCGACGATGTCACTCCGACGGATTGCGAGATCTGCTCGTGCTGCGATGCCTCGTAGGCCGAACGGGTGCATGATGCTGTTGTGAGGATCGACAGCTCACGGTCTTCGGGGGGAAGCGAGCCGGATCCGAACTGGGCGGCTCCGAGCTCGACGACGAGCGTGGCGATCTGCGGCGAGCGCAGCATGATCCGAAATATGTTGACTAGAGCGCCCGTTTTTTCTGCATCTCGCCACTGGGCAGGGAGTGACTCAGGAGGCACATCGGGAATGGTTATACGGGACATGGGGAACTCGCTTTCTTAGTGTGTGCTCAGGGGAGGTGCAAGGCTGGTGTACATTTCGGGCGCAGGAACCTGTACGTCTAGGTAGCGCACGGGTGATGACGATGGGTTCCACTGACGATGCGCGACGCCAGCCGGGATTACGATCAGTGACTGCGCGTCGCCCACCGTGTCCTGACCGGCGATCGCCAGGGTCAGTCGGCCGTCAAGCACGAACATCAGGTGGTCGACGTCGAGAACCTGGGGATCGCTGGGTGCCTCGCATTTGGCGAGCTCGACAGTGTGGATCCGAGCGCTTCGCACTCCGCAAGCCTCGTCGGCTATCGTCCATTGGGTCCTCGCTCCGGCGGAGCTGGCCTCGCCAGCATCGAGAGTTCGCGTGTAGGGCGTAGTCGCGGGCGTCGGCACCTCGTCGACTGCGGTCACCGGGGTAAGCAGCGGCAGGCCGGGGCGTACCCCTGGCGCCATGATCTCCAGGTGATGCTCCTGCGCACCGCTGTTGTTCCAGTTGCAGTGCGGGAGGCCTGCTGGAATGAAGATCACGTCACCGGCGCCGGCCTCTTGAACGTCGTAGCCGACTTGCACGGTCGTGTGTCCCGCTAGGAAGACATAGAACTGGTCACAGGCGTGCAGGTGCAGCGGCGGCCCGCTTCCGCCTGTCTCGATCCAGCAGCCGAGCACGATCGTGCTCTCCGGGCTGGCCGCCATCACGCCGCGATATTTCGGGTACCCGGTGTCCACCGCCGCGTCTAGACGTACCTGTCGCACAAATGACATGACTAGTTTCTCCTTATGATCAAATGCTTGGTGCGGCCGTGGGTGGAGGCCGCCCCGGTGTCGTTGTCGCGGACCTTGGTCAGCGAGACCAGGGTCGCCCACGCGTAGGGGCATGACCGCAGACAGGGTCAGCGGCCGGGAACACGTCGGATGGCTCCGTCGGCGCGCAGGTCGGCCAGGGTGGGGTAGCCGTCCACGGCCATGAGCAGGTCCGCCTCGGCGAGCAGCGAGCGGATAATGTGCACCACGGCGTCCTCGCCGCCGAGGGCGAGCGCGTAGATATAGGGGCGACCGACTCCGACTGCGGTGGCGCCCAGGGCCAGGGCTTTGACCACATCGGTGCCGGTGCGGACACCGGAGTCGAATAGCACCGGGGTGTCGCCCGCGGCGTCGACCACGTCGGGCAGGGCCTCGAGGGCCGGGAGGCCGCCGTCGGCCTGCCGGCCGCCGTGGTTGGAGCAGTAAATGCCCTCGACGCCGTAATCCTTGGCCCGGCGCACGTCCTCGGGGTGGTTGATTCCCTTGAGCACGATCGGCATGCTGGTAGCGTCCCGCATCCAGGCGAGATCGTCCCAGCCCACCGAGAGCCCGAAGATCTTCACCCACTCCTCCACCGCGGCGCGCGGGTCATCCTCGGGGCTCTTGGCGAGGCGTTTGCGGAAAAACGGGTCCGAGAAGTAGTTGGCCAGGACGTAGCCACGAAATTCCGGGGTGTTCGC
>CAYZVQ010000502.1:0-2837 GCA_964481925.1 uncultured Acidimicrobiaceae bacterium
GCGCTAGACGTGACTGGCACCCTTGAACACCTCTTCGAGGATCTCGGTGGTGAAGTACTTGGGACTGCTCTTGATATTGACCAACGCCAGGGTCTTGACGTTGGCCTCGATGTCCTGCGGGCTCATCCACATGAGGCCGTGGGCGGCGGTGGTGGGCGTCTGGAAAAGCTTCTGGTAAGCGTAGAGCTCTTTTTGCTGAGTCGGGATGTCGAGGCCGTCGCCTTTGCCGTACACGTCGACGGTCAGGCGGGCGGCCATCGGGGGGTTGGCAAAAGCGGCCTCCCAACCTTGGATTTCTCCCTTCATGAGGGCGACCACTTGCGCCCGTTCCGTCGCGTCGGTGAGGCTGGAACTGCGGGCCAGGTAAGTGCCGCTGTAGAGCTTGTAGCCGTAATCGTAAAGTAGCCAGGTCTTGGTGACGATGCCCTTGGCGCCGAGCAGGAAGGGCTCGTTGGTTATGAAAGCGTACCAGCCGTCGACCTCGCCGTCGGCCAACGGTGTGGGGTCGAACTGGACCGGCACGATGGTGAGCTTGGACGCCGGGATGCCGACCAGGTTCAGGAACGCCTTGAAGGAGAGCAGGTTGCCCGCCTGTACGCCGATCTTCTTGCCGATCATGCCCTGCGGGTCGTTGATCGGGGTTTTCGCCAAAGACATGATGGCTTGGGGGGCCTTTTGCATCTGGGCGCCGATGATGACGAGGTCGGCGCCATTGTCGATGGCGGCGGAGGTGAGGTCGGGCCCGCTGATGCCCACCAGCGCCTTGCCCGAGACGACTATGGGCTCCACCGAGGTGTTGGGGCCGCCGGTGAGCAGGCTCACGTCCAGGCCTGCTTTGGCGTACAACCCGTTGGTCTTGGCTATGTAGCTCCCGGCGAACTCGATGTCGTCGATCCAGTCCAATTGCAAGGCGGCCGAGCCCAGCGACATGGCGGACGCCGATGCGCCCGAAGGCGCCAGGCCTTCCAGCACGCCGCTGCCGGCCACGGCCATCAGTGCCGCTCCGGCCCCGGTGCGGGCGGCGCGGCGCAGGAAGGTACGGCGGTCGATGTTCTCAGAAAAAGGCATGGGATCTCCTTTTAGTTGGTCGAGGTAGTTGGTCGAGGGAAGGGAAGGGCTTTAGCGGTCACGGCGCCGATGGGGCCGGGAGTCATCGAGCCGCGTTCTTGACGAAGTCTTTTTCGCCGAACTCCACCGGCCGTTGCCCGCCGTACCAACTGCCGCGCACGTGGCGCCGCCGGCTGGTGATGTCGGTGGCAACGGCCGCTGAGTGCCAGAGGTAACAATCGTGGAAGAGGATGTCGCCCGGCTCGGCGTACAACGCCACCTCGCCCGGCACCTTCTCGAAGCGCAGCGGCATCGGGAACGGAGGAGGGGCCGCCGTGTACCCGCCCGTGGCAGCCGACCCCGGCGGCACCACGGCGCCGTTGACATTGTCGTGAGGGGCCGGGGTGGCCCACAAATGGCTGCCCGGCACCACCCTCAAGAAGCCGTTGGCCGGGCTGGTCCCGTCGATGTGGATGGTCACGGCTGTCGCCGGCCACATGGCGAGGTGCGGGCTCGACTGCCAATCGCTATGCCAGCCGATGCGCTTGTAGCTGCTGTCGGGGCCGGGCCGGGCGTCCTGGTAGACGTAGCCGAACGTCCCCGCCTCGGCCGACCAGCACGATGGCCCCAACCAGCGGCCGACCAGGTCGGTGACGGCCGGGGAATGCACGACGCGGTTCGCGGCCCCTGACAGCTCGGTGATGTGGACGACGTAGTTGGCAAAGCGCGCCGCCTTGTCGCCCGCGTTCTCCTCGATGAGCCGGGTCGTCCCGTAGCGCTCGGGGAGGTCCCCGGCCACGAGCCGTTCCTGGGCAGCGACGCACTCGTCTTCCAGCCCGCCCAGCTCGGCCTGGCTGAGCGACCCGGACAGGACGGCGAAGCCGTTGGCGCGGTAGTAAGCCTCCAAGCCGTCCAGCTCTTGCGCACCGAAGGCCCACGGGCTGGGCGACAGGGCCTGAACGACGGGAAGCGTCATCGCCGCATGTTTAGCCAGGCTGTGTTGCAGGACTGTTACGGGGAGCCTTCGCCGCCGGCAAGTTAACGGTCAGGTAACACAAGCCGATGGGTTTGGCCGGCCGGCGGTGCACCGTGGGAGCTCCGCAAGGAGTCGGACGGGGCGCCGCCGGGCACCCAGGGCGCAGGCACCCAGGGCGCAGGCACCCAGGGCGCAGGCACCCCAGGTCCGGGCACCCCAGGTCCGGGCACCCGTCCGGGCACCCGTCCAGGCACCCAGAGGTGGCGGGCGAGCACCTCGGGCGCCATCGCCGCGCCGTAGAGCCATCCCTGCCCCGTGTTACAGCCGAGCCCAAGCAGCATATTGGCCACACCGGTGTCCTCTACGCCCTCGGCGATCGTCTCCATCCCGAGAGCCTGACCGAGCTGGACGATGGCCCGGACGATGAGGGCGTCCCTGTCCTGGCGGGCCATGTTGGTCACAAAACTGCGGTCGATCTTGATGCGGTCCACGGGTAGCTCGCGTAGCTGCGCCATCGACGAATAGCCCGTCCCGAAGTCGTCCAGCGAGATGGACAGCCCATTGGAACGCAGCCGGGCCAGGACGGACTGGGCCGTAGTGCGGTCGAGGCCGATGGTGTTCTCGGTCACCTCGAGCTCGACGGCGCCCGGGTCGACGCCGGTCTCGCGCACCAAGCCGGCTACGACCTCGGGGAAACGCACGTCGCGCATATTGCGGGCCGAGATGTTGACTGCCACCCGCAGGTCCTGGCCGGCGCGCCGCCACGACTCGCACTGGGTCAGCGCCTCCCGCAGTACCCATTCGGTGATGGCGC
>CAYZVQ010000503.1:0-2825 GCA_964481925.1 uncultured Acidimicrobiaceae bacterium
AGCTTGTCGAGATCGGCGCCCGCCGTATGGATGGCCGCGAAGACGACATCCCGGAGATGAAGAGCCTGCAGAAAGCCTATCACGATCGGGATGTCGCGGACGCATCCGCCGCACCACATGCCCCAGAAGTCGAGGACGACGACTTTGCCTCGAAGGTCGGCGAGGTTCCTCGAGCGGCCGTCCGTCCAACGGGCGATCGCCAGCGGGGGTGCGACAGTCCCGGGTTTGGTCGGGCCGCCCGATTTTGGGAGCGGAGCCTGGGAGGGTGCCCGATACCAATCCTGAGTGACCTTATTCAGGTAAAGAGTTCCGGCCGGAAATTCGAGTGCCAAGGCCTGAGGCTCGGGCCAGGGCCTGAGGCTCGGTCCAGGGGCGGCCGGGCAAATGCCCGCTGGTGTGCCCCGGCCTGCCCGATAGCGTCTCTTGGCATGATCGTCACTCAGCACTGGAAGTCCGAGCCGGACGAACACGACTATCCCGCCGCGCATGATTTCCTGAGCCTGGTCGTGACTGAAGCGTTGGCCAACGGCCTGGTAGACGCGCTCAGGGCCGCCCCCTTGGACCACCGCAAGGCCAAGGACCTGCTGCGGGCCAGCGACCTCCCGCTGCTGGCCGACACCAACGTCCACGTTGCCAAAGACATCCAGAAGGCCCGGAGGGGTGAGCAACTTTCACCCGTGCTGTTGGTGCGGGGCGACGCGTCGCGCGGAGCCCCCATGGTGATCGCCGACGGCTATCACCGCGTTTGTGCCAGCTACCACCTAGATGAGGACGCCGCCATCCCCTGCCGCCTGGTTGGCTGGCCGCACGCCTGACCCGGCCCGGCTCAGAAGCGTCCTGTCAGAAGCGTCCTGTCAGAAGCGTCCTGTCAGAAGCGTCCTGTCAGAAGCGTACCGGGCCGACCTCGGTCCTCACCCGTTCCGCCGGTCGCTCGACGGCGCCAAGCACGTGCGCCAGCGCGGCTGAATCGGGTGCCCGGACCGCCCAACGGCCCTCGCCGAGCGCGTTGACCTCGATCTGGTCACCGGCCAGCTTCTCCAGGCCGGCGGCGAGCTCGGCGGCACCGGCGCCGCTGAGGACGGCCAGGGCGGAGAAAGGGGGCAGCCGCAGGGCCCGGCGGACCGGCTCCTCAGCCTCCGACAGCCTCTGCGGGCCGGCCAAGCCGGCCGCCTCGATGACAGGGTGGCCGGGGAGGCGCGTCTGGACTAGTACCCGCCCGTCTCGGCCCCGGCCCCCCACCAGGCGCGAGGCTCGGGCCAACAGGGCCAGCGCCTCCTCGGCCGCCCGGTAGCGCGGGGCCAGCAGCTCCTGGTCGAAGTCGAGGAAGGCCACCGCTCCTACCGCCCCCCGGCGGCGGAGCTCGCTCTCCCGGTACAGGACGGCTTCGGTGCCCACGAACACGTCGGTGCCGGGGAGGTCCTCCTTCCCGGCTGTCAGTGCGGTCACCTCGCCGACAGGGCGGCCGGCGAGAGCCTCCAATTGCTCACGCGCCCGGGTAACCCCCACCCGCAACGAGCGCAGTGCGTCCGAGCCGCACGACGCGCACACCTGGGGTCGCGACCGGCCACAACGCCGGCAGGTCAGGGCCTCGCCCATGAGCCGCACGGCCCCGTCGCAGTGCTCGCACCGGGCCACCTCCCCGCATGCCGCACAATCCAGCAGCAGGGCCCGGCCCTTGCGGTTCAGTACGCAGACGACCCGCTGCCCGCCGTCGCGTAGCAAGCGCACCAGTTCATCGGAGTAAAGACCGGTCCTGGGGTCCGAGCGGCGCTGGTCGATCACCTGGAGCCTGGCCCAGCCGGCACGTTCGGCGGCGCGGCTAGGCGCATGCACGTCGTCGGCCGCGGCCAGCAGCTCCAGGGTCGGGCACGCAGTAACCCACAGGCAGGGCACTGCCGAGCGCCCGGCCCGCTCACGGGCTACGGCGGGCGCGTCCCATGTCGGCGCCTGCTCCTGCACGAGGCCTTCGTCGTGAGCGTCGAGCACGACGATCGAGGCGAGCCCCGGGCACGGGCCCCAGGCCGCGGCGCGGGCGCCGATCACGACGTCGGTACCGGCGCGAGCCAGCGCCCAGTCCCCGGGCAACAGGGCGACCTTGGCGCCACGCCGGCGCAGGGCCGCGCAGCCGGCCGAGGCGCGCCCGTTGGTCGGGGCCACAACCAGGACCGGGCCATGCTCGGCGGCCGCCGCCACGAGGTCGGTGGCGCTGTAGACGGGCGGCAACCTCAACACGTGCGTGCCCGCTCGCCACGCGTCCTGGACGAGCCGGCGAGCTTCGCCCGACCCCCGGTCCCCGACCGGCCCGGTGATGGAGGACGAGCCCGGGTTGCCGGTCGGCCCCCTGCCGGGCGCCGACGCGGTCCCGAGCGCCGAAGCACCATGCAGGGGCCCGTCCCGCCCTGGAGGGAGCTGCCTGACGGAGGTGAGGGGCGAGGCGGTGACCAACAGGGAGCGGCGGCGCCCAGCCCAGCGCCATGCGGCCCAGCCGGCCAGGTCGCACAGGCTCGGCTCGGGCCCCCAACCCACAACCTTGGCCAGTGGCCGCAAGACGATCCCGTCCGGGGGCTCGACGGGAAAGGCCAGTACCCAGCCCCGCACAGTACGGCCCTGGAGGGGTACGCGCACGATGCTCCCCTCCCGCACGTCACCGGCCAGGTCGGCCGGCACCGCATAGTCGAGCTCCCTCTCGAACCCGGCCACGTCCGGGAGCACGCGGGCGACCTGGGGCGGGGCCGCGGGGGTTGCGGCCATGGGCGGGCCGGGCAACGGACTAGAGGCCAACCGCCCCTTTGAACTCGGCCAAGCGGCTGGTCACCTCCCAGGTG
>CAYZVQ010000504.1:0-2823 GCA_964481925.1 uncultured Acidimicrobiaceae bacterium
AGATCGAATACGCGGGCCCCATCGCCGGCCATGACACGCGGCTGCTCACCCTGGCAACGCAGAAGGGCCTCTTCTCCGCCGCCAGCGAAGACCCCGTGTCCTATGTGAACGTAGCCCAGCTGGCCACAGAGCGGGGTCTCGAGGTGCGGGCGACGACCGCCAGCGCCTCTCATCGTTACGTCAACCTCGTCCTGGTCCGGGGAGGAGGGCGGACTGTCGGCGGGACCCTGTTCGGGCAGGGCGAGCCCAGGATCGTGCTCCTCGACGAGCATGAGATCGAGCTGCCGTTCGCGCCATGGCTGCTGGTCGTCCGCAACGACAACCGGGTGGGCATGGTCGCCCTGGTAACAAATGCTCTGGCCACCGCCGACATCAACATCAACGACCTTCACCTTGGCCGCTCCGCCGACAAGCACACCGCGATAATGGCGATCTCCCTGGAAGAGCCTGTGCCCGAGGCGGTGGTCAAGCAGCTACGCGCCGCCCCGGGGATCCTTGACGTCATGCCCCTGGCGGAGCTCTGATGACCTCGCACGGTCTCGTACCGTTCGACCTTCGTTGTGCCCACAAACAAAACCCGCTGGGCGTAGAGCCCGACCGGGCCCGGTTCGCCTGGCGTAGCGCCGCCGCCGAGCCGGGCACGGGGACCGGAGCAGGGCGATGGCAAACGGCTTACCAGGTCAGGGTCGGGCTCGACGGTGCTGACCTCGAGCACGGAGCCTTGGCCTGGGACAGCGGGCGCGTTACAGCGGAGGCTTCGACCGACGTCGCTTACCAAGGAGCGCCCCTGGTGCCGGCGCGAAAGTACGTCTGGAAGGCCCGCGTCTGGGACGAGACGGGTGAGCCGGGACCATGGAGCCCGGGAGCAACCTTTGAGACGGCACTGGGTCCCGCCGCCGGGTGGAGCGCGTCCTGGATAGGCCTCGGCCCGGGCCGCGACCCTTCCGCTCCCCCGGGCCCCGGCGGGCCTGTTGACGCGATCGCTCAGGCGATGAGGGCGCCTCCCTATTTGCGGCGAGCTTTCACGCTCGACCGGAAAGTTGTTTCGGCCCGTCTTTATGCGACGGCGCTCGGCATTTACCAGCTTTCGGTCAACGGCCGCCCGGTGAGCGACGGGGTGCTGGCGCCTGGATGGACCGACTACACCCGGCGGCTTTTGTACCAGACATACGACGTGACCGAGTTGCTCCTAGGAGGCGACAACGTTATCGGGGCAATAGTCGCCGACGGTTGGGCCTGCGGCTTCTTTGGTTTTGACGCCAAGCGGGCCGGCGCCCACTACGCACGCGACCCGGAGCTGTTGGCACAGCTCGTCATCACCATGGAGGACGGTGGCGAACAAAGGATCGTCACGGACGAACGCTGGAGAAGCTCCACAGGCGCCATCGCCCACGCCGACCTTCTGATGGGCGAGCGCCGGGACCAGCGCCGGGAGCCGCCGTCGTGGGACCGGCCGGGTTTCGACGACAGCTCGTGGCGGCCCGCTTCGTGCCGTGGGCGGGGCGACGCCGCGCTGGTGGCCGACCCGGGCCCGCCGATAAGGGTGACCGAAGAGCTGCCGGCCAGAACTGTCCTGGCGGCGCCCGGTGGTGGGCTGATCGTTGACTTTGGCCAAAACCTCGCCGGCTGGGTACGGCTGAAGGTGGACGAGCCTCCTGGCACCGTCATCCGCGTCCGCCATGGCGAGGTGCTGGACGAAGAGGGCAGTCTGTACGTCGACAATCTTCGTACGGCGCGCCAAACGGACCTGTTCACGACGGCGGGCGGGACTGAGGTGCTGGAGCCCCGCTCAACTTTCCACGGTTTTCGCTACGCCGAGATCTCGGGTTTGTCCGGGGACCTCACCCCCGCCGCGGCGACCGCGTGCGTCGTGCACTCTGACACCCCCCGCACCGGTTTCTTCGAGTGCTCGTCTCCCGAAGTCAACCGTCTTTACGCCAACATCGATTGGGGCCAACGCGCCAACTTCATCAGTATCCCGACCGACTGCCCCCAGCGCGACGAGCGGCTCGGGTGGCTCGGCGATGCCCAGATTTTCGCCCGGACGGCGGCGTACAACCGTGACGTCGCCTCCTTTTTCTCGAAGTGGCTGGATGACCTCAGCGATGCTCAGTTGCCTTCCGGCGCCTTCACCGACTTCGTCCCCCGGCTCAGCCTCGACCAGGAGGCAGCGCCGGCGTGGGGCGACGCGGGCGTGATCGTGCCCTGGACCGTCTACAAGATGTACGGCGATACAGGGGTGCTGGAGCGCAACTTCGGGCCGATGGCGGCCTGGATGGACTTCCTGTCGACTAACAACCCGACGAGGCTGAGGACGCAGAAACTAGGCAACAACTTTGGCGATTGGCTCGCCCCTAAGGGTGACTTCACGCCACGCCCGCTTCTCGCCACGGCCTACTGGGCCTACGACGCCGTCCTGATGGCTGAAGTGTGCCGGGCGGTCGGGCGGCCCCAGGACGACGCCCGCTACCAGCAGTTGGCGGGCGAGGTCCGAGACGCGTTCGTGGAGGAATACGTAGGCCAGACGGGCACGGTGGCGAGCGGGACGCAAACGGCCTACGCGCTCGCTTTGCATATGGGCCTGCTCCCCGAGCACCTCCGGGCCCAGGCCGCGGCGCACCTGGTCGAGGCGATCGCCCGGGAGGATTGGCACTTGACCACGGGTTTCGTCGGCGTCGGGTACCTCCTGCCGGTGCTCAGCTCCAACGGGTACTCTGACGTCGCCTACCGGCTCCTGGAGCAGCGGTCCTTCCCGTCATGGCAGTACACGATCGACCGCGGGGCGACGACCATCTGGGAACGCTGGGACGGCTGGACCGATGA
>CAYZVQ010000505.1:0-2818 GCA_964481925.1 uncultured Acidimicrobiaceae bacterium
GCCTTGCAGTTCGAGGCAGGTGAACACCGTGCGCAGGTCCTGCCAGCTCAAGGCCGGTCCGACCGGCTCACCCGTGACTGCGTCCCAGACCACCGTCGTGCCCCGTTGGTTGGTTACGCCCACGCCGTCGACCGGCCCGGCCTCGGCCAAGCAGCTGCGGGCCGCCTCGAGCAGGGCGCGCGCCGAAACGGCGGCGTCTAGCTCCACGTTGCCCGGCGTCGGGCGTTGGACAGGGACTGGTGCCACGCGCCGGGCCGTCACGGTGCCGTCGGGACGGACGACGCCGGCCCTTACGGCGCTGCTGCCAACGTCTATTACCAGGATGCTCATGGTGTCCCTTCCGGAACCGGCTCTCGCGGCTCGGCAGCAGGACGTTAGCGACTGCAGCGAGGGCCCTCAAGAAGCGTCGCCCTCCCGGACCTCGAATTAGTAACTTTGGGGGGGTGCCCGAAGCCGTGCCCCAAGAAGTCTCTGTCCGCCTGGGCGGGAGCGTGGCCCGGGTGGCCCTGGCCGACATCGGGGGCTGGCCGGCGGTACTCGGGCGGGTGGCGGCGGGCGACGACCTGAGCTCGGTAGAGTCGGCGGCGGCTCTGCGGGAAATCCTGGAGGGAGCGGCCAGCGCGTCGCAGATGGCGGCGTTCATCTTCGGCCTGCGTTGCAAGGGCGAGACGTCCGAGGAGCTCACGGGCATGTTGGGGGCCATGCTCGAGGTGGCCGAGACCGTGCCCGTCCCCGACGACCTGCGGGCCAAGCTGGTCGACACGTGCGGCACGGGAGGCGACCGGGCCGGCACGATCAATGTTTCCACCATCGCCGCGCTGGTTGTGGCCGGAGCGGGCGTGCCCGTTTGCAAGCACGGCGGGCGGGCGGCGTCCTCCCGTACCGGCTCTGCCGATGTGCTCGAAGCCCTAGGGGTCGAGATCGCCCTCCCGCCCCGCTCGGTGGCCCGTTGCATCGAGGGAGCCGGGATCGGCTTTTGTTTCGCGCCCCGGTACCACCCGGCCATGCGCCACGTGGGCCCGACCCGCCGCGAGCTCGGCGTGCCCACCGCCTTCAATCTTCTCGGTCCCCTGGCCAACCCGGGCAGGGCGCGTTACCAGCTGGTCGGGGTGGGCGACGGGAGGGTGGCCGAGCGGGTGGCCACAGTCCTCGGCTCGGCCGGGGCGGAAAGGGCCTGGGTGGTCCACGGCCACGACGGGCTCGACGAGCTGTCCACCGCGGCGCCGTCGACGGTGGTGGAATGGCGTCCCGGGCCAGGCGGGTTGCACAGCTTCGTCGTCGACCCCGCCCGCCTCGGGCTGGCTCCCGCCGGTCTCGAGGACCTTAGGGGTGGCGACCCCGCTACGAATGCCGCGGCCACGAGGGCGGTGCTCTCAGGCGAGCGTGGCCCGCACCGGGACATCGTGCTGCTCAACGCGGCGGCCGCGCTGGTCGTGGTCGGGCACGCGACCGACCTTGAAGATGGGATGCACCGGGCCGCGGCGTCAGTGGACAGCGGTGCTGCCGCCCGCAGTCTGGACCGCCTCGTCAGCCTGTCTCGGTCGGAGGCGGTCAGAGCCGAGGCGGGCGAGGGGCCAACTCGCTGAAGGCAGCTTCCATGGCGGCTATTCGTTCCTGGAGGCTGAGCGAGCTCACTTCGCTGAACTGGGCCAGGCGCGCCCGCCGTTCGGAGAGCCGGTGCACCCGGCGAGCGGCGTCCTCGATCTCACCGACCTCGTACTGGAGCGCCGCCAGAGCGTGGGCCCTGTAGTGGCCTCGGGCCAGCCAGCTGGCCGTAACGATCTGGCCATCGAGCTCGAGGGCGTCCTCTAATACCTCGCGGGCCAGCTCGGCGATCCCGTCCCGGGCCGGGGCGGGGCGGCGCCGGGAGGCACGCAGAGCCCGCCGGCTTTGGCGAGTGGCCAGTTCCCGGGGGCGCCCGGCCCCTGGCACGGAGCCGGCCAACTTGCAGGCGGTGCGCAGCCGACGGTGCAGGGTGGCGGCCGGGCCGGGGCTCCACAGCCAGGTCATGGGCGCCGTAGCCGGCCCCCGACCGGGCAATAGCCGGTTGGCTCGGCGCAGCGAATAACGCACCGAATAGGAAGTCAGGGCGGCCACGCCAACCAGGACGCCGACGCCGACGATCAACAACGCCGCCAGGGCCTCAAGCACTACTACCACGAGAGCAATGGTACGGGCTCCAGGTAGCTGCGTAGCCGCACCGGCGGCCTCCAATAAGCACCGGTCCCGAACCTCAGGCTGTGCCCAACCTCAGGCTGTGCCCAGCTCCCAGATCGTCTCGAGGTCTTTGCGGCTGTACGAGCGGAACGCCACCAGCGTCCGGGTATCGGTGACGCCGGCCAGACTGTGCAAGCGGCCGGTGACGACCTCGGCCAGCTCTTCCATCTGGCGCACCCGGACCACGGCGACGATGTCGGCGTGGCCGGCCACGGAGTAGGCCTCGGCCACCCCGTCAACGGCCGCCACCTCCTGCGCCAGCTGGCCCACTCGGGCGGGTTCAGCGTCTATGAGCACAAATGCGGTGACCACTCGTCCAACCGTAGCGGCACCAGCCGGGGGTTTTGGTCACTGCCTCATGAGAACCTGGATGTATGGCAACTCTGACCATCGATTGCGACGGCTGCACCATGCAGGGGACCGACGTCTGCAGCGACTGCGTGGTGACCTTTATTTGCGACCGGGTGCCCGATGACGCCGTGGTCTTCGACGCGGCCGAAGAGCGCGCCCTGCGCCTTCTGGGCCGCGCTGGGCTCGTGCCCCCCCTCCGCCACGAGCCCAGCGCGGCAATGTCCGGATGAGCGGCAATGTCCGGATGAGC
>CAYZVQ010000506.1:0-1286 GCA_964481925.1 uncultured Acidimicrobiaceae bacterium
CGAGCCGGGAGTCGTCGAGGGTCTCGGGGAACGGGTACATGGAGTGCTGCCCGCACGGAGTGTTAAGGACCAGGTAATCGGGCTGGTCCAGGGAGTACATGCCCCCGCCGGGGCGGCCGGGCTCGACGACGTGGACCACGATGTCGCTATCGGGCGTCCGCCGGGCCGCGTCGACAAATCGTTCCAGGGCGCACAGGCCCCAGGGGCCCAGGCCCACGATGCTGATCTCAGCCACGGTTTCTCACGAGAAGATTCTTAGCATTGCACCACGTCCTAGTCGTCGGGCGGGGGGCCCGGAAGAAAAATCTTCGCCCTTCCGCACGATCAGCGTCGAAGCTCGCGCTCATTGTAGTGAGGGCTGTCGAACGGCGCCAGGTAGGCCGGGCGAACACCGCGCTCCCCCATCGGTGTGCCTGGAGGTCTCCCCGCACTGGCAAGATGAGGTCCTGAAAACGAGCGCATTGTGGTTCGGTCCGCCGGGACGCCCGCTGTTCGGCCGGGCTTACGTGCCCGAAGAGGGGACGGCGTACGCCGGGGTCGTACTTTGCCCCCCGTTCGGGCTGGAGGCGCAGGGGGCGGGGCGGGCCTACCGGGCCCTGGCCGAGAGGCTGGCCACCGAGGGCCTCGCCGTCGTCCAGGTCGACTACGACGGCACCGGTGACTCGGCCGGCTGGGCCGGCGACCCGGACCGGGCGCAGGCCTGGCAGGGGTCGGTGCGGGCCGCCGTGGACCTGCTACGGGCCGGGGGCGCGGCCAAGGTGTGCGTGGTCGGGATGCGCATGGGCGCCACGCTGGCGGCGTGGGCCGCCGGGGAGTGCGCGCTCCACGGGCTCGTGTTGTGGGACCCCTGCGACAGCGGCCGCAGCTACCTGCGCGAGGAGGCCCTCCTGCGCTCGGTGTACCTCGGGGACCAGGGCCTCGACATCCCCGTCGACGAGGCCACGGCTGGGGCGGGCGGCGCCGAGATCCTGGGTACGGTCTACGACCCGGACGCCGTAAAGGCCATGACGGCGCTGGCCCTGGAGGCCTGCCCCGGTCCCCTGCCCGGCCATGTGCTGGCCCTGCTGCGGCCGGACCGCCCCCCCAAGCGGGCCGTCCGGGAATGGTTGGCGCAGGCCGGGGCCGAACTGGCCGAGGCCGTCGGGCAAGAGCAGGTCATCTCCGTGTGGCCGCTCAAGTCCGTGGTGCCCGAGGCCACCCTCGACATCATCGTCTCTTGGCTGGCGGGCGTGGCCGGCGGGGAGAGGTCGGCGGTGGTGCTGCCGGCGCAGCTCAGCGCCGTCGTC
>CAYZVQ010000506.1:1386-2802 GCA_964481925.1 uncultured Acidimicrobiaceae bacterium
GGCCGGCGGGGAGAGGTCGGCGGTGGTGCTGCCGGCGCAGCTCAGCGCCGTCGTCGCCGGCCCCGACGGCGAGGAGGTCGCCGAGGAGATCACGTACATGGGCCCGGACCGGCTTTTCGGGATCGTGTCCCGCCCCGCCGGTCCGGCCCCCTCGACCACCGCCGTCTTGCTCAACTCCGGGCGCATCGACCACGTCGGGCCGGGCCGGCTGTGGGTCGAACTGGCCCGGTCGTGGGCCGCCGCCGGCGTGCCCGTGGTGCGGGTGGACCTGGCCGGATTGGGCGACAGCCCGCCCCGGCCCGGGCGCCCGGCCGGCCTCGTCTACCCTCCCGAGGCTATCGACGACGTGGCCGCGGTCGCCCACGCCGTGTCGCCCACCGACCCCTCGGCGGTCGTGCTGATGGGGCTGTGCTCGGGCGCCTGGCATTCGGTCCAGGCGGCTCTGACCGGTGGCGCCCGGGGCGTCGTGGCCATCAACCTGGTCCCCCCGAGCCCTCCAGGCGACCCCGCCCCCCGGTCGCCCGAAGCCGCCCCCGGCACCTCCGGCTACCGCGCCCGGCTGGCGACGGCCAAGACCGCCCTGCGCCGGAGCGCCTCGCGCCTTCCCGGCCACCATTACCTGGGCGGCCTGTCCCGGCGGGGCGAGGACGTGAGGTCGTGGCTGGAGCACCGCCTCCGGGGCGGTGACGTGCTCGCCTTCCACCTGCGGGGCCTGGCCCGCAACGATATCGACACTCTGGTGGTGGCCGGGAGCTATGAGGGCCGCCAGGTCCGCCAGGGCGAAGCCGTGCTGCTGTGGCGCATGGAGAAAAAGGGCGGGTTCCGCGTCGTCGTGCTCCCCGACATCGACCACACCCTGTTTACCCAGGGCACGCGCCGCCAAGTCCTGCCCCTGCTGACCGAGCGCGTCATGGCGCAGTGCGCCCCGGGGCCTCGTCCCGACTTTGCAGCCACGCGCTAACCCCGTCCCGTCACTACGCTTTTGCCCATCGATAGCCCGCGCGTCGTCGCTACCATCTCCGGGCCCTGGCCGGCCCCCGTGGAAACATTGCTCCCGCACCAATGGAGCTACTGGTCCTTCCTGGGCAAGCTGCTGAGCGCGGCCAAAGGTGCCGACGCCGTCGTCCTGCGGGGCACGAGCGGCTTCGGCGCCGGCTACGTCGAAGCAGTGGCCGCTTTGTTGATAAAGCTGCGCTGGCGGCACCCGCCCTTGGTCCTGGTCAGTGACGCCACCTGGGACGTGACCAGCCAGGCGTTGGAGGACCGCCTACCCCGCTTCGCCCGGCCGCTGTTGCCCCGGCTGGGCCGCCTCGGGGTGCGGGCCACCGACGGGCCCCACGTCATCTACGGCGTGCTCTCGAGCGACGAAAAACAAGGCTTCGAGGGGCGCTGGGGCATCGACGGGCGCCGCGTCCG
>CAYZVQ010000507.1:0-2795 GCA_964481925.1 uncultured Acidimicrobiaceae bacterium
CCGATCAAGCACCACAGGTCGCAGTAGGGCTCCAGCATGACCGTACGGGACGTGATCACGGCGGCCGGGTAGACGGCGACCACGGCGCCGGCCACCACCACGCAGAGGACCGAACGGTGCCGCACCAGCCAACCGACCAGGACCACGTTGGCCGCCTCGACCAGGACGGTCACGTAGCGGGCGGCGACCAGGGCTTCGCCGGTGCCGAAAGCGTGGGACAGCAGGGCCACGGGAGACAGGAGCAGGGGCACCCCGGGCGGCTGGTCGAGGACAAAATCCCGGTACGGGAGAGCACCGTCCGCCAGGCGCACGGCGGCACCGAACCACACACCGTCGTCGTACTCCAAGAGGTCGTAGGGCCCTCCGGCCCGGACCAGTTCGAACACCCCCAGGCCGAGGGAGATGAGAGCCAGGGCACCGATAGCCCATGCCCACCAGGCCCCGCCCAAACCGGCTCGGGCCGGGCCTTCCCCGCCCAGGTGCCGGGCGGGCGCGGCCGTTCTGGCCTGGCCCTCGTGGCGGGGGCTGACCTGGGCCGCGGTGCTATCTTGCACGAGATGGGCACCTTATCCCCTCCCCGCGAAGCTGGGGATGCCCGCGCCGGGGAGGCCAGTGCCCGACGGTAGTGCCGGGCCGCTGGTCATAATGCCGACCTACCGGGAGGCGGCCAACATCGAGCGCGTTTTACGCCGGGTGCGGACGACCGTTGGCTCGTCGAGCGTGCTCGTAGTCGACGACGACGGCGGTGACGGCACGGCTGACCTGGCCGAGCACGTGGGCCGGGAGCTGGGCGGGGTCGATGTCCTGCGCCGGCCGGGGAAACGGGGGCTGGCCAGCGCCTACCGGGACGGCTTCTCCTGGGGGCTGGAGCGGGGCTATGACGTGCTCGTGGGCATGGACGCCGACCTTTCGCACGACGCCACGGCGCTTCCCCGCATCCTGGGCGCCCTTTCGGACGGCGCTGACGTCGTCGTTGGGTCCCGCTACGTCCCGGGTGGGTCAACGGTCGACTGGCCGGTCGGGCGGCGGGTGCTGTCCCGGGTCGGTAACTGGTACGCCGCACATGCCCTGAACAGCAGCGTGGCCGACTTGACGTCGGCCTTCCGGGCCTATCGGGCGACGACCCTGCGGACCGTCGACTTCGGCGCCCTGAAGGCGGAGGGCTACGGGTGGCTAATCGAGCTCGCCTACGAGCTCGAGCGCTCGGGGGCCAAGTTCGCCGAGGTGCCTGTGCAGTTCATCAACCGCGCCGAAGGGCGCTCGAAGATGTCACCGAAGATCGCCGTCGAATCGCTGAGGGTGGTTACTCTGCTGGCCCTGTCCGGACGCCGGGAGCGCCGGGGCGGTCCCTGAGCCCGGACTGAACGCGGCGCAGTTCGACCCGGGCCAAACGCAGGCGCTCCGTCTCCCGGCGCACCTTGCGAGAAAACGCCGCGCAACCGCCGGCGCCCAACCCCGCCACCAGAAGAGGGCCGACCCAGGCCCAGCTCACCAGCCCGTCCTCAACGAGAGCCCAACGTGCCGCCGCCGGCTATGACCTGCTCGAGCCAACCCTCGGAGTCGAGCTCGAAATGGAAAGTCAAAAGGTCGTCGTAAGTGATCGGCGGACCGCACTTTGGTTCAGACAACTCCGCCGGAAGGTCCCAGCTCACCACTCTGACGCCGGCCGAAACAAGTAGCTCGACCACGCGCTGCTCGGCGCCCTTGTTGACGATGAGCCGGCAACCCGGGCACAGGAAGGAATAGGTGCCCTCATCAGTGGCGGAGCACACCTGTACTTGCACCTCCCGAGTCGTCAGTTCGACGTCCCCACAACTCGGGCAGCTCGCCCTAACTGTCGCCACCTTGGCCACTCCTTCTGTTTCATCCCGGGCCTCAAGCTCGGGTTGCTGAAGTACTCAAAGTGGTATCGGCGTCCCTGCGAACCCCTTGAGCCCTCAGTGCGGGTAATGCCACGGAGAATGTCCATTTCCCTTCTTCTTAGCCCACCAGAACTTTCGAGTGGGTGATCCCGGCCCCTTTGCCCCTTGGACCGGGCCCTAAGGCCCTTTCTCCACTCTGTAAGCCCCGGTTGCCCGGCGTCACCTTTTTGTCAATGGACACGTCGTTTCGCGGCTATATGCCTCTCTTCTCCCCCATTACCCCGCAACGACACGAACCAGTTCCGGAGCCATCAGAGGTTACCCAGCCACCAGCCTAGACGCGAGCACGGCCCTAACGCCAGGAACCGGTTCAGGACCGGCGTCCCCGTCCTGCCTACAAGAAGCCGAGGCGGCTAGGTGGCCACATGCGCACAAATGCCCGCCCGACAAGGTAACTGGCAGGCAGCGGGCCCCAATAACGCGAGTCGTAGGAGTCCTTGCGGTTGTCACCCATCACGAAATAGTCGTCGGCCGGGACCTTATAAGGGTTCGGCAGGTTGGTGGTCCAGACCGTGCAGTACTCGGAGCCAGGGTTCTGCCATCCCTTGGGCAGGTAGGGCTGGGGCTCCTCCTTGCCGTTCACGTAAACCCGGCAATCGTTTACGTAGATCGTCTGGCCGGGGAGCGCCACCACCCGTTTGATCAGGTCATCTATGCCGAGCGTGGTGTCCGCGGGCGGCCGGCGGAAAACCACTATGTCCCCGATGTGGACGGAGTGGAAGTCATAGGACAACTTGTTGACAAGGACCCTGTCGCCCGGCTCGAGCGTCGGCACCATCGACGGTGACGGGATGTAGAACGCCTGGATGGCGAAGGTCTTGATGAGCAACGCCGCCACCAGGGCGACGACGATGACCACGATCCATTCGGCCA
>CAYZVQ010000508.1:0-2793 GCA_964481925.1 uncultured Acidimicrobiaceae bacterium
CTGAGGGGAAGAGCCTGAACTGATGGACAAGAAATGGTGGACGCTGATCGCCGTATGCCTGGGGACCTTCATGCTCCTCCTGGACGTGACGATCGTCAACGTGGCCCTGCCCGACATCCAGAAAAGCCTTCACTCGAGCTTCTCTGACCTTCAGTGGGTGGTGGACGCCTACGCCCTGACGCTGGCCTCCCTCCTTCTCACCGCCGGCTCGCTGGCCGACCTGTTCGGCCGGCGGCTCCTGTTCACGATCGGCCTGGTGTCCTTCACGCTGGGATCGCTCTCCTGCGGCTTGGCCGAGTCCTCGGAGTGGCTCATCCTGTCCCGGGCCGGCCAGGGCATCGGCGGCGCCATCATGTTCTCCACCTCCCTGGCGCTGCTGGCCCAGGCTTTCCAGGGCCGCGAGCGGGGCGTGGCCTTTGGTATATGGGGGTCGATCACGGGAGCCGCCGTGGCCATCGGGCCCGTGGCCGGTGGCGTCCTCACCTCAGGCCTGTCGTGGAAGTGGATCTTTTTCGTCAACGTGCCCATCGGTGTTTTCGCCGTAGCGCTCACGTTGTTACGGGTAGAGGAGTCCCGCCAGCAGGGCGCCCGGCAACCCGACTGGGTAGGTTTCACAGTGTTCACGGCGGCGCTGATCTCGCTCATTTACGCCCTCATCCGCTCGGGCGAGAAGGGCTGGACTGATACCGGTGTCCTGGTCTGTTTCGCGCTCGCGCTCGTGCTGCTGGTGGTTTTCGTGCTACAGGAACGCCATAGCGCCCGGGCCATGTTCGACCTGGCCCTGTTCCGTAACCACACCTTCGACGGCGGGGCGATCGCCGCCTTCGGGCTCTCGGCCTCGCTGTTCGCGCTCTTGCTCTACATCGTCCTCTACTTGCAAGACGGCGTGGGCTACTCCGCCCTTGGGACCGGTGTGCGCCTCCTGGTCATATCCGCTGGGCTCATGGTCGCCGCCACCATTTCCGGTCGGCTCACGCAGCGCGTGCCCGTGCGGCTCCTGATCGGCGGGGGCCTGTTACTGGTCGCGCTGAGCCTGTTCCTGATGGCCCGGCTCAATGCCTCGTCGACATGGACCGTGCTCATCCCCGGTTTCGTGGTGGCGGGGGTCGGGGCCGGGATGGTCAACCCGCCGCTGGCTTCCACCGCCGTAGGCGTCGTCGAGCCCCGGCGGGCGGGGATGGCCTCGGGCATCAACTCAACTTTCCGCCAGGTCGGCATCTCCACCGGGGTGGCCGCCCTGGGCTCCATCTTCGGTTCTGAAGTAACTCGCGAGTTGCGCCGCGACCTGGGCTCGGTGCACGGTTTGGCTGCTCAGATCCCTGTCCTGTCCCAAGCCATCCAAGGCGGCGAGAGCTCCCAGCTACTGGCCCACGCGCCGGCCGCTCATCGGGCTCAGTTGGCGCACGCCGTGCTGGCGTCGTACGCGCACGGCCTGGACGTGGTGCTGTTCATCGGAGGGGTGCTGGCCTTGGTTTCAGCCGTGGGCGCCCTGGCCCTTATAAGGACGAAGGACTTCGAGTCCAGCAGCCAGCGCAGCCACGCCCCGGCCCAGACGGTGGGCGCCGGCAGCGACCCGGTCGCCGAGCCCGCCCCGGCCTAGGCGCCCAAACCTAGAGCCACGGCGGCATCGGCCTCGAGGGCCCTGAAACTGAAGCTCTCTTCGAGGTACAACTGGACCGTGCCGGCGTCGTGGTCGAGGTAGCCGATGGACAGGTCCTGGCCGCAGTCGAAAAGGTAATCCCCACCGCGCAAGCTGACCACGGCCCCTCCTTCGACTCCCGGCGCCCATACGAGCGGCCCGCCGAGGATCTGGCGGAGGTGGTCGAGGAGCAAATGGCCCCCGTGCTCGGTCGTCTCGATGATGCGCGTGTAGAGCTCGGGGCCGATGGCGAGCCCGTAGGGACCGGCGATGCCGGCTTGGCGGAGCAAGTCGGTCGCCCGGGCGACGCCGCTCGGATAGCTCTCGACGTCCTCGGCCAGCAGTACGCGTTCGTGTGACGTGGACTCGATGATCCCCTGTATCCCGGCAGCCGGGTAACCATGAAAGACAGTGACGTTTTCGGCCTGCGCTATCTGGCCCGCCGCCGCGTCCAGCTCGGAGAGGTCGAGGTCGGTGGCGCCGCGCTCGAAGTCGTCGATCTCGAGCCGCGCTACGGTGAACTCCGCTCGCAGCTCGACCAGGGGCAGGGCGCGGCGTTGCACAGCGCGGACACCTTCGGACGGCCCGGGGATGGGCGCGGTCCGTCCCAGGTTTGTGACCGAGTACGACCAGCCGTGAGGTCCGACGAAATCCACGAGCTTTCGTGCCGCCAGGTTGGTCGTGAGCCGGGCTTTGGCCTCGGCATCTATAGCCTCCCACGCCGCCGCGGAGATAGGCGCAAGCTCTCGGTGCAGGTGGTCGGTCATTCCTGCCCCCTCAGGCTACCGATCCCCAAGCTCCCGGTCCTCGGGCTCCTGGGCCCCGCTGGCCCACCGCCGCCGTCCGCCTCCCCACCCGTGGCCTCGATCTCGGTGACCGGTGCCGTAGTGAACAGGTACTTGCGCAGGTTGGAGTCGAGAGCAGCGTCACGGCGGCGCAGCCACTCCAGGGTCATGGACGCGTGTTCCTTCTCCTCGTCGCGGTTGTGGGCGAGGACGGCGGCCAGACTTGGGTCCCCGGTCGCCTTGACCCGCTGGTCGTACCAGTCGATCGCCTCGAGTTCCTCGCACAGAGAGGTCATGGCCCGGTGGTAGTCGATCGTCGCCGGGTCGAGAAGCTCAGCCGGTTCATGAAGTCCTTCGCTTGCCATCGGC
>CAYZVQ010000509.1:0-2777 GCA_964481925.1 uncultured Acidimicrobiaceae bacterium
GGAAAAAGGGCAACGTGAGCGTTCGTGCCGCTTTCTCGCACGGCCGGCCGGTATGACGCCGCCACGACCGGGACAGTCTTGCGGGTCCCAAAGGTAAACACGTCCTCATTGTCAGTGGGCCAAATACCGGCAATGGAGGTAGACCAACCGCTGGCGCCACTGGTCGTGCAGCCAGCGGTCCCTTCTGGCCAAACCTGCCAAGTCGACCTCATCTACCGCAGCAATGTCACCGGGGCTGGATCGGCATGACTCCCACCAGTGGTTCCCCTCGTGGTCGCTCAGGAGAACCAACCACGACGAGCGAGGTGAGACACGCGATGGCCAAGGCAGACCTGCCTCGACCAGCACCAGCCGGTCAGGCAAACCGGTCGGTGCCTCGCGTTACGCTTCAGGGCCGAGGCGAGACGCTGCAACTTCACTTGGCCGCCGAGGGCGATCCCGTTGTAAGCCCAGAAGCGGCCGCGGTGCTGGCCCGCATAGTGAAGAGCCTTAGGGCGAGGAAAGGAGGCTCACCCACATGATGATGAGCCGGGCCGAGCACAACCAGACATGGCTGTACGTCGCGCGACGCGATGCCCACCGCCACCGAGGTGGCGCACCCACTGCCTATGCCCGGACGACCTTGGTTGAAGGTGACCGAAGGCCGTCGTGGGCAGCGCTCGTACTAATCGGTCGCTGCGAAAATGGGAGCCGTCGTCCATGACCGAGCTGTTCGCCGCGTACCTGCGCACCAGCACCGAGGACCGCCAGTCACCCGAGGACTCGAAGCGCTGGCAGCTTGCCCTGGCCGAGCAGCTGATCCGACCTCATGGTGGCGCGATCACGGCCGTCTACCACGACATCGACGTGAGCCGTTCCGTCCCCTGGTCTCGCCGGCCCGAGGCAACGCGCCTTTTGGCCGAACTCCCTGACCGAAGTCGCGGGTGGCAGCGCCTCGTCATCGGCGAGCCCCAGCGGGCCTTTTCGGGGGCGCAGTTCCAGCTCGTCTTCCCGGTCCTGTGCCACTACGGCGTCGAGCTGTGGGTGCCTGAGATCGGCGGGGCGGTCGACCCCGACAGCGAGGCCCACGATCTGGTGATGAGCCTGTTCGGCGGGTTGTCCAAGGCCGAACGTCGCCGCATCCAGCACCGCACGAGGGCCGCCGTCCTGGCCCTGGCCGTCCACGGGCGCTGGCTCGGAGGCCGGCCCAACTACGGTTACCGCCTCGTCGACACCGACCTCCCTCACCCCAACCGGGCCAAAGCCTCGGCCGGCGCGCACCTAAGGACTCTCGAGCCCGAACCGGAGACGGCGGCCGTCGTGCGGAGGATCTTCGAGCTGTCTAACGCCGGGGTTGGCTTCCGTTCGATCGCACAGAAACTGGAAGCTGACGGCATCCCCAGCCCGGGGGAGACCGGGCCGCTCCGCCATCCACGTTCGTCGGGGGTCTGGGGCGGCTCAGCGGTAAGGGCGATCCTGGTCAACCCGCGCTACCTCGGCCATCAGGTCGCCGGGCGCCAGCGCCGTCACGACGAGCTGCTCGACGCCCATGACCCGGCTCTCGGCACGGTCTCACGGCAACACTGGCAGGACCGCGAGGCCTGGGCGTGGTCAGAAGAGCTGTCCTGGCCCGCCCTCGTGCCCGCTGAGCTGTGGGAGAGGGTCAACAAGCGCCTCAAGAACACTTATGGCAGCGCTCGGCGGCGGCCGCGGGCGCAGGCGGGCAAGTACCTGTTGACCGGGTTGCTCCGATGCGGGCACTGCGGCAAGGCCATGTTCGGTAACACGGCGAAGGGCAAGGCCTATTACCGCTGCGCGGCGACCAGGCCCGACTACGCCACGCCCGCGGTGCCCGGGCACCCGCCCACCTACATGGTCCGGGAGGAGCGTGTGCTTTCCGCTCTCGACCAGTGGCTAGGCACGCTTACGGAACCCAACCACATCGACTCGACGGTCGCCGCCATCGTCGGCGCGGACAAAAAGACAAGGCCCGAGCCGCCCGTAGTCAACCAGGCACGTCGGCATGAGCGGCGTCTCCAGGCGGAGCTAGAGCGCGTGCTCGCCGCCCTTCGAGCCGGTATGGACCCCGCGCTGGCGGCCGCTGAGACCCGCAAGATCCAAGCCGACATCGTGGCGGCGCGCGCCGTGATCGACGACTGGCGGAGATCGTGCGAGCATCCTGGCCTGCTGGCAGAAGCCGACGTGCGCGCCGTGCTTAGCGAAGCTGGAGGGCTCATAGGCCTCTTGGGAGAGGCGGACCGTAAGGAGCGCGCTTCCCTCTACCAGGCGCTTGGCCTTAGCCTCCGTTACGAAAAAGAAGCCCCAACCGGGCGGGAACTTGTCCGAGCACGGTTGGAGCTAACTCGTGGCGGGGGTTAAGTGCAATCGCGCGACTCTTGGTTTACAGATCCGACGAAGTGGCTGGTAGGGGACGTATGCATATGCAGCCGCCAGCTCAAGACCACCCTCACTGGTTATTCATCCCCGAGAAACTCGGCCCGCCGCTGAGATCACGATCGGTTGGAGCGGGGCCGGTCGTTCCACGTGATGGCTAACGCCATCGAGCGATTTGTTTCGACGGTGTGCCGGGAGGTAGAGGCACTCCCAAGCGGTAAATCACGTCGAGACGCGGATCGGGAAGACGACTGTTCACGACATCCCTTCTGATTCGGTCTCGTTTGCCGGCCCCGGCCACGTCGGAAGGCAATCAGGCCCCCACGACGAGGGACCGCGCCTCTGCGGAGCCGACCACAAGATCGTGAAGATCGCCGCCCACCTCGAGTCGGCTCGACTGTTCG
>CAYZVQ010000510.1:0-2773 GCA_964481925.1 uncultured Acidimicrobiaceae bacterium
CGTGTGCTCTTCCGATCTCGGCCCACGAGATGTCCATCGTCCCCCGGCCCGCTCCGGGGACGACCGACAGGTCGCTTGGTGCACCGGGCGCGTGAGGAGGCGAGGGCGTGCCCCGACCGGTAGCGGCCGGTGACTTGCCGACCACGTTCTCGGCCCAGAGATCAACGTGATAGCTGGTCCCGTTGTGCAGGCCGGTCATTGACGCCCCGGTGCTCGACGCGCCCAGGCGCAGCGTCTTGGATCCTAAGAGGGAGGCGGCCGTCAAGACGAACCCGCTGAGCGGCCGGCCCCCGTCGTAGGCCGGGCGTGCCCAGCGGACGTCGAGCGAGTGGTCACGACCGAGGACGCTCGTGACGAGTGGGACGAAGGGAGCCGTCGCTGGTAGCGGTACCACCGGGTCGGAAGGTCTGCTCGGCGCTGTCGGTCCCGACGAGGTGTTGGCGGAAATTGTGACGCGGTAGGCGACATGGGCGCATACACCGGTGACGATGGTCATCGTCGAGTCGCCTGGCGCGTTCGCTCGCACGACTCTCCGACAAGAGGCCGGCTCGCCGTTTCTCACCACCGGCGGCGCAGTGAGCTCGTAGCTCTTCACCCCTTCCGAAACCGAGGCCGGGGCCCAGTCGACGAGGATCCCCAATCCCCGGCCGGCCACGCCGGTGATGAGCGGGGCAGCTGGGTGGGGGTGCGAGCGCGCCAGTTGTACCGGTGCTGCCTGGGCAGGCAGGGCGCTCACCGATAAGGCGGCCACGACCGCGGCGCACGAACTGAGCGTCACGAAACGTTCAAGGCGGCCTCCCACGGGGTGGAGTCTCGCGCCGGCCGTCGTCGATTTCTAGTTATCCGTGGGGGTGCCCTCATAGCATCCCACCGTGACGCAGGCGCTCGCCGTGACGCCGGAGACACCGGTTGACACGTCGTACGAGTTGGGGGACGAGAGGTCCCACTGGAACGGCCCGGAACGCCCGTTCAACGAGCTCCGATGCGCCTCAGGGTCGCCAGTCGGTGCCTCCAGTGCTACGGTCCACTACAAGCGAAGGCAAGGGGAGGCCACCGGAGAATGCCCTCTTCGTCGTGTGTCTAGTCTCGTGAGGTTGCGGAGACGGGTCCTCGCTGGTCTTGGCGCCGTCAGTGCGGTCGTGAGAGGCGTTCTGCCGAGCGGCTCGCCCTGGGCGTCCGCTAGCACCGGCACTGGCCCGAATCTCATCACGAACGGTTGTCTCCACGTACCGGGCCATTCGACGGGCTACGAGACTCTAAAGAGCGGGTCGACCCAGGTTCCGCATGGACCGTGGGCGGTAACTACGGCGTGAACGTCATTGGTACGGGTTCTTCCTATTGGGAGCCCGGCCCGGGCTGTACCCAGTCCGTTGACCTCGCTGGCGGAGGTGGTCCCGGCTCAGTCTCCCAGACTGTAAGCACGACCCCCGGCGACAGCTACGCGCTCAGATGGGAGATGGCGGGGAACCCGGACGAAGGGCCTGTCGCGAAGGCGATGCATGTGTTCTGGGAAGGAAGACTGGTAGCCGCCCGGATGTTCAAGACGACGGGCCACAGTGGCTACTCTCCATGGGATGGGTTACTGACACGGTCAGCGTCACCGCCACCGAGGCAAGGTCAGTGGTCGAATTTGTCGACGCCACCCCCAGCGCCGGCCCAGCCGGCGCAACCCTTGACGCCGTGCCGCTATCGCTGGTCAGAGTTGCGTCCGCGACCGTGAACGGCTTTGCGGCCACGACGTCCAACAAACCCTACAGCGTTGCCGAGCGACAGATGCTCGCCAAGGTCCCGGGGTACGCCATTGCGCCTGCGTCGGGCACTCCAGTCTGCGCCCTACAGGCCGTGGCGGCTCAACAGGTGCAAAACGGTACTGGTCTCCTCATCGTTTGGAGCATCGCCTCCGGTAGTTGCCAAACGTCCGGGTTTCGCTCCCGTCCCGGTAATGCCAGCCCCGGCCCCTCCCTGGTGCCAGCGACCAAGCACGCCGACTAGACGACGTCTCTCCATCCGTCCTGTCGGGAACGGCGCGGGCCCACGACGGGACGGCAAAGTCAGCACCCAGACAAAAATAGGGCTCGACAAATCGAGCCTTCGCCTGTACACTCTCTATCGGTCCAGTACTACACCCGTAGGAGCATGAGTTCGATGAGCACTCTCGCAGCGAGCACAACGAAGGGAAGGCAGTCACAAGCCGCCACCTCGGCGCGCTCGTCCGCGGAGCGGATGTCCGGCTCGTGGCTAGTGCTCCTAGGCTCAGAAACCGTGGCGCCGTGCCATGCGTTCATTGGGCGCAATATAGCCGAGGGCCTGGATAGCCGGTATGTCCCTGCCGGAGGCTCCTCATAGATCTAAGCTGACCAGCCAAGATCTGCCGAGGAGCCGCCCAGAAGGGCGGCTCCTTTGTTTTCTCGATACAGCAGTACCGAACACGCAGAAAGGAGGTGCCTGACATAGAACCGCGCCAGACCAATGGGTTTAGAGATAAACCCTTGGCAGACCTAGACGTCCCGATCGTGAAGACCGTTGAGCCAGAACGGTCTTGTTCAACCACGCCCATCTGCATGGGTTTGCTCGGTCGCGACGGCATATCCAACAGGAACTGGGGAGCAGCACGGAGGTCACATGCAGCCGTACCCCAACGAGACCATCCTGTCGGCGTTTTATCACCACACATAGGAGCGACCAGTTTGCCAACTGGCCGTCTCCGTCTTCAATATTTTTTCTCATAGGGCGGTAGCTCAATTGGTAGAGCAGCGGTCTCCAAAACCGCAGG
>CAYZVQ010000511.1:0-2765 GCA_964481925.1 uncultured Acidimicrobiaceae bacterium
CTAGTGTCCTGAGCCGTAAGTTCGGCGCGTAAGTATGGTACCATGGTTTGTGCCCAGAACTGGTCGTCCCAAAGCGGAGTTGCACCTCAGCGAAGAAGAACGGGCGGACCTGACCCGGTTGGCTCGGAGGCCGAAGTCGGCTCAGGCGTTGGCGTCGCGGGCCCGGATCGTGCTTGCTTGCTCAGAGGGCGGCTCCAACCAGGCGGTGGCCGCCGACCTAGGGGTGAGCGTCCCGACGGTGGGGAAATGGCGCCGCCGGTTCGTTGCCGACCGTCTGGACGGCCTCGTCGATGAACCCCGGTCGGGGCGGCCGGCGTCGATCACCCTGGACCAGGTCGAGGACGTGCTCGTGACCACCTTGGAGTCCACGCCGGCCAACGCTACGCACTGGTCGCGGGCGTCGATGGCCAAACGGTCCGGGCTGAGCCGGTCCACGATCGGGCGGATCTGGGCCGATTTCGAACTGAAACCGCACCTTGTCGACGGGTTCAAGATGTCGTCGGACCCGTTCTTGGTCGACAAGGTCATCGACGTGGTCGGCCTCTACCACAACCCTCCAGAGGACGCAGTTGTTTTTTGTGTCGACGAGAAAAGCCAGATCCAGGCTCTGGACCGCTCTCACCCGGTCCTGCCCATGATGCCCGGCATGCCCGAGCGGCGCACCCATGACTACCGCCGCAACGGTGTGACCAGCCTGTTCGCTGCGTTCAATATTTCCGACGGGACCGTGATCACCGAAGTCCGCCGCCGCCACCGTGCCGTCGAGTACCAGAAGTTCCTCACCGCCATCGACAAGGCCGTCCCCGACGACCTGGACGTCCATATCGTTGTCGACAACCTTTCCACCCATAAGACCCCGGCCATCAAGGCATGGCTCGCCCGCCACCCCCGCTTCCACGTCCATTTCACCCCGACCGGCAGCTCGTGGATCAACCAGGTAGAACGCTGGTTCTCCTACCTCACCACCCAGCTCCTCCAACGCGGCGTCTACAAGAACGTGCAAAACCTCGAAAAGGACATTCGCAACTGGATCGTCCTTTGGAACGCCGACCCCAAGCCGTTCGTATGGACCAAGACCGCCGAAGACATCCTCAACAGCCTGGCCAAATATCTGAAACGAACTTTAGATGCAGGACACTAGCGAGCAGTACAGCGAGATCAGGTAAGACGCTATGGCGTTGCGGCTGATCCCTATAAACCGGACCGACAGGCCGAGACCGCGTTCACCGGGCAGGCCGGGCTGGTACAGGCCGACGACACCCTGGCGGGGCTCGCCTACCCGCATTAACAGCACCTTGGTCCTGCCGTCCACCACCGGGACCTTGTCCGAGGGGACCAGCGGGAGGCCTCGCCAGGTGAGGAACTGGGAGCCGAAAAGGCTGACCGTCGGAGGCGGGACGCCACGGCGGGTGCATTCCCTGCCGAACGCGGCTATGGCGGCCGGGTGGGCCAAGAAGAACGCCGGCTCTTTCCAGACGCGGGTGATCAGTTCGTCCAGGTCGTCCGGCGTCGGTGCCCCGGTGCGAGTCGACAGTCGCTGCCCAGGGGCGACGTTGGTGAGCATCCCGTACTCCTGGTTGTTGATCAGCTCGCCCTCTTGACGCTCCTTGATCGACTCGATCAACAAGCGGAGCTGCTCGTCGATCTGGTCGTACGGGTCGCTGTAGAGATCTGACACCCTGGTATGGACGTCGAGGACAGCCGAAACAGAGCTCGGGAAGTACTCGCGTGGTGATTCTTCATAATCAACGAACGTGAGCGGGAGGTCGCTCTCTCCCCGTGGGGGGCACGCCACTTCGACATCTTCGGGGTGCCTAACCCGGTTGAGCCTGTAAATGCCGGCTTCAACCGGTACCCATTGCATAAAGCGGACGAGCCATCGAGGTGTGATCGTCGACATCTGCGCGACGGTCTTGGTCGCATTGGCAAGTTGGCGTGCGGCGCTGTCACTTAGCGCCCGGTGCGGCGCTTCGTTATCGGGCATACCCAGCTCCTTAACGTGTGGACATGGCTATTTCTAGCACCTGGACGCCAAATGCACCAAGGTGCCGTACTATCGCTAACCTCTAAATATGACCGGCTTTATTATGTTCCTCGGTTAAAGCGGAGAGCGGCACGGGGCGGGTTACAGACGCCGACCGGCGTCAGCAGCCAGCCGGCGCAGAGCGGCGACCAGAAGGTCGACCTCGCCGTGGGTGTTGTACATGGCCAGCGACGGCCGGACGGCCGACTCCACCCCGAAACGACGCAGGACGGGTTGAGCACAATGGTGACCGGCCCGCACTGCGATCCCCTGCTTGTCCAATGCCGAGCCGACCTCCTCAGGCCGGTAGCCCTCCAGGACGAAGCTAAGCACGCTCGCCTTCTGTGGCGCCGTGCCGATGAGGCGCAGCCCCGGTACGGTGCGGATCTCGCCCAGCGCGTACTCGAGGAGCTGGTGCTCATATTGCTCCACTAAAGGCAGACCAAGGCCGTCCAGGTAGTCGAGGGCTGTGCCTAGGGCGACAGCGTCGGCGATGTTGCCCGTCCCGGCCTCGAACTTGGCCGGAGGGCCCTGGTAGGTGGTGCGTTCGAAGGTGACGTCGGCGATCATGTTCCCGCCCCCCTGCCAGGGCGGCATTTCTTCCAGGAGCTCCCTCTTTGCATAAAGGGCACCGATGCCGGTCGGGCCGAAGATCTTGTGCCCGGAGAAAACGTAGAAATCAGCGTCCAGTGCGGTGACATTGACGGGCAAATGCGGCGTGGATTGCGCACCGTCCACCAGC
>CAYZVQ010000512.1:0-2762 GCA_964481925.1 uncultured Acidimicrobiaceae bacterium
CGTGGCCACAAGAAGGCCTGGCGGGCGGCAATGCTTTTGAACCCGGGCAACTCGGTCCTCTACTGGGCGTTCGGGCGGCGCTGATCCCCTAAGAGGGTGCTAGCGGGTCATCCCTTGACTGAGCCGGCGTCTCCGAGTAGGACCAGCCCGTCGTACGTGGCGAAGTCCGAGAAGTCCTTCATGTTCAGCGTGACCAACGGCAGCCCATGCCGAACGCACGACGCCGCGACCCAGGTATCGTTCTGAGGTCTGGGGCGGCCCCGCCGTCGGGCGGCGGCAGAGAGAGCACCCCACTGTCTCGCCACGGCCTCGTCGTAAGGGACGACTGGTCGCCGACCGGTCCAAGCCTGCAGCTCGTCCGGTTGCGCTTGCCCCAGCTGCGAACCTCGGCCCACTTCCAGAGCTCGCCGACGGTGACGAAGGTCAGCCAGACGCGCGACCAATGAGGTAGTGGTCCACCCACGGCGGGTTCGGCTCTTCTGGACCAGCGACGCCACGTCCGTGTCGATGACGACGTCGGCGAAGCGCTGGTCAACCAAGGGAGGAGTCCCGAGACTCCCTGAAGTCGGCCAAGAAGGCGTCGAGCTCCTCGTCCGACTCCCATATGTCGGCGGCAAGCTCGGCCAGATCGGCGACGGGCTTGGCGTGCTGACGTCGCGCCACCTCGTCCAGAGTCAACGATGGCGCACCCCAGAGCCCGGGCTCGTCCTGTTCGCTCACGATCACCAGCCTACGCCGGCGGACGAGGACGGCACGGGACGTGGCCGGTGCTGATCGACCACAGACGGCCGCCGGGCCGACGTCCCCCTCCCTGGCGCGACCCTCTTTGCCGCGGGAACCAACGGTCCTAATAGTCTTGAGAAACGAGTAGATAAGCCGTTGAACATTATCTGTTTGGCGACGGTCTGTGCGGAAGACAATGCAAAGTTTTGACCGCCAAGTTGACCGCCAAGTGGACGCACCTTGGCGGTCAACTGCGGACGGGCTCGGATCCGGCACCCCCTCTGACCTGCAGGTATACACGCCAGTGGACACGCTCGGACGGCCCAGACGGGATTGGAAATCGTGTGTGGGGAAACTCACCGTGGGTTCAAATCCCACCCTCTCCGCCAGATAAGTGCAGGTCAAGGCGGGTGCATTGCCTCTGCAGGGAGCCGTGGGGCGTCGGGGCCGAGCGGCTTGGGAGCCAAGTATGGGGCCATGCCGGGGACGGCGAAGGGTAATAGGCCGTTGTCGTCAACGAACAGGGTGCCCTTATTGAGCAAGCGGTCCCGGAGCCTGGTGCGGCCTCGCTGACGCTCAAGCGGCCCGGCGGGGCTCGTCGTTGACCAGGCTGGAAAGCACCTGTGCCCGTTCGACGAGGGTAGGCAAGAAGGGCTGGCCGGGGCTCACCTCCAAGGACTCGTCGCGGCCAGCCAACACCATAGGGGACTGCCCGAAGCCGGGGCGGTACGGGGACACGGTCGGCACGTGCCTAGGACCGCTCCGCGGAGCCACCTCTGGGCCTGAGGGCGGCGCGCTCGATGGCTTCGTCTCTAACGACCTCTGACATCTCTCACAGCCGGGGCGACGTCTAATAGCGTCTAACAGCGTTAACGATTGCTAGTTGAGGACACTGGCGACGTCCCGTCTGGTTATCGTGCTCTAGGGAATGGGACGCGCAGCACGCACCAAGCATGAGCGCCGCGAGGTTGCCCGCTGGGCACAGGCAGCCGAGCTTGTCCAGCGCGCCGACCAAAGCGCCGAGCACGTCATCGCGCACTGCCTGGCCCAGGCTTTCGGTCGCACGGGCGCGCTCGACCTCGACGCCCTGCGGTCGTTGCGGGGCCAGGTGGCACAGCGCACCGCTTGGCCGAGCTGGTCCTAGCTACCCGACCACGATCTTCGTGGAGGACCTGCTCGCCACCAACGGCATCGACATCGACCAGACCAACGATGCCGAACTTGAGAAGTACTGCCGGCTTGCAGCCGCAATGACCACGGTCATCAACTGGCTGCCCGGCCGCACCGTCGTCTACTACGACAGCACGCTGCTCGACTCATTGGCCAACATTCTTTTGGGGTCGCGGAGGAAGCACCTGGTCAGCGGCGCGGTCTTGTGTGCTGGACGTAGGTCACACAGGGGACGGGGACCGGCGGCTCCTCTGCGGCCGGCTCGTCGTCGGTGCAGGTGGCGCGTCTTCGCGTTGGCCGGGGCGATTGATCTCGGCCATAGCCCGGGCCGCTTCGAGGGTCTCGTTCGCCTCCCGGAGATCCCCTTTGAGCTTCACGGCGTCCTGTCGTAGCTGGGCGTTGTCCGCTTCGAGATCGGCCGCCTGCTCAACCCAAGAGACGGCTTTCCACCACTGCCCATACCTCGTTCCGCCGGGTGTGGCGGAGGCCCCCGCTGACCCCAATAGAACCAACACGCCGATCGAACAGCCCATCCCGGCCCAGGTGCTCTACCGGTTGCCGGCGTGGGGGCTCTACTTGGACCTGCCGTGGCTCGTCGGAGGCGCCGGCGTCTTCGCCTGCCTAGATCCGGGGCCGGACCTGCACACTACGCACGTACTGCCGACCTACACAGGGGTACTGGCAGAGGGCGTTCCGCTCGAGCACGAGCTGCTCCTGGCCAACGACATGGTCCCCCGCTCCCTGTCGCCACCTTTTGCCGACGTGAGCGGCGACGTCGCCCACTTCGTCCCGGACGAGCTCAGTTCCGTCGTGGGCATGCCCTGGGGCCGGGTGCTGGCGACTACGGTCTCCATGCTGCTCTACCTCTG
>CAYZVQ010000513.1:0-2740 GCA_964481925.1 uncultured Acidimicrobiaceae bacterium
CCCGACTGGAGGTCCGCCACCATCAGGATCGTGGCGCTCTGTTGGGTAACGCGCGAGACGTCCGACATGGCCGCTACGAGTTGACCATCGTTACGAGGGTCTGCAGGACGTCGTCGACCGTGCTTATGAACTTGGCCGAGGCGTCATAAGCGTTCTGGTACATGACCATGTTGGTCATTTCTTGGTCGGTGTTGACACCGGTGGCCGACTGCAGGGCCGAATTGACGTTGGTCGTGACCGTTTGCTGGTTGGTCAGGCTGTTGTTGACCGTGGAAGTGGCCTGCCCTATCCCCGTCACGAGCTCGTTGTAGGCCGTGTCCGCCTCAGTGCCCGTGGTCGTGGTGGCGCCCGACCACGACGAGGCCGACGCTCCGGCCGACCATCCGCCCGACGGCACGTCGAGGGTCACGGTCTGGGAGTTGGGCAGCTCACCGATGTCGGCGGCGATGGTCCCGTCCTCGTTGGTGGCCGACGAGCCCGACGCCACCGGGGCGGACGCCGCCGCGATGAGCGATGGGTCGGCCGCCACGGCCGGGTTGACCGCGATGTCAGAGGCACCGGTGCCGAGGAAGAAAGGGGTGCCCTGGTTGCCATTGAGGTCGTAGCCGGTGCTCACCAAGTTGTTGACGGAGCCCATGAGGCTCTGGGCCACCTGGTCCAGGTTCTGCTGGTAGCCCGGGACGTACTGGTTGACCACGCTCAGGTCCCCCGCCAGGGTCCCGCTGCTGGGCTGGAAGCTCGTGTGGTCCTGGCTCCAGACCAACGAATATGGCGGGCCGCTGGTCGACAACGACAGCGTCTGGGAGTTGGCCCCGGACACCAGGGCTTCGCTGCCCGAGTAGACGTTGGCCGTCCCGTCGGCGTTGTAAGTCACATTGACGCCCAACTGGGTTGAGAGCTGGGATATGAGCTGGTCGCGCTGGTCCGCCAGCGAGTCGCCGCTGGAACTGTTCGCCGAGGTCCCCAGCATCTGCTCGTTGAGGGAGGCTATCTGGGCCGCGTCTTGGTTGACCTGGCCCAGCGTGCTCGTCATGCTCTGGACGGTCTGCTGGCTGAGCGTGGTCAGAGCAGTGGAAGTCTGGTTGAGCGATGAGGTGAGGCTGCCGGCGTCCTGTACCAAAGTGGCCCGGGTGGCCTCGTCCGAAGGGTTGTTGGCCAGAGTCGACCAGTCCTGCCAGAACTGGGTGAGCTGGGACGATATACCTGTCGTAGAGGGTTCGGGGAAGTTCCCCTGTACGGACTGGAGACCAGCCTGCTGGGCCGTGAGCGTGCCCTGGTTGGCCTGCTCTGTATAGCTCTGCTGCTGCAGGTACTGGTTGCTGAGGCGCTCGATGCCCTCCACCTCAACGCCGTCGCCGGGCAGGGGGCTGGCACTGTCGTCAAAGCCCATGTGCTGGACCGCGCCGACGGAGCCGAGCTGGACCTCTTCATCGACATAGCCCGGCGTGCTGGCGTTGGCAACGTTCTGGCCCACCGTGTCCATGGCCGTCTGCTGAGCCTCCAGCCCGGAAAGCCCGACGGTGAGGTCTGAAAAGTCGCTCAAAGTTCGTTCACCTCAGATCGCTTCGTTCACGAGAAGATGGCCGGTTGGGGACTGGGAAGCTACGCCCGAAGACGTGTAGGCCTGGGCCGGCGGGCCGGCATTGCCGGTCAGCCAGTTGAGCGCCTCCCGGGCCGCGTCCCGGCCTTTGGCCAGCAGATGGCGGTTGCGCTCCGACAGGTCACGGACCTCGCTCGTCAGCTCGAGGAACGCTTGGCGGTGGCGGGCGAAGATCGAGGACCAGGGTTCGGGGGAGGCCTGGGACAGCGAACGCAGGCCCGGATAGGAAGGCAGCCCGAGTTCTTCGGCGGCTGCTTCTACCTTGACCGCCCGCAGCAGCTCGGCCGCCCGCAATTGGTCGAGCACGATCTCGACCTCCCGGGAGGCGTGGTTGACCCACCTCGCCTTCCCGGCATTGAGGAGCAGCTGCTCCTCTTCCAGCTTGAACACGAGGAGCTCCAGCAGCTGGCGCTCGCGCCACAGCACCGTGGACACCTCGTTCAGCACATGGTCCAGCTGGTCTCCTTGATCCACATCAGGTTCATCGGTACGACGGGGCGGCACCTGAGGCCTCAGGAAGAGAAATCTCCGAAAATCGACCACAAGGAGCGCGATTATCGGGCAGAATTGAACACAGAAAGTAGTAATTCAGCGCCGAAAAGGCAGAAGTGAGAGATTTCATACTGTTTCAGTACACTTCTATATAACCCATTCAGGTCACCCTTGGGACTTAAGACCCTAAAGATCCGCGCCCCCTGGCCCGATGTGTAAGGGTGCCCTGGGGTCAGCAGCAACCTGGAGTCCGGACCGCCGGTCATCGTAGTGTTGGCGGGGGCTCGTCCGAGCCCTCCCAGGCCCGGACTGAAGAAGAACTCGTGCGTTCTCATCTCCCTCTGGTTAATTACATGGTCTCTGAGATCGCCGGGCGCATCCCCCGCCACGTCTGCCGTACCGATCTCGTCTCCGCCGGCATGGCCGGCCTGGCCCAGGCGGCCAAGTCGTACCAACCCGACCGGGGCGTAACCTTCCAGCGCTTCGCCTCCTCACGCATCCGCGGTGCCATCCTGGACGAGCTGCGCGCCCGTGACTGGGCCAGCCGGTCGGTAAGGGCCAAGGCCCGCGACCTGGCCCAGACCACCGACCAGCTGACGGCCCGGCTCGGGCGCCAGCCGTCGGCGGCCGAGCTCGCCACGGCCATGG
>CAYZVQ010000514.1:0-2725 GCA_964481925.1 uncultured Acidimicrobiaceae bacterium
CCCTAAAACTCCAGTCCGGATTCTCGAGCAGCGTCAGCCAGAGCGGCGACCCTGCCGTGGTACATAAAGCCGCCGCGGTCGAAAGCGACCTTGGTCACCCCGGCTGCTTTGGCTCTTTCTGCAACGAGCTTTCCTACTGCCGTCGCCGCGGCGCGGTTGCCGGTCGGGCCGGCGGCGCGTACAGGGGCCTCGAGCGACGACGCAGCCGCAAGGGTGCGCCCAGAGACATCGTCAATGACCTGGGCTATAACGTGCTGGTTGGAGCGGAAGACGGCGAGACGCGGGCGCGCCTGGGTGCCGCGTACCTTTTTGCGCACACGGAAGTGCCGCCGAGTACGAGCGCTCTGCTTGTCCTTTACGTTGCTCATATGGTCCTCACTTCGCCGCCTTGCCGGCCTTGCGCCGGACCACTTCGCCTGCGTAACGCACGCCCTTGCCCTTGTAGGGCTCAGGCGGGCGGAGCTTGCGGATCTTGGCTGCCACTTCGCCCACGGCCTGCTTGTCGTTGCCGCGCACGGTTATGCGGGTGGCCGAGGGCGCCTCGAAAGTTATCCCCAAAGGAGCCTCCACCGTGATGGAATGGCTGTAGCCCAAGGCCAGTTCGAGCGTCGTTGGGCCCTTGGGCGTCACCCGGTAACCGACCCCTACGATTTCCAGGTCCTTGGCAAAGCCATTGGTCACGCCCACGACCATGTTGCTGACGAGCGTGCGCGTAAGCCCGTGCAGGGACCGACTGCGCCGTTCGTCGTCGGGGCGCTCAACCACGAGCTCCTCTCCCTCTTGGCGCACGGTTATTTCCCCGGCCACTTCATGGCTGAGAGAACCGCGCGGTCCGCTGACGGTGACGGAGCGGCCCTCGAGGGCCACCTTGACACCGGAGGGGACCGGCACTGGGGTCCTACCTATACGAGACACGGGATGCTCCTCGACTCAATCAGAACCATCATCACCAGACGAAACAGAGGATCTCGCCACCGACCCGGCGCTTGCGAGCCTCGCGGTCGGTCATGAGCCCCTGGCTGGTGGACAAAACAGCAACGCCGAGCCCGCCGAACACCCGGGGCAACTTGTCGGCCCCGGTGTAGACGCGCAGGCCGGGCTTGGACACGCGCCGTAGCCCCGAGATGGTGCGAGTGCGGTCGGGGGCGTACTTCATCGTCACTTCGAGGAACCGCCCCGGCCGCTTGTCATCGCTCACGACCTTGAAGTCCGAAATATAGCCCTCCCGCAGGAGGATGGCAGCAAGCGCCTCCTTCAGCTTGGAAGAAGGCATCCGAGTCGTGTCATGGTGGGCCACGTTCGCATTGCGCAACCTGGTCAACATGTCGGCGACGGGGTCAGTCATCGTCATGGCGCAGCCTCCTACCAGCTCGACTTGGTGACGCCTGGGATCTCGCCGGCGTGGACGAGCTCACGCAGGCAGATACGGCAGAGCCCGAACTTGCGCAGCACGGAATGCGGCCTCCCGCATCGCCGGCACCGCGTATAAGCCCTGACCTTGAACTTGGGTTTGCGCTGCGACTTTATTATCAAAGCCTTTTTGGCCATGTCGTCCTTGCTCCTAAGCCTGGCTCAGGACTGGTTCGAGAGGGGAACGCATCAAGCGGCACCGTCCTTGCGGAAGGGAAAACCGAAAGCATCCAACAGGGCACGCCCCTCGGCGTCCGTCCGGGCCGTGGTCACGATGGTCACGTCCATGCCTCTGGGGGCATCAATCTTGTCGTACTCGATCTCGGGGAATATCAGCTGCTCGTTGACACCGAAGGTGTAGTTGCCGCGCCCGTCGAAACCCTTGGGCGACAAGCCCCGGAAGTCACGTATACGGGGGATGGCCAGGGAGATGAGCCTGTCGAAAAACTCCCACATCCGGTCGCCCCGCAGGGTGACCTTGGCCCCGATAGCGTTGCCCTGGCGCAACTTGAACGCGGCGATCGATTTCTTGGCCTTGGTCACGATGGGCCTCTGCCCGCTTATCACGGTGAGGTCCCTGACGGCTCCCTCGAGGAGCGAGGCCTGGGCCACGGCCTTGCCTACGCCCATGTTAAGCACGATCTTCTCCATGCGGGGCACGAGCATCGTGTTGGCCAGCCCGAGCTCGGTCTGCAGGGAACCACGGATCTCGCTTGCATAACGCGTCCGCAACCGCGGCCTCTCGCTGGGGCGCGCCGGCTTCCCGGGAGCCGCTTTGACAGCTGCGCCCGCCCGAGACGAGGCCCCCCGGCCCGAAGGTGCAGCGCCCGGAGGCGTCGGCCGCCGGGTAGCGGTGGCCCTGCTCGCGGAGCCCTTGCTGGTCTTGCCGCCCGCCTTACCGCCGGCCGCCTTGCCACCTTTGCCCGGAGAACCCTTACCGGCCGGCGACATCAGAGACCCTCGCCGCAACGAACACAAACCCGGCTCTTGGAACCCTCGGTGACGCGGTACGCCGCACGCGTGGGCGTGTGCTCCTTCGGGCAGACCAAAGCGACGGTGGAAACCGGCACGGCCAGGTCCTTTTCGATGATACCGGCGCGCTTGCGCACCTGGGTGGTGCGCTGGTGGCGCTTTACACGGTGTACACCCTCGACGATGACGCGTCCTTCCTTGGGCAGGGCCCGGACAACCTCGCCGCGGCGGCCCTTGTCCTTGCCGGACAGCACTACCACGTTGTCACCCTTGCGGATCTTCATTCTTTACAACACCTCCGGAGCGAGCGAGACGATGCGCATGAAGCGCTTGTCCCTCAGCT
>CAYZVQ010000515.1:0-2725 GCA_964481925.1 uncultured Acidimicrobiaceae bacterium
GCGGGCATTTAGAAAAACCTCGGGTCGTGTACCCAGCCGCTCGCCACCAGCCGGATATAGAGATCGGTCAGGGCCACGAAGACCAGGCTCACCCAGGCGATCTGCATGTGCCTGGCGTTGAGCTTGGAGACGAAGCCCCACAGCTTGAAGCGCACCGGGTGCCGGGAGAAGTGCTTCAACCGGCCGCCGACGATATGGCGGCACGAGTGGCACGAAAGCGAGTACGTCCACAGGAAGGCGGCGTTCAGCACGAGCATCAGCGTGCCGAAGCCCATGTGCCCCCAGCCGTTGGGGAAATGGAATGCCTCGACGGCGTCCCAGGTGAGGATGCCATTGAACAGCAGGCCCAGGTAGAAGAACCAGCGGTGGACGTTCTGCATTATCAGGGGGAAGCGGGTCTCGCCGCTGTAGCGGGCGTGAGGTTCTTTCACCGCGCACGCCGCCGGCGCCTGCCATATGGCGCGGTAGTAGGCCTTGCGGTAGTAGTAACAGGTGAGGCGAAAACCGAGGGGCACCACCAGCACGATGATCGCCGGTGATATGGCCCACCACGGCCCCACTATCCCCACCATCGGTGGGTGCACGATGCTGGCTCCCGCCCGGGCATGGCCGCAGATCGTGGCCAGGCAGGGAGAGTAGAAGGGGGAGAGGTAGGGGCGGGCGTAGTAGTCGGCGTTCTGGAACGCCGCCCACGTGGAGTAGATGATGAAGCTGATGAGGACCGCTCCGGTGATCGTCGGCTCCGCCCACCAGCGGTCGTTCCGCAGCGTCCGTTCTGGTATCGGTGCCCGCCCCCGGGGGCGGACGTCGGGCGCCGGCGCCTGCGTGGTCGCCGTCATGGCCGCGTAAGGGTCGCGTACAGATTAAGCATCGGCCCTACGCTAACCGGAGCACGCGGCGTGGAGCACGACGCTCTGTGACGATGAGCTGGCGGTTATCCTGAGGGCGTGCCGAGACGCCAGTGCCGATGAGCGGCCCCACCCGCGCGTCCCAGCCGGTGGACCTCGACGTCGACCTTTCCCTCCACCTGGACGACCTCGAGCTCGATGAGTCCGACGACGAAGACGAGCCCGTGCTGCGCTGGAAGGACGGGCGCCTGGTCGACACCTGGAGGGAAGGCTACCCCTATGACCAGCGCATGGCCCGGTCCGAGTACGAGACCGAGAAGCGCTTCCTCCAGATCGAGTTGCTGAGGCTGCAAAACTGGGTCAAGGAGGAGGGCAGGCGCATTGTCATCGTGTTCGAGGGGCGGGACGCGGCAGGCAAAGGCGGCACCATCAAGCGGTTCACCGAGCACCTGAACCCGCGGGGCTCTACTGTTGTCGCCCTCGAGAGGCCCAACGCGCACGAGCGGGGCGAATGGTACTTCCAGAGGTACGTGGCCCACTTTCCCTCGGCCGGCGAGATCGTGCTGTTCGACCGGTCCTGGTACAACCGGGCCGGGGTGGAAAGGGTGATGGGCTACTGCACCGATGCCGAGTACGAGCTGTTCGTGAAGCAGGCGCCCGAGTTCGAGCGCTTGCTCGTAGAAGCGGGCATCTCGGTCATCAAGCTCTGGTTCTCGGTGTCGCGTTCCGAACAGCGCACGCGGTTCCTGATCCGGCGCATCGACCCCGTCCGCCAGTGGAAGCTGTCCGCCACCGACATGGCGTCGCTCGGCCGGTGGGACGACTACACCAGGGCGAAGGAAGCGATGTTCGAGCGGACCGACACGCCGTGGGCGCCATGGACAGTGGTGAAGAGCAACGACAAGAAGAGGGCCCGGATCGGGGCCATGAGGTACGTGCTCAACCTGTTCGAGTACCCCAACCGCGACCCTGAGGTTGTCGAGGTCCCCGACCCGCTCATCGTCGGGCCCGCCTCCAAGGTGTACGAGCACGGCGAGACCCCGGGCCCTCTCGGCGCGGCGCCGGTCCTAAGCACCCCGTAGACGTAGAGGGCCCCGGGGCGTGGGCGCCTTCCGACTTGACGGCAAGTGGGAGCTCCAGCCGTGATAGTTGACCGAACCCATCAGTTCTATTGGTCCTGCTGTTGAACCCCGTCTCGGCTGCGAACTGGGCGAACACTAGGAGCCAATGACGTCTGGGTGGGGCTCTACACTTCTGGTGTGCAAATCTCGGCAAAGGTCGATTACGGCGTGCAAGCGCTCCTGGTGATGGCCGTTGCGCGGGAGCCCATGACAGCTGACGCGTTGGCTGTGGACCAGGCCCTCCCCGGGAAGTTCCTGGGCGTCATTCTGAACGACTTGCGCCGGGCCGGGATCGTGGCCAGTCACCGGGGCCGCGACGCCGGCTACAGCTTGGCGCGGCCCGCTTCTCAGATCACGCTCGCGGACGTCATCCGGGCCCTGGAAGGGCCTCTTGCTCAAGTACGCGGGGTGCACCCGGAAGCAACGTCCTACCAAGGGGCGGCCCAGCACCTCCCAGATGCTTGGATCGCCGTGCGCGCCGGCCTCCGGGCCGTACTTGAGCACATCACGATCGAACAGGTTGCCAGCGGGGAGATGTCACCAGAGGTAGCTCGGCTCGTTGCTGACCCCGACGCCTGGATCGCACGCTCGTTTAGGGAGCCCGCAACCTAGGCCTCGGCCTTTATCGCAGACCTGAGACGGTCCGTGCTCTCAAAGAGCGCCGGCAACTTTTTCTGTCCCGCCTGTGCCCAGACATGGCGACCGTTTCGGGTGGCGGCCGCGCCAAGCGGCAACGGCACCCGGTGACGTCCGGGC
>CAYZVQ010000516.1:0-2721 GCA_964481925.1 uncultured Acidimicrobiaceae bacterium
GGGATGACCGACGCCGACTGGGACAAACCCCAGGTCGGCGTGGCTTCGTCCTGGAACGAGGTCACGCCGTGCAACTTGCCTCTGGACCGTCTGGCTAAACGGGCCAAGCAGGGGGTACGGGACGCGGGCGGGTTCCCGCTGGAGTTCGTCACCATCGCCGTTTCCGACGGCATTTCCATGGGCACCGAGGGCATGAGAGCGTCCCTGGTGAGCCGGGAGATCATCGCCGACTCGGTGGAAGCGATGATGCATGCCGAGCGCTTCGACGGCCTGGCCACCTTCGCGGGGTGCGACAAATCGCTGCCGGGGATGCTCATGGCCGCCGCCCGCCTCAACCTTCCTGCCGTTTTTCTCTACGGGGGCACCATCTTGCCCGGCCGGGGAGCACAGGGCGAGGCGCTGGACATCGTGAGCGTGTTCGAGGCCGTGGGGGCCAATGCCGCCGGCACCCTCAGTGATGACGAACTGTCGCTCATAGAGCGCAGGGCGTGCCCCACCGAGGGCAGTTGCGCCGGGATGTTCACCGCCAACACGATGGCGTGCGCGGCCGAAGCCCTCGGGATGGCGCTCCCGGGCAGTTCCACGGCTCCAGCGGTGGACCGCCGGCGAGACGACTTCGCCTACGAGTCGGGAAGGGCGGTGGTCCGGTTGCTCGAGACGGGGACTCGCCCCCGCCAGATCCTGACCAAGGAGGCATTCGAAAACGCCATCGCCGTCGTGATGGCCCTCGGAGGTTCTACCAACGCCGTCCTGCACCTTCTCGCCATCGCCCACGAGGCGCGCGTGGACCTGGCCCTGGACGACTTCGACCGGGTCGGCAAAAGAGTCCCGCACCTGGCGGACATGAAACCCCATGGCCGCTACCACATGGTCGACCTGGACCGCATCGGCGGGTTGCCTGTCGTTATGCAAGAGCTGCTGGACGCCGGTCTGCTCCACGGCGGGTGCCTCACGGTCTCGGGCCTGACGGTGGCCGAGAACCTCGCCGCGGCGCGCCCACCGGCACCGGAAGGCCAAGTCGTCCACCGGCTCTCCGAGCCCATCCACGCCGACGGTGGGTTGGCCATCCTGCGGGGCTCGCTCGCCCCGGCGGGTGCCGTGGTCAAGGTGGCGGGCCTGGATTTTGCCCGCTTCGAGGGTGTGGCCCGGGTCTTCGACGGTGAGCAGCCGGCCCTGGAGGCGATCCTGGCCGGTGCCATCGAGCCGGGCACCGTGGTCGTCATACGTTATGAGGGCCCGAAGGGGGGCCCGGGCATGCGTGAGATGCTGGCGGTGACGGGGGCGATGAAGGGTGCCGGGCGGGGCGGCGACTGCGCCCTGGTGACCGACGGGCGCTTCAGCGGCGGCACGCACGGTTTCTGCATAGGCCACGTCGCTCCCGAAGCGGTGGACGGCGGCCCGATCGCCTTCCTGGCTGACGGGGACCGGATAACCATCGATGTGACCAAGCGCAGCATCGACGTCGCCCTGAGCCCTTCCGAGCTGGCCGCCCGCAAGACAGGCTGGAAGCTCCCCGAGCCCCGCTACCGCCACGGGGTACTGGCCAAGTACGCGCGCCTCGTGACCGGGGCCGACCAGGGCGCGGTCACCGAGCCCTGAGGCCGGTGGCCGTCCTGTGGGACCTGGGCGGCGTCCTGTTGGACTGGGACCCGCGCCACCTCTACCGCAAGTTGTTCGGCGCGGACCAGGCCGCCATGGACGAGTTCCTGGCTCACGTCTGCAGCCCGGAGTGGCACGCGCAGCAGGACTTGGGCAAAGCGACCGCCGAGGCATGCGCCGAACTGGCGGCGGAGCACCCCGGTCAAGCCGAGATGATCAATGCCTGGGCCGAGCGAAATGAGGAGATGGTGGCCGGGGTCATTAGCGGCAGCGTCGAGGTCCTGGCTGAGCTACGGGCAGCCGGGACGGCTTGTTACGCGCTGAGCAACATGGAAAAGGAGAGCTTCCGGCGCCGGCTCCAGCTGTACGACTTCCTGAGCTGGTTCGACGGCTGCTTTATATCCTCCTTCGAAGGCGTCATGAAGCCGGACCCCGAGTATTTCGAGCGCGCCTTGGCCCGGTTCGGGCTGAGCCCGGGTGACTGCCTTTTCATCGACGACCGGGCCCAGAACATCGAGGTGGCCCGGTCACTGGGCATCCCGGCCGTCCTGTTCGGGTCGCCCGAGCAGCTGCGAGCAGACCTCGAGGGCAAGGGCCTGCTCGCCTGAGCCGGGTTAGGCGCCGGTCCTGTCCACCCCGGTCCTGTCCACCCCGGCCCCGTCTACCCCGGCCCTGGCCGGCCCGGCGCGGCCGTCCAGGGCGGCGGAGATGCGGCTGAGGATCTCCCGGAGCAGTCCCGGGCTGGTGGCGAAGTTGAGACGGGCAAAGCCGGGCCCGCCCGGCCCGAAGCTGAGCCCCGGGCTCAGCATCACCCTGGCTTCCTCCAGCAACCAGGCGGCGGGGTCGTCGCCGAGCCCGGCGGGGCGGAAATCGAGCCAGGAGAGGTAAGTCGCCTCGGGAGGGTACCCGTGCACACCGGACGCGGCGCCTTCTCCCGCCAGCCAGTCGCCCAGGATCCGGCGGTTGGCCCGCAACCGGGCCACACAGCGCTCCAGCCAAGCGTCACCGTCTGCGGACCAGGACGCCAGAGTGGCAGCCACGGCGGCGACTCCAGCTCCTCCGAGCAAGTGAGAGGGCAAGTCGGCGAGTTGGCGCTCGATGCCGGTGTGCCCCACGTGGGCG
>CAYZVQ010000517.1:0-2713 GCA_964481925.1 uncultured Acidimicrobiaceae bacterium
GGTGAGAGGGCTCCGGGGGGAGGGCTCGAACCTCCAAGCATCCGGATCCAAAGTCGGCCCCGGGCCGTCGACCGGGCCGGCCAGACCTGGCCTGACCTGCGGTTTCTTGCCGGGCCGTCTGCTCCTGAAGGTCGGTTTGGGCAACAGTTGGCGGCAGTTGTTGTCCAAAAAGTTGTCCAAAACCGCGCCCGCCGTAGCCGGATCGGCGACATCAGCGAGGCGCTGCGCCCCGTGGAGCCGGTTGTCATGGCGCACCCTGACGGAGACGTCAGCTGACGCCGTGGACGGGCTGCACGACGCCCTCGCGCTCTGCTGGTGTGGCCGTTCCCGCTTGAAGCCGGCTGGTCGGTCGCCATTTAGATGTAGGCGGGCGGTACTGATGAGATGGCGGCTATGACGGTCATCAAGATCAACGCCATAACCGTCCCCGACAGATAGGGAGACGAGCTGGCTCAGCGCTTAGCGGCGCGAGCGGGCGCGCTTGACGGCCAGGACGGCTTCGAGGGGTTCGAGCTGCTCCGGCCGACCGATGGACGTAACCAGTGGCTGGTGGTCACCCGGTGGCGGGACGAGGCTGCGTTCCAAGGCTGGGCTACTTCGCCGGCGTTTGCCCACGGGCACGCCGGGGCCGACCGGCCCGCCCCCCACGGCGGCCCGGTGGCGATCGGGTCGGAGCTGTGGTCCTACGAAGTGGCCGGCGGCTCGGCCGGTGAAGCCAACCCGTATGCCGGGGCGGTACTAACTGCACCATCGAGCGGGCTGCGCACCGAACCGGCCGGCGGCGTCATAGGTCAATTGGCGGGCGCTTCGCCGACGCTCCAGCGCCCTTCGGGCTGGCGGCGCCGGCCGCTGGGGATGCGATGAGTCCTCGGAGTGCTTCAACGGCGCGGTCAGCGCCCTCGATGCCGGCCCAGAGAGGGCGCGATTGCGAGAGGGCCAAAAGGGCAGCGGCCAGGTAGCGGCGGTCGCGGGCGCTCATCTGTTCTGCTAGGCGATCGGCCCGGCCGGCCATGGCGGCAAGGACGGCGAAGTCGCTCAGGTGCCGCTGGGGCGCCGCGTCGTTCCAGACCGAGTAAGCGGCGGCCTTGGCTACGAGGGCCCCGAGCATGTTGGGGCGGCGCACCGTCCCCACCGTGCCGCCCACTTGTACGGTGACCGGCTCGGAGCGCGTTATCGCCTGTTGCGCCCCGGGGGCCTGCAACGTGGTCCCACCGCCCACGCCGCGCCTTGAGGCGGCCGCCCCGCCGACGTCCTGGGGGATGAGCAGGTCGATCGACGCGAGGTCGCGGACCCACCGGTGCTGGTGGCCTTCCGGGCTCCCACCGGCGGGGACGAACCCGACGGACACCAGGGCGGCCGTGAAGTCGTGCAGGACGTTGGGGTGCGCCCGCACGTCGAGGGCCAGGTCGCTGTCATTGGTGAGCCGGACAGGGGCAAAGGAACGCTCTCGGCAGATGAGTAGACCATCTGGCCGCCCACGAGGCACCAGCCGTCGGGGTGCACCCTGGCCACCTCCAGCAGTCCCACCCAGGATTGCCTTTGGCCTTCGGCCAGGCCATTAAGGACGACGGGGGTCACGTCGGGACCGATCGAAGGAGCGCCTCGATCACCCCGTCCTCTCGCGGCCCGTCATGGTCGGCTAAGTCGGCGATCACGAGCCCCAGGGGCGGCGGCCTCAAGAGCGACCGGTCGGCGGTGTGGAGCCACACGTTGCCCTCGGCCGACTCGGCCATTAGGTAGTCGCGCATGAGGGCCTCCACGTCGGAGCGTCGCACGTAACCCTCGGCCCCGTTGCCCGCCGACATGGCCGAGCGCGGGTCGCTGATGCCCGAGGGGACCAGCCGAGGGTCGGCCAAGAGCTCGGCGATGTCGCCCGCGGGTGCCTCGAGTCTTAGGAGGCCGGCCCTGCGCCTCAGCCAGGAGCGCAACAACACTCCGGGCCGTGGCGACCCGAGCAGCTGGTGGCGCTTATCCAAGAGCCGGTAGCGCTCCGTGGGGACGACGCCTGTGACGGGCCGGCCCGAGAGAAGGTCGATGAAGGCCCAGGCCATACGTTCTGACATGGGCCGGGATACCCTGAGCGAGCGGGGTACGGCGCCTTCGGGGACCAGCCACCGGCCCGAGACCTGGCGAGCAGGCATGTCGCCGGCGGCGATCAACTGGCGGACTCGAGCCTCGGTCACCCCCAGTTGCGTCGCCACCTCCTTCACGCCGACTTCCATTACGCAACTCTATCGCATACGCAAGATTTGTGTGAGGCGGGTCATGGGTTCCCGTCCCGCCTTAGCCCTGAATACGAGACGCGAGATGTGCCGTTCTGCGTCATCCCATCCCCGAGCAAGGACAAGTTATTGCTCGCGCGCTAGGGAACGCCCACGCGGTCGTGCTGCATAGGAAGGCTGAGGTATAGCAATACTGCGGGTAGGGATAATCGGCAGATATAACCCATAGGCCGCTCGGGTCCCCCGCGTTGACAGGGTCGTCGCCGGCATCTGGAGATCCCGACGCGTGCCGTAGCCGCCGGGAGGGGCAAAAGACCCTCTGACGTGCGGGGACGCGGTGGGCAGGACAGCGCTCGGGCGGGCGCAGACGGGCGAGGCGCGTTAACGCGCTTTTCGGGCACGACGCGGCCTGGTGCGTCGTCGCGGCCGGGCCCGTCGTCATGGTCACGATTATCCCACCTGGCGGCTCCCCGGCCGCTGACCAGGGCAGC
>CAYZVQ010000518.1:0-2694 GCA_964481925.1 uncultured Acidimicrobiaceae bacterium
CCGGCGCACAATATTGGCGCCCATGCGCCCGAGCCCGATCATCCCCAGCTGCATGTGTTCCTCCTAAAAAGAGCCGGTCCGAAGTTGGCCTGCCTCGCCAAAGGTTTGGTCCAGCGGCCCGATGCTGCAACCTACTGCCTGCGCCGGCCAACCCCGGCCTGGTCGTGCTACCATCCGCGTCCCGGCGGGCCAGGTGGGGGAAAATACCTTCGTGAGCCATTATCATCCCCGCCACGGCGTCTCCACCGAGCTGCCGATACCGTCCAACCGACGCCGGATGGCCGGTGTCGCTGTGGCCGGCCTGGCGACGCTGGTGGTCGTGGCCGTCATCGTCGCCAACTCTCTACCCGGGAGCGCTCCGGGAGCGAGCCGGGCGGCAGCCACCTCTCCTCAGGGGGCCGCGCCCGGGCCCACCAGCGCGGTCCACACCCGGGGCCAGAGCTCCACCGGCCACCCCAGCACGTCGGGCCGCAGCGCGGCCGGGCCACGAGCCCCGGTGCCCCCGAGCTCGGCGGGGGCCGGCCCCGCCGTCAACCTGGCCGTCCCCGGCGGTTTTGGCCCGTTGCTGCGCCGGGCCTGGGTCGCCGCCGACCCCGGCCGGTCCGGTCTGGCCGGGCGCGACATCGTCTCTACGCTGGCCGGCTCCGTCTTTTATGCCGAGCAGCCGTCCGACCGCGTTTTCTGGGCCATTTCCCGGTTCGTCCCCTCCCCGGTGCTGGAGCAGACCGCCGCTTCTCGCATCGGCAGAGTGATGTTGGACCAGTTCAACAGCGTTGCCGTGTTCGACAAGAAGCCCGGCCGGTCTTGGCACTACGTCGGCGCCTTCTCGCCCGGGGCCTGCCCCACCAACCTCCCGAGCAGTGTCTCAGCCGCCTGGGGCTTGTGCTCGGTGGGCTCTTAGCAGCTTAGACCGCGCCCTGTCCCCGCCGCCGGCACGGCCGATTTAGGGCAGGATGACGAGGTCGTCGCGGTGCACGACTTCGTGGGGGACGTCGGGGGGTAGGCGCGACGACTGCCAGCCGGCCCACCCGGCCAACGCCTTGGCGTTGTGGCGGGCCAGCCCTTTGGCGAAGACATGGCCGTCGGGGCCGGCGATCTCAACTGCGTCGTCGGGCCCGAAACTGCCCCTGACCTCGCGGACGCCCACGGCCAGTAGGGAAACCCCTTCCTCGCACAGGGCACGCTTGGCCCCGGCATCGACGACGAGGGTGCCGGCGGCGGCCAGGGCGAAGGCGATCCAGAGCTTTCGGGCCGGCAGACGGGCCAGGCGAGGCTTCACGACCGTCCCCACGCCCGGGGTGCCGGCCAACGCGTCCTGAAGTACCCCGGGCCTCTCGGCCGACGCGATCACGACACGCACGCCCGACCAGGCGGCGATCTTCGCCGCCGCCAACTTCGAAGCCATGCCCCCACTGCCGCGCTCGGTGCCCGCCCCTCCGGCCAGCGACAACACGCTGTCGACTTCGATGACCTCCTCGACCAGCGACGCGCTCACGTCCACCCGGGGGTCGGCCGTGAACAGCCCGGCCGCGTCGGTCAGCAGGACGAGCAGGTCGGCCTGGAGCAGGTGGGCCACCAGGGCCGCCAGGCGGTCGTTGTCACCGAAGCGGACCTCGTCGTCGGCCACGGCGTCGTTCTCGTTGATCACGGGCACGACGCCCAGGCCCAACAAGACCTGGAGGGTCCGGCGGGCGTGCAGGTACTGGGCGCGGTTCATAAAGTCGAGCGGGGCCAGCAGCACCTGGCCGCCGACCAGGCCCTCCGCCGCCAGCGAGCGCTCGTAGTAGCCCATCAGCCGGCTCTGGCCGACGGCGGAGACAGCCTGGAGCACGGAGAGGTCGCTCGGTCGGGGGGTCAGGTCGAGGACCCGCAGACCGGCGGCAATGGCCCCGCTGGTCACGATCACGGCCCGCTCGCCCGCCCCGTTGAGCTCGGCGACTTCGGAGCAGAGTTTGGCCAGCGCCTTTTCGTCCACCAGGCCCTGTTCGTCGGTCACCGAAGAACTGCCGATCTTCACTACAATGATGCGCCCGGCGGCACCGGCGGCGCTCAATCGGCCTCCCAGTCGAACTCGAGACGACCGATGCGTACCCGATCGCCGGGACGGGCACCCGCTTTGACCAGGGCCCGGTCCACACCCATACGCTTCAGGCGGCCCTGGGCGTAGGCCAGGGCGCCGGCGTCGGTGAGATCGGACAGGGCCACGGCCCGCTCCGCCTGGCGCCCCCGCACTTCGAGGGCACCATCGGGCCCCCTCTTGACCACGACCCCGGACGCCGGCGGCCGGTGCAGGACGGTCCGGCGGGGACGGGGCTGAGCCGCCCGGGCCTCGTCCACCAGCTGGGCCAGGCGGCCGAGCAACCAGTCGATACCCTCACCGGTGTGGGCCGAGATGAGCGGCAGCCCGCCGTCCTGGCCCCCCTCGGGCTCGCGCCACTCCGGGCCGGCCGCGTCCGCTTTCGACCCGACTACCAGGCGGGGCCGCTCGAGCAGGGCCGGCTCGTAGTTCTCCAGCTCCTTCAAGAGCACCCGCTCCTGGTCCGCCGGCGCCCGGCCGTCATCGGGCGCCATGTCCAAGAGCACCAACAGGGCCCGGGCGCGTTCGATATGGCGCAGGAAACGGTGGCCGAGGCCCTTTCCTTCGCTCGCCCCCTCGACCAGTCCGGGGATGTCCGCCACCACCAGCTCGTGGTC
>CAYZVQ010000519.1:0-2671 GCA_964481925.1 uncultured Acidimicrobiaceae bacterium
GGTAACTGGCAGTGTTCACAAAGGGCGTCGTTGCCCGCCTCTATGAAACGGACGACAGCCCTGCTCACAGGCAGGACGGGCGCGATAGGGGTCACGTATGTTCTTATCGGCCTCAATGGCGGCCAACCTGAGCAAGTAGGCCATAGGCTGTCGATGCTGTGCCTGAGGCCCCACCACCCCGGTCCGACAGTTTTGGTCCAAACGCCTGGCTGGTCGACGAGATGTTCGAGGAGTTCCGGCGCGACCCGAGCTCGGTAAGCGAGAGCTGGCGTGACTTCTTCCAGGGCTACAAGCCCGGGGGAGCCAACCTGTCCCGCCCGCAATTGGCCAGCACGGGGCTTGGCGAGGAGCTCCAGCCCGGGACGCCGGGCGCCGGGGGCGAGGACGGTCACACCGGCAACGGTGCCGCACCGGTAGCGCCGGCGGCGACGCTCGCCCCTGCGGGCGAGATGCCTCGGACGGGCCCGGGCGGGCTGGCTACGGCCGTCGCGGGACAGGTCGTCCCGACCACGGCGCCACCGGGCGCCCCCGCCGGCACCGGGCCCGCCGGTGCGCTCGAGGGGACGGTCGTGCCCCTCCGGGGCAGCCCGGCCCGGGTAGTGGCCAACATGACGTCGAGCCTCACCGTGCCCACGGCGACCAGCTTCCGGGTCGTTCCGGCCAAGCTCCTCGAGGTCAACCGGCTCATCCTCAACAACCAGCTGGCCCGTTCGGGGGCGGCGGGCAAGGTGAGCTTCACCCATCTGATCGGGTGGGCCATTGTCCAGGCCCTCCAGTCCGTGCCCGCCCTCAATTACAGCTTCCGGGACGAGGTCAACGGGGGGGCCTCGGCCAATGGTCAGTCCAGCCCCGCCGTTTTCCGCCCGGCGCACACCAACTTGGGCCTCGCCGTGGACTTCCAACGCCCCGACGGGGGCCGGACGTTGATGGTACCCGTGATCAAGGAGGCCGAGGCCCTCGATTTTCGGCGTTTCTGGACCGCTTACGAGGACCTCATCCGCAAGGTCCGTACGGGCAAGGCGCAGGTCACCGATTTCGCCGGGCCGACTCTGACTCTCACCAACCCGGGGACCCTGGGCACGGTGCAATCGGTGCCGAGGTTGATGGCCGGCCAGGGAGCGATCATCGGCGTCGGGGCGATCGACTACCCGGCCGAATGGCAGGGCGCTGACCCGCGCCAGCTGGCTGAGATCGGGATTTCCAAGGTGGTGACGATCACTTCCACCTACGACCACCGTGTGATCCAGGGCGCGGAATCGGGATTGTTCCTTCAGCGGGTGCACAAATTGCTCCTGGGTGAAGGTGGCTTTTACCAAGACGTGTTCCGTTCGATGGGCGTCCCGTACGAACCGGTGAAATATCACCGGGACATGAGCGACGCCTTCGAACCGGTGGGCAATTTTGTCGAAAAGCAGCAGAAAGTCGACCGTCTCATAAATGCCTACCGGGTGCGGGGCCACCTGATCGCCCACCTCGACCCGCTGGACTGGACCGAGCCCCGCATGCACGCCGAGCTCGACCCTCTTACTTACGGCCTAACGGTATGGGACCTCGACCGGGAGTTCCTCGTGCAGGGCCTGGGGCCCCAGGGCCGCATGCGCTTGGGCGACGTCCTTTCGCTGCTCCGCGACGCATATTGCCGCACCGTCGGCGTCGAGTACATGCACATCATGGAGCCCGAACAAAAGCGGTGGATCCAGGACCATGTAGAGGGGGTGCCGACGGAGCTAGGCCCCGAAGAGCACCGCCACATCCTGTCCCGACTTAACGCCGCTGAAGCTCTGGAGCGTTTCCTCGAGACCAAGTACATAGGCCAGAAGCGCTTCGGCCTCGAGGGAGCAGAGTCGGCCATACCGTTACTGGACGCCTTGCTCGGCGATGCCGCCGATCTCGGCCATCGCCACGCTGTCATGGGCATGGCCCACCGCGGGCGTCTCAATGTGCTCATAAACATCGTGGGCAAGAGCTACGAGGAGCTTTTCGGGGAATTCGAGGGCAACTTGGACCCCACGAGCGTGCAGGGATCGGGGGACGTCAAGTACCACAAGGGTTTCCGTGGCGATTTCGTTTCCCCCGCCGGCAGCTCTTTGGACGTGGCGCTGGCTTCCAACCCGTCCCACCTCGAGGCCGTAGGGCCCGTCGTAGAAGGCATGGCCCGCGCCATTCAGGACACCCTGGCCCAGTCGGGCGCGCCGGACGGGGCGCAGGTCCCGCCCACCGGGCTCGTCCTGCCGGTGCTGGTGCACGGCGACGCCGCCTTCGCCGGTCAGGGCGTGGTGGCAGAGACGCTCAACATGTCGACGCTGGAGGCTTACGAGACGGGGGGCACCGTCCATCTGGTGATCAACAACCAGCTCGGTTTCACCACCAATCCCAAGTCGGCGCGCTCGTCTGTTTATGCCACGGACGTCGCCAAGATGGTCCAGGCGCCGATATTCCACGTAAACGGGGACGACCCCGAGGCGTGCGTCCGCGTGGCCCGTACCGCGCTGGCCTTCCGCCAGGAGTTCCACAAGGACGTGGTCATCGACATGGTCTGCTACCGCCGGTACGGCCACAACGAGCAGGACGACCCGTCGCTGACCCAGCCCCTGCTGTACCAGCTCATCAAGGAGCACCGCAGCGTCAGGAAGCTGTACACCGAGGCGTTGGTGCGCCGGGGCGACATAAC
>CAYZVQ010000520.1:0-2653 GCA_964481925.1 uncultured Acidimicrobiaceae bacterium
CGACGCGACTGAGACTCCTGAGACGGCTGAGACCACCGAGACGACGGGTGCGAGCGGGACCGAAGAACCTGTGGTCGCCGAGACAGAGGCTGCGCCCGCCCCAGTGCCTCCCGAGGCACAAGCCGAGACCGACGGCGACGAAGAGAAGGACAGCTAATGGGCCAGAAGGTCAACCCGTACGGTTTCCGCCTGGGCAATACCACCGACTGGAAGTCGAGGTGGTTCACGGACCGCGATTACCAGAACTATTTGATCGAGGACATCCACATCAGGGACTACCTCAACAAGGAACTGGAGCGTGCCGCCGTCAGCCGGGTCGAGATCGAGCGGACGCGCGACCGCCTGCGCATCGACGTCCACACGGCCCGGCCCGGGATAGTCATCGGACGGCGTGGGGCGGAGGCCGACCGGCTGCGCACGAAGCTGGCCGAGATAACCAAGAACCCGAAGGTGCAACTCAACATCCAGGAAATAAAGCAGCCCGAACTGGACGCTGCTCTCATGGCCCAGGGGATCGCCGACCAGTTGGCCGGGCGCGTCAGTTTCCGGCGCGCCATGAAGCGCACTGTCCAGACGGTGCAAAAAGCGGGCGCCCTGGGCGTGCGGGTGCAGTGTTCAGGCCGCCTGGGTGGGGCCGAAATGTCGCGGCGTGAGTCCTACCGCGAGGGCCGTGTGCCCTTGCACACGCTGCGCGCCGACATCGACTACGGGTTCCGAGAAGCCAAGACGACCTACGGCCGTATCGGCGTGAAGGTCTGGATTTACAAGGGCGACATCCTGCCCTACAAGGTCTCGACCGAGGACAAGATCAGCCGCGAGGCGGCCATGGCCGTGGGCGAAGCCTCGGGCCTGGGCGGTCCCCGCCGCGTCGTGACCGCGGGTGGGGGGCGCCGGCGTCCGGAAATGGGCGAGCCCGGTGCCACTCCCGCTCCCGTGGTCGTGGCCGACAAGGAGCCGGCCGCGGTGGCTGAGCTCGAGATCGTCCCGGTGGACCCCGAGCTGGAGAGGCTGCTGCAGGAAGAAGAAGAGATCGAGCGCCGTACCCGCGGCGACCACCACGAGACCCCCCATTTCCCGAGGGATTAGCCGCCATGTTGATGCCTCGCAAGGTAAAGCACCGCAAACAGCAACGTGGCCGTATGGGGGGCCTGGCCAAGGGTGGGACCGAGATCACCTTCGGCGATTACGGGATCCAGGCCCTGGAGCCGGGCTGGATTTCCGCCCGTCAGATAGAGGCCGCTCGTATCGCCATGACCCGCCACGTGCGTCGCGGCGGCAAAGTGTGGATCCGTTTGTTCCCGGACAAGCCTGTCACGGTCAAGCCGGCCGAGACTCGTATGGGTTCGGGGAAGGGCAACCCCGAGTTCTGGGTCGCGGTGGTAAAGCCGGGGCGGGTCATGTTCGAACTGGCCGGTGTGAACGAGGCGTTGGCCCGTTCGGCCATGGAACGCGCCATCCAGAAGCTGCCCATAAAGGCTCGCTTTGTCACCCGGGTCCATCAAGAAGAAGTTGAGGTGTAAATGAGCCGCCCCTCCGAACTTCGGCAATTGAACGACGACGAGTTGTCGCAACGGCTCGGCGAAGCCAAGGAAGAGCTTTTCAACCTGCGCTTTCAGCTAGCCATGGGCAAGCAGGACAACTCGGCGCGCATGGGACAGGTCCGCCGCGAGGTGGCTCGTGCTCTCACCTTGCAGGCAGAGCGCAAAGCGGGTGCCCCCCGAGCGGTAGCTGCTTCCGGAGCGGGCAAGAAGGCCGACAAGAGAGCCGACAAGAGAAAGGTGGCACGCTGATGGCTGATACCAGCCCTGACGGCGGAGCCGAAGAACTGGCCCCGGTCGAGGACGCGCCGGTCGAGGCTGCGCCGGCCGAGGCTGCGCCGGCCGAGGCTGCGCCGGCCGGTACGGTGCCGGCCGGCACGGTGAAGTCGACCGTGGTGGTCGAGCAGACGGCGCCGACCGCGCCCAAGCCGGCATCGCCCACGGGCCAGGCCCGGCCGGGCCAAGCGGCCCCGGCGACCGAGCCCCGATCGGGACGGCGCAAGGTGCGCGAGGGGATTGTCGCCTCGAACGCCATGGACAAGACCGCGATCGTCCTTGTCGTCGAGCGGGTGCGGCACGCCCGTTACGCCAAGACGGTGCAGCGCACAAAGCGCCTCTACGCCCACGACGAGGCCAACGACGTCAAGGTCGGCGACCGCGTGCGCCTGACCGAGACGCGTCCCATGTCCAAGCTGAAGCGTTGGCGCGTCGAGCAAGTCCTCGAGCGGGCGCGATAGGGGGCCGGGCATGATCCAGCAAGAAAGCCGTTTGCGCATCGCCGACAACTCCGGCGCCCGCGAAGTCCTTTGCATCAAGGTGCTGGGGGGGTCCCGTCGGCGCTACGCGTCCATAGGGGACATTTTCGTCGCCACCGTCAAGGACGCCATTCCCGGTGCGAACGTGAAAAAGGGCGACGTCGTCAAGTGCGTCGTCGTGCGGACGAGGAAGGAAAAGCGGCGCCCGGACGGCAGCTACATCCGTTTCGACGAGAACGCCGCAGTGCTCATAAATGACCAGATGCAGCCCCGAGGCACGCGCATATTCGGGCCCGTGGGCAGAGAGCTGAGGGACAAGCGCTTCATGCGCATCGTCTCGCTCGCTCCGGAGGTGTTGTA
>CAYZVQ010000521.1:0-2632 GCA_964481925.1 uncultured Acidimicrobiaceae bacterium
TCGCCATCGGGCTGATCTTGGTCATGGTCGGCATCACCTACGGGATCCAGCCCTATGGCGGCCACACCATGGGCTGGACCAGCCCTACGGTGCTCGGCGAGCTGGGCGGCGGGGCGGCGTTGCTGGTGGCCTTCGGCTTTATCGAACGGGCCAGCGCCAGCCCCATGTTCCGCCTGCGGCTGTTCCGTATCCGGGCTTTCAGCGCCGGCGTCCTGTCCAGCTTCCTCGCTGCCGTGGCCCGGGGCGGCCTCATGTTCATGCTGATCATCTGGCTCCAGGGCATCTGGCTGCCCGAACACGGTTACAGCTTCTCCCGCACCCCGCTGTGGGCCGGCATCTACATGCTCCCCCTGACCGCCGGCTTCCTCATCGCCGGCCCGGTGTCGGGGGTACTCTCGGACCGGTTCGGCTCCCGGCCGTTCGCCACCGGCGGCATGTTGGTGGCCACCGGCAGCTTCGTGCTCATGGAGCAGCTGCCCATCAACTTCCCCTACTGGCAGTTCGCCCTGTTGTTGTTGTTGAACGGCCTGGCCATGGGCGCCTTCGCCAGCCCCAACCGGGCCGGGGTCATGAACAGCCTCCCACCCCAGCACCGTGGCGCCGGCTCGGGGATGAACTCGACCTTCCAGAACTCGGCGCAGGTCCTGTCGATAGGCATCTTTTTCACCCTGGTGATCATCGGCCTGTCGGCCACCCTGCCCCAGGCCATGTCCCACGGCCTGATCTCCGAGGGCGTCTCCAAGCTGGAGGCGGCCCGGGTGGCGGGCCTGCCGCCGGTCTCCACCCTGTTCGCGGCCTTCCTCGGCTACAACCCTATGGCCCACCTCCTGCCGGCCGGGGTCCTGTCCAGCCTGAAACCGGCCCAGGCGGCGACGCTTCTCGGGCGGTCCTTCTTCCCTCGCCTCATAGCCCCACCGTTCGGTAACGGGCTGCACACCGCCTTCGACTTCGCCGCCGGGGGCTGTGCCGTCGCCGCCATCGCCTCGTGGTCCCGGGGCAAGCGTTACGTCTACCGTCCCGCCGCCACGGCGGTGGCCCCGTCCGTTGACGGCGTGCCGGAGGGCGTCGTCCCCCCGGAGCGGGCCGAGGTATGACGGGCCCATGTATGATCGGAGGGAGAGGTTAAGTGCCAGGTGGGCCAATGGTGTCCCGATCTGCACCCCAAGAGTCGGAAGACAACTGAAAGGCGCAGTCGAAGATGCTGAACGCTTCTGGTACCCATCCGGGCCTATACCGGCCCGAGTTCGAGCACGACGCCTGTGGTGTCGCCTTCGTCGCTCATCTGCACGGCCGCCCCAGCCACGCCATGGTCGAAATGGGCCTGGCCAGCCTGTGCCAGCTCGAGCACCGGGGGGCTAAGGGAGCCGACCCGGCCACCGGCGATGGCGCCGGCCTGCTCGTGCAGGTGCCGGACCGTTTCCTGCGCGCCCGTCTAGACATAGAGCTGCCCGGGCCCGGGGCCTATGCCACCGGCATCGCCTTCCTGCCCTCGGGCGCCGGGGAGCCTGACGAGGCCTGTGCCCGTTTCGACGAGCTGGCGGCTGAGGAAGGCTTGTCGGTACTGGCGTGGCGGACCGTGCCGGTGGAGGCGGGCCTGCCCGGGTCGGCCGCCCGGGCCGTGATGCCCGCCTTCCGCCAGGTGGTGGTGGCGGGCCCGGCGGGGGAGAGCGGGCTGGCCCTGGACCGGCGGGCCTACCTGGCCCGCAACCGGGCCGAGCACGAGATCCCCGGCCTCTACTTCGCTTCCCTGTCGGCCCGGACGCTCGTTTACAAGGGGATGTTGACGGCGCCCCAGCTCGGGAGGTTTTACCACGACCTGTCCGACCCGCTCTTCGAGTCGGGCATGGCCTTGGCCCACGCCCGCTTCTCGACCAACACCTTCCCCAGCTGGCCATTGGCCCACCCCTACCGTTATGTCGCCCACAACGGGGAGTTCAACACGGTCCAGGGCAACCGCAACTGGATGCGGACCCGGGAGGCCATGCTGGCCAGCGACCTCTTCCCCGGCGACCTGTCCCGGGTCTTCCCTATAGTCACGCCGGGCGGCAGCGACTCGATGAGCTTCGACGAGGTGCTGGAGCTGCTCCACCTGAGCGGCCGGTCGTTGCCCCACGCCGTGCTGATGATGGTGCCCGAGGCGTGGGAAAACAAGGACGACCTGTCGGCGTCGCGCCGGGCGTTCTACCAGTTCCACGCCTGCTTGATGGAGCCCTGGGACGGCCCCGCGGCCATCGCTTTCACCGACGGCACCGTCGTAGGTGCCCAGCTCGACCGCAATGGGTTCCGGCCCTTGCGCTACTGGGTGACCGACGACGACCTTGTGGTCATGGCGTCCGAGGTCGGGGTCCTCGACCTGCCGGCGGCGAAGGTGGTGCTGCGCGGGCGGATCCAGCCGGGCCGCATGTTCCTGGTCGACACGGCGGCCGGGCGCATCGTCGACGACGACGAGATCAAAGACGGCCTGGCCGCCGAGCACCCGTACGAAAAGTGGCTGGCCGCGGGGCGCATAGACCTTGAGGACCTTCCTCTGCGCCGCGCCCTCACCCCGCAGTACTCGCGACTGGTCAGCTTCCAGCGCCAGTTCGGCTACACCGAGGAGGAGATCCGCCTCGTCTTCGAGCCGATGGTGCGC
>CAYZVQ010000522.1:0-2631 GCA_964481925.1 uncultured Acidimicrobiaceae bacterium
ACCCTTCTCGCCCGCACCGGATCACCACGATCCGGGGCCTGGGCTACAAGCTCGAGATCGCCAAACCGGACTGACCCTCGCTAACTCAGCGCAGCCTGAAGCGGAAGCGGGCCTTGGGCCGGTCCGGCAAGATGTCGTTGCTGTACGGGTCGGTCGGGCGGCCTGTGCCTGGGGCCCGGTCCGTCCCCCGGTCGCCGTCGGCAGTACCGCCACCTTTCGGGTCACGGTCCTTTGGTCTCGCTTCAGCGCTGCCGGGCCGGGCATGGTCCGCGCTCCCCATTGCGCGGGGGCTGGCCGGCTTGGCCGTGGCCGAGCCCACCGGCGACTGCGGCCTCGCCGAGCCCAACGCCGGCTGGGGACCGGCGGGAGCGGTGCCGGGCCCGGGCGCCAGCCCGGTGGCACGCGGGCCGGCCTGGGCCCTGGGCTCGGCCCCACCCTGCGGACCCCCGGTCGGTTTGGCCACCACGTGCCCGTTGTGCACCGGCACGGGCGGGGCGCTCGACCGGCCGGCCAAAGACGCGAGTATGTTCTCGGCCTGAGCCTGGGGCAGACGGGCGCGAAGCGGGCCTTCCGCCGACGAACTGCCTACCGCGGTTGAAGCTTGGGGCCCGGACGGATTTTCTGCCATATACGGTGCCTCGGCTGCTCTAGGGCATCACTTGAGACAGGACGACGCCCGCCTACGGCGCGGGGGCGACGGGTTTGTACTCGAGCGGGGGAGACCATTTTCCCCGGGCCCGCCAGGGCCTTGGACGACCCGCTCCTCGGGCCCGGTAGTGAAGGCGGCGGCCCCGGCCCGGGAGCCTGGTCGGGGCCCCACCGCAGTACTCTCACTAAGGTGCGAGCCGTGCGGCGCCAGGGCCGTGGAAGGTGGCTCGCGGCGAAGCGAGTGCTGGTCAGTCGGGCCTTGCCCGTTGCCACACGGGGGGCCCGGTACCCCTACTACCTTTACCCCCCGGTCGAGCGGGCTACGGCCCCGGTCCTGGGGCCCGGCCCGATCGTCCCGCGGGGCGCGCCCCGGGCCGTCGCCATAGGGGACAAGCCTGCAGGGAGAGCGCCTTTCCTGCGCCTCGCCGTGGTCCATGGGCTCTCCTCGGCCGGCGATGCTGTCGTGGCCATCGCCCTCGCGGGGTCTATCTTCTTCGATGTCTCGGTGCGAGCCGCACAGTCCCGGGTGGCCTTGTCACTGGCACTGACCGTTGCGCCTTTTGCCATCGTCGGACCTCTGCTCGGGCCCTTGGTGGAGCGCGCCCGAGGTGGCAAGAGGGCCATGGTCATCTTCTCGGCCGTCGGACGCGCCATCTGCTGTTTGTTCATGGCTTTCTGGGCCCACTCGCTGCTCCTGTTCCCGGTCGCCTTCTTCACCCTCGTGTTTTCGAAGCTCTACCTGGTGACCAGGGCGGCGTTGGTACCCGGTGCGGTCGACCGGCCCGAACAGCTGGTGCTGGCCAACTCCAAGCTGTCCGTGGGCGGCTCGGCCGCCGGCATGGTGGCCGGCGGAGCGGGCGCGGCCCTGCTGGCCTTGTTCGACTCTGCCTGGGTCCTGCGCTTCGACATCGTTGTCTACCTGGCCTGTGCGTGGGGCGCGACAAAGCTGCGCGACTTGACCAGGGCGCCGGCGGCAGTCCCTTCCACCCCACTGGGACGGGCGGCCGGACCGACGGTGGTGACAATACCGCCGCCCCGGGCCGAGCCCCAACCCGTGGGACTACCTCCTGGCGGTCTCCAGCTCGCCGCCGTAGCCACAGCCGGCCTGCGCGCGGTCACGGGCTTCGTGACGTTCCTTCTCGTCTTCACGTTCCGACGAGACGAGGCCGCCCTCGTCTGGTACGGGTTGGCATTGGGGGCCAGCCAGGTCGGCAACGTGGCCGGGGCCCTGCTGGCCCCCAAGCTCCGCCGCTACGCCGCCGAGGAGTGGATGTTGACGTCGTCCTCGGTCGTCGTGGGCGTCGTAGGCGTCAGCGCCGGCCTTATCAGTTGGGGCCGGCACTGGGCGGTGGCCGTTCTTATCGCTGCCGGCATCGGCCTGGCGGCCGGCTCGGGCAAGTTGGCTTTCGACTCGATGGTGCAGCGTGACGTGCCTCCGCTCGCCAGGGGGCGTGCGTTCGCCCGCTTCGAAAGCGGCTTCCAGCTGTCCTGGGCCATGGGCGGCTTGCTGGCCGTCCTGGTGCCCATGGCTCTTTCGACCGGGTTCGTGACCATTGGCGGGATCGGCTTGCTCGGCGCTCTCGCTTTTGCGCGCGGCTCCGTGAGCGCCCGTCGAGGCACCCTGCCCGCGTGGTGGCCCGGTTCTGCGCCGAGGCCCCCTACCGCTCAGCCCGCAGAAAAGCGGGGCTAACCGGTATAGCTGATCGGCCGTTAGAGCTGATCGGGAAGCTCGGTGCGAGCCAACCAAAGGCCCGGGGCGTCCACCTCGGCCGGCGTCGGCAAACCCGAAGGGCTCTCCCACAGCCGGGCCAGGCCCTCTTCGCCCGCTCGCTCGAGCACGCCTGTCACAAAGGCGTGCCCCCGGTCGATGGTCGCCTGGTCCAGTTCTATGCCGAGCAACTTGCCGAGCACCCGCTGCCCCGGGCCGTCGTCGAGGCGACGGCGCCGGAACGCCTCGCTCACCAGAGGGTAGGACCCCACTAG
>CAYZVQ010000523.1:0-2600 GCA_964481925.1 uncultured Acidimicrobiaceae bacterium
GATGCCCAGGCGCCGGCCCCGGACCTCGTGGCTGCCCTTGGCCGACTTGTCCCAGATCCCCTCGTGCATCTGGCGGGACTTGTCGGTCAGGCCCCGCTGGAGCGCGATTATCTCCGCGATCACCAGCTCGACGACGCTGCGCGTGTTGGAGAAGGGGGCGTTGAACACGGCCACCCCGTGGGCGCTGGCGGCGCCGAGGTCGACCTGGTTGGTGCCGATGCAAAAAGCGCCCACGGCCAGCAGGTGCGGCGCCGCCTCGAGGGCGGCGGCGCTCACGTGGGTGTTGCTGCGGATGCCGAGCACGTCGACGTGCGCCAGGCGCTCGGTCAGCTCGGCTTCCCCGAGGGCGCGGTCCAGGGCCTCGACCTGGTAGCCCGCTTTGGACAACGAGGCGGTGGCGTCGGGATGGACGTTTTCCAGCAGCAGGACGCGCAGTTCCTGAGGTGGGCGGCGGGTGACGGGCATGCCCACCAGCCTACGGGCCTACCTTCCTACGAACTACTGAAAATGCACGGGCACGCTGAAGGACCGCCCGCCCGAGGACACCACCACGGTCCCGACGCTGAACGAGGCCGGGACGAGGAACCCGACGGCGATCGCCTCCCGGTCGGCGTCGGGCAGCGCCTGCGCCTGGGCCACCTCCCCGCCCGGTAGCTGGAGGGTGAAGTCCGAGGCGGGCAGGAACGACGACCCGAGGGGCGTGGCCGTCGCCAGCACTTGGAGGTAGGCCTCGTCGGGCTGCGCCGGCACGGTGCCGCCATCACTGCCGGCGAACCAGACGAGGGAGGCATCGCTCAGGCGCACCGTCACGCCGGGCAACGAGCCGGTGGCCGACAGGGGTTCGTCCGTCCCCGCCCGGGCCAGGACGCTCGGACCAGGCTCGAGCGCCCCCGTCGAAAGCATCACCCTCTGCTCCAGGCCCTTGTCCGATACCACCAGGACCGGTTGGGCGCCGGCAGGGACCGAAGCCACGATGGTCACGTCAGCCGAACGGGAGGTGCCGGCCACGGGCGGGACCGCGGTCTCGGTGCCGGCCAGCACTTCCATGCCCGCCTGGTCAGAGCCGGCTCCGGCCCCGGCGGCCACCGCCCCGACGGGCACCGCCCCGGCATCCTCACCCGGGCTCACGGCCAGCTCCGCCGCCACGAAGACCTGGCCCTTGGGCGGCAGGAGGAGCGTGGCCAGGGGCAGTCCTGAACGGCCGCTACCCGTCGGCCCGCCACCCGCCGGCCCGGCACCCGTCGACCACGCGCTGCCGGGCGGGTCGTACGCCACCCGCAGGGCGCCCGGGTCGAGGCTCGAGCGGATGAGGTCCAGCTCCCCGAAGGCCACCAGCCGGTAGGACTGGCCCCAGTCCCCGATCAGGTCGGCCGCCGGGGCCGGGCGCAGGTCGGCGGGCGGGTTGCTCAGGGCCGCGGCCCAACCTGCAGGCTGGCGGGGGACGGCCGGCACCGCCAGGCCGGCGTCGCCCTGGGGCGAGGCCACCCCGTCGGGCCGGCGCAGCACCTCGCCCGGGTACAGCGCCACGGTGCTGGCGGGCGAGGGGGCAAGCGCCACCGCCAGCTCGACCCCCGAACTGGTCGGGCGCGACGCCGACAGCTTGTAGGTGAGCCACGGGCCCGAGGGCGAGGACCATGGGAGCAGGACGGGGCCGCAGCGCAGGTAGGGAGCCACATCGTGCCCCGCCGTAGTGGGCAGGCTGAAGTAGCAACGGCTCTGCGAGGAGACCACCCCTTCGTCGGCCTTGGCGAACGCCTGCATCGATTGCTGGCCTTCGCCCAGGACCGTCGAGCCGTCGCCGAACGGTTCTCCCTGCCAGTACAGGGCGGGGGGATGGCCACGCAGGGCCACCACCAGGATGACCACCACTAAGGCGACCACCGCCACCAACACGGCCCAGCGCCGGGCGAACACGTTGGGGCCGCCTTCACGGGCCCTCCGGGCCCCGCTCCGCCGCCACGGCGCTCCCGCTCCCGGCGGAGCGTCGTCTCGGACCGCTGAACCGCCCCGCACCGGGCCGGGGGTGGGGCCAGTGCCGATCGGGCGAGTGCCGATCGGGCCAGTAGCGGTGGGGCCAGTAGCGGTGGGGCCAGTAGCGGCGGGGACCGCCCCGTAGGCGGCGCCGCCGGCAGCCGGGCCCTCGAGCGTGGCGTCCGCGAACGTGGCATCCGCGAACGTGGCGTCCTCGAGCGTGGCATCCGCGAACGTGGCGTCCCCGAGCGTGGCGTCCCCGAGCGTGGCGTCCCCGAGACCGAGGTCGCCGCCATCCTCCAGGGCGGCGGCGGCGGCACCGTCCGGGGGGGCGCCATCATCGGGGGCGGAGGCCCCCGTGGCATGCTCTGTCCAGGTCCGCCCGTCCCACCACCGCCAGCGCCCGGGCGTCCCGGGGTCGCTGTACCATCCCGGGGCGCGTTGGTTGGCCACGGGACTACGGTAGGCCCTATGGCAACAGCTCCGGTGTCTGTAATGGTGCGTCCCGGCCTGATCGAGCTCGAGGAACGCCCGGTACCTGTCCCCGGCCCGGGACAGGTGCTCGTTGAGGTCAGCGCGGTGGGAGTGTGCGGCTCAGACGTGCACTGGTTTACCGAGGGCCGCATCGG
>CAYZVQ010000524.1:0-2594 GCA_964481925.1 uncultured Acidimicrobiaceae bacterium
CTTCACCGGCTGGGCCACCGCCGCCGACGACAGCGGCACCGCCTACGCCGACGGGGCCAGCTACCCCTTCACCGCCAGCGCCACCCTGTACGCCCAGTGGACGCTAGGGTTAGGCACCGCGGCGAACTACGCAGTGCTGGGGACCATCGTCACCAACGGTGGTGCCACGGTCCTCAACGGTGATCTCGGCTCCAGTAGCCCGATCGCAGGGTCCGGTCCTACCGTCAACGGGACCACGTACGTCGGCGACTCCTCAGCTGTGCAGGCACAGACGGACTTGGGGCTCGCCTACGACGCCGCTCTCGGGCTCACACCGACGGCGGCCCCCTTTGCCGGGGACCAGAGCGGGGTGACGTTATACCCTGGCGTTTACCACACGGCGGCCGCCTTCGCACTAGCCGGGACCATGACGTTGAACGGTGGGGGCGACCCGAACGCGGTCTTCATTTTCCAGGTTGAAGCCGCCCTCAATACGGGCGCGGGCAGCTCCATCGTCTTGACCAACGGTGCCCAGGCGTCCAACGTCTTCTGGCAGGTCCTCGGTGCCGCGGGTACGGGCGCGGGCTCTTCGTTCAGCGGGACCATCATGGCGTTCGGGGCGATCACCCTGGGGGCCGGCGCGTCCGTGGAGGGCCGCGCCCTGTCATTAGCTGCGATCACCTTGGCTGACAACACGGTCACGGTTCCCTGACCGGGTGCAAGCCCAGGTAGGAAGGTCTTCTTACGTCGAAGGCATGTCACCGACGATGGTCACGGCCGGGTGACATCCGTCCACCTTGGTCGCGGTCCGCGGGCGGCTCCCGAGGTCGAGCCGGCGCTCAGGCATGGGTTCGGCCCTTGGGGAACATTGGAACGGTCAGTAGCGGTAGGACCGGTGCCCCATGCGGCTGGGTAGCCACCATCGCGCCACTGCGCCGTAGGATCCTTTCGACTGCGCTGTGTTCGTTCGGTTGTCGCGCCCTGCTCGACGCGCTGGGTCAGTCTTCTTCCGGGATGTCGGGCGTTCAAGTAATCCTGCAGTCCAGCGGGGCTGCGTTCAAGTTATCCAGCACCCCGACGTTCAGGTAATCCCGCAGTTCTGAGGCGGGGGATCCACCACTCGGGCTCCTTGTCCCACTAGTCGTTCCCGTCCGTCGAGGCGAGGAGCGCCAATGACAAGGAGAGTTTCACAGTGATCGACATCGTCGAGATTGGACTCGTGCACCCAGCGGTCCCCCGCCGGAGGGCACGGGGCCGAGCTGAAGAGCATCAGCTGGTAAGGGATGGGCACTGTCCCCATTTTCGCCCTGCCGGGTCCCTCCTTGAAAAGAAAAGGGGCGAGGGTTGTGGCTCATGACGATGATCTCTCCGCCGTGCTCGTCCCTGCTGTGGGCGAACCTTTTTCGGTCGGAGGATGCCAGTACCCTCGGCACCGTGGAGGACTATGCGGCCCACCCCACCCCCTGGCCGAGCCCGACCGGGGCAGAGGGGGGCCAGAGACACCCAGGAGGCCCGGGAGAGCCCCGGAGGGGAAGAGATGGCCGACGGGGGGGCCGGGAGGCTCCTGGGCCTTAGAGATGGTTTGTGTTTACAAAATTGGGGTTAAGAGCCCCCCGGGCGCTATTTGGGGTTCTTACACTCGACTCTTATGACCCAAATCATTGCCAAGACGTGGTGGAGGTACCGAAACGGAATGTGGCTTCAATTGGGCTACTTGGCCGGGCCACATATTCCCGGGAGCGTCCTCCGTCACCGTTCCTAAACAGTGAGCAGTAGTGAGCCCTACGCACCGGGTGGCCCCGAACGGTCTTGGGCCACCTGGTCCTCGTAACTTCTGGTCGGCACTGTGGTCTTACTGCCACCGCGTCTCGGGGCCCCAATAGCCCCGTCCGGTGGTCGCCTCCTGCCTGTCCTTGGTCCCGAGTTCCTGGTTGTGGGGTCATCACCCAGAGAACGGTTTGCACCGTCTATGGCCCCTCCGGCGGAAGAACGCACAGTGGCTCGTGGCCCATCCTCTGGTGAGCGTCGAGCGTGCGTCCCCCGTCGCCGGGTTCGCTGGGCAAGCCCGCGTCTCCCGATAGCCATCGCGGCTGCATGGTGGCCGGTCAGGCACGATCGTGGGTATTGCTGTTGAAGAGGCGCCAGCCAATGTTGGGTGCCCCATATGGAGGTGTAAGCCGGCCCGACGGCGATGACCGCCACCCCGGCGTTGTCGGCCATCTGGGTGAGCCGGTCCCGGAACTGAGCCGTCGGCAGGCCGGAGACCTGCCTGCGGAAGGCCTTCCCGCGTCTCCCTCTCGACGGCCGGTCCTTGGTGTGCTCGCGGCCCTCGGTGCGCTGTTCGACAAAGTCGAGGTCCTCGATCACGATGGCCCCGGCACGATGTTTTGCAGCGATAGCCAGGATCTCGGATAGAGCGGCCCGCAGGTGACCGTCACGAGTGGTGGCACTGAGCCCGGCCAGCTCCAACGGGATAGTTATGGGCGGCCCCAGGGGGTTGCCATAGCGGTCCAGGGCCGACACCGCCAGGTGCCCGGCGTTGAGGTCAACGGCGACGACGGGGCCATAGCGGAGATGGTCGAGGGTGGCCACGGCCTGGGCATGGGACGTCCAGG
>CAYZVQ010000525.1:0-2563 GCA_964481925.1 uncultured Acidimicrobiaceae bacterium
GACAAGGCCGGCGGCATCTGGTTCACCGACCCGCCCTACGGGCGGATGGACATCGCCGTAGGTGTCAAGCGGTCTTTCCCCCAACCGGTGCGGGGCCTCTACCGGCTGGGCCCGGACGACGGCCCGATCACTTTGCTGGCCGACGACTTCGAGTGCCCGAACGGGTTATGTTTCGCTGATGACGAGACGACCCTGTTCGTCAACGACTCGCCCCGTATGCACATCCGTCGCTTCGAGGTCCAGGGCGACGTGCTGTCCGGCGACGAAATCCGGCTCACCGGGGGCGGGATCTGGGCTCAGCTCGAGGGCGACGGCCAAGGCGAGCCCGACGGGATGAAGGTCGACAGCGAGGGCAACGTGTTTTGTTGCGGTCCCGGTGGCGTGCACGTGTTCAGCCCGGAGGGACTGTGCCTGGGCGTGGTGCTGGTGCCCGAGGTGGTGGCCAACTTCAACTGGGGCGACGACGACCGCAAAACCCTTTACATGTGCGCCACTACGGGGCTGTACAGCTGCCGGGCCCTCGTCGCCGGCTGACTGCCAACACGATCAGAGGATCGGCGCTATGTACCACTCGACTTCGACGGTGGGCTTGTCCCCGGACTTGGCCCGTAGTTGCAGACGGTGAGGCGACGTCACGAAGACGATGTCGGCCCGGAACTCGTCGCTGCCCGTCCAGCCGCCGGTGACCGCCACCGGCGGTAGCAACCCATGGACGCCGGGCAGTTCACCTTCGGTCCACTGGCCCGGACGGAGGTCGAAGGCGTGCTCGGCGCCGTCCAAGACGAGGGTGAGCCGGGTCGCCTCACCCGCGGGCCCCACCCGGACCGCACCGAGGCCGTCGGTAAAGAGCGCCGGTTCCCCGGTCCGGGCGAAGGTTGCCCCGGGCTGGGGCGGACCGGTACGGGCGCCGATGACAGGGGTCGAAAGTGCCGCCAAACGGTCGGACAGGCGCGCTTCGGCCGCGCTGTCCACGGGCGCCTGACCGGAGAGCGCCGGGAGCAGGTGCTCCCAGAAGAGGTCGAGCTGGCCTTGCGCGCCATCGACCTGGGCGGTGCAGGCGATGACGGCGTCGGCGCCGGGCAGCACGACGCAGAACTGGCCGAAGGCACCGTCGGCCCGGTACGCGTCATGGCGGCAGACCCAGAACTGGAAGCCGTACCCTTGGCACCAGTCCGGGCCCTCCTGGCGAGAGGTGCCGATCTGTTTGCTCTGTGCTTGGCTGACATAGCTCTCCGGCACCAGCTGGCGCCCTTCCCAACGACCATTGCGGAGGTACAACTGGCCGAGCTTGGCGATAGCCTCAGTCTCTAGGTGCAGGCCTGAGTACCCGAGGTCGATGCCTTCCTGGCTCTGGCTCCAATGGATCTGCTCGATGCCGAGCGGGTCGAACAGGCGGGGACGCAGGTAGTCGGTGAGGCGCTCCCCCGTCAGCTTGGTGATGATGGCCGACAGGGTGTACGTGCAGCCCTGGTTGTAGCAGAAGAGCGAGCCGGGCTCCTGTTCGGGTGGGACCGACAAGAAGGAGCGCACGATGTCCGTACCGCCGTCCCTCAGGGCCGGCCAGGTGTCCTCGGTGTGCCCGCTGGCCATGCACAGCAGGTGGCGCACCTTCATGCCGGTCACGTACGGGGAAGCGTCGGGCGGCGCCTTGTCCGGGAAGAAGCCCACCACCGGGTCATCGATCGAAAGCAGGCCCTCAGCCTGCGCGATGCCGATGGCGGTGGACGTGAAGCTCTTGGAAAGCGAGTAGAGCAGGTGGGCACGATCGGCCCGGTACGGGGCCCACCAGCCCTCGGCCACGACGTGGCCGTGGCGCACCAGCATGATCGAGTGCAGGTCCAGGCCGGCCGCGTCGACGGCGTCCAGGAAGCCCAGCACACCGGAGGGGTCAACGCCCTGAGCGGACGGGGCGGAACGGGGAAGCAGAGCAGAGGTCATTCGGTCAAGGATAATGCCGTAGCCCGAGAACGCCATTAGTATCGGACCGATCCGGACGGGCCGCTCATCGGTGGCTCGCGCGGGGCCACAGGGAAAGGAACGATCAGATGACTATGACGTACCGCAGGCTCGGGAGATCCGGCCTCAAGGTTAGTGTGCTGTCCTTCGGCTCATGGGTGACCTTCGGCCCCCAAGTGCGTGACCACTCGGCCGTGGAGTGCCTGGGTGCCGCATACGACGGGGGGATCAATTTCTTCGACAACGCCGAGATTTATTCCGACGGCGAGTCGGAGGAGATCATGGGCAAAGCGATCGCCGCTCTCGGCTGGCCCCGCTACAGCTACGTCGTGTCGACCAAGCTCTTCTGGGGCATCCATGATATCCCCAACATGAAGAACACCCTCAACCGAAAGTACCTTCTCCAGGGTGCCGAGGCTTCGCTCGAGCGGCTCGGCCTCGGCTTTGTGGACCTTTTGTACTGCCACCGGGCCGATCCCGAGACCCCGATAGAGGAAACGGTGTGGGCCATGTCCGACATCGTCAGCTCGGGCAAGGCTACTTACTGGGGCACATCCGAATGGTCGGCCGAAGAGATCCGCGCCGCCTGGGAGATCGCCGAACGCCA
>CAYZVQ010000526.1:0-2539 GCA_964481925.1 uncultured Acidimicrobiaceae bacterium
GCGTCCTGGCGCAGGAAATGGTCCATGGCCGGTTTCAATTTGACGGCCCGGTCGACCGTTGGGTTGGTGCCCTTTACATAAGCGCCTATTTCAATGAGGTCTTTTGCGTCCCGGTAGGCGGCCAGGAGGCGGCGGAGCTCGTTCGCCTGGCCCATCTGCTCAGCCGTCATTATGCGCGGCGCCACCCGTGATATCGATTCGAGGACGTCTATGCTCGGGAAATGTCCGGAGGTGGCCAGCCTTCGGGAAAGTATTATGTGGCCGTCGAGAATGGCCCGGGCATTGTCCGCCACGGGGTCGTTCATGTCGTCGCCCTCGACGAGCACCGTGTACAGGCCGGTGATGCTGCCCACCTCGCCTGCTCCTGCGCGCTCTAAAAGGCGAGGCATGAGGGCGAAAACCGACGGCGGGTAACCCCGGGTGGCAGGAGGCTCGCCGGCGGCCAGGCCGACTTCACGCTGGGCCATACAGAAACGGGTGAGGCTGTCCATCATGAGCACGACATGACGGCCCCGGTCCCGGAACCACTCGGCGACCCGGGTGGCAGTCTGGGCCGCCTGCAGGCGCATGAGGGCGGGCTCGTCCGAGGTCGCCACCACGACCACCGAACGGGCCAGCCCGGCCGGTCCCAGGTCGTTCTCGATCATTTCCCTTACTTCTCGGCCACGTTCACCCACCAGGGCGATGACCGAGATATCGGCTTCAGTGCCCCGGGCGATCATCGACAAAAGGCTTGACTTGCCCACGCCCGAGCCGGCGAATATCCCCAACCGCTGGCCCCGCCCGCACGGCAGCATCGTGTCCATAACGCGAACGCCGAGGGGCATCTGCGTGTCTACGAGGGCGCGGCGCAGCGGGTGGGGGGGCGTCCCCCGGGTCGCCACCCGGGGCAGCCCGGCCAGGCTGGGGCCGCCGTCTATCGGCCTGCCCAGGGCATCGAGCGTCCTACCCTGAAGGGCATCGCCCACGGGCACCGAGAGGCGCCCCGGAGCGAATTGCACCGTGGCCCCGGCACGGACCCCGGACAGCTCGCCCAGAGGCATGCAGACCAGGCCGTCGGCGTCTATGGCTACGACCTCGGCCACTAGTTCGCCGCCCGGACGGGCCAGGGTGACGGCGTCGCCGATGGCGCCTTGGATGCCCTCGACCGTCACGCTCAGGCCTACCACGGAACGGACCCGGCCGCTCGAACGCGGCTGAGCGGCGGCCTTGGCGGCGTCGAGCCGTTCTGCCAAGTGCACGGCCATGCTCACAGCGCCAGCCCCGTCTCATCGCCACCAGCGCCAGGGCCGGCCGGAGGCTCGCAGAACGCCTCTCGGGCGCGGAGCAGAGCCTCGGCCACCCGGGCGTCGACGGTGGTGCCGGCGCACGTGACGACGCAACCGCCGGTCCCCACGGCCGTGTCGGTGACGATGGTCACGGCCGGCACCGGGCTGCCCAGAGCGATGGCTTCTCGCATGAAGGCTTCGTCCGCGGGGTGCACACGGACCACGACGGGCCCGGTCGGCAAGTCGGCCAGGACTGCCTTGGCCACCTCCAGAGCACGGTCCGGGCGGGCCCGCAGATCGCAGGCGACGACAGCCTCGGCCAGTTCGAAAGCCGCTCCCATGAGGTCCTCGGTGACGGTGACGTCGCGGGCGCCCCAACGGGCCAGGTACTCCTCGGTGGCGCTGGCCAACTGGCTGACAAGGGCGCTGGCCCGGGCCTGGGCGGAGGCTCGGACGGCTTTGTGGGAGGCGAGGTCGGCGGCGTTTTCCGCCTGGGCCTGGCGGGCGCCCTCGGTATAACCGGCCAAGTAGCCCTTCTGAAAGCCATGGTCATAGCGCTCCTGGGCCGATGTCAGCTCCTGCAGTACCGCACCCATCTCGACAAAGCCGGGGATACTGGTGGTAAGGCCGTCGGGCGGGACGACGACGCGCTCATTCGATGAGGTCATCGGTGCTCCGGCTAAGGACGATGGAGCCTTCCTGCTCCAGTTGGCGCACGACGCGAACAATTTCCTTGCGGGCCTTTTCGACGTCTTGTAGGCGCTGAGGCCCGAGGAGCTCCATTTCCTCTTGTAGGTTTTCCTGAGCCCGTTCCGAGAGGTTTTCGGAGACCCGGTCCTTTACCCGGTCGCTGGTGCCTTTCAAGCCGAGGGCCAGCTCTTTCATGTCCACCTGGCGCAGTACCAATTGCAAAGCCTTGTCCTCCAGCTTTACCAGGTCTTCTATAGTGAAAAGCCGTTGGCGTATTTCCCCGGCCAGCTGGGGGTCGACCTCGTCGATGCGCCCGAGGATGGTCCGTTCGGTGTCGGCGTCCGCCCGGGTCAGGATTTCCAGGAGGGGCTTGAGCGGGTCGCTGTCGACGCGCAGGCGCTGGCCGGCGGCGGCGGAGACGATCCGGCGCTCGAGGCCGGCTTCGACGGCTCGGACCGCTTCGGGGCTCGGGGCTTTAAGCGTGGCGATCCGGTAGGAAACGTCGCCCCGGATTTCTTCGGGCAGCTCCCGCAACATGGCCAGGGCACGGTCGGGCGGCAGCTTGGACAGCACGAGCGCGA
>CAYZVQ010000527.1:0-2539 GCA_964481925.1 uncultured Acidimicrobiaceae bacterium
CCCACACAAATACCTAGGAACGGCTTACCGGATCTCGCCGCCGCCAACGTGGCCGGCCACAGCCCGCTGGCGGCCAGAGCTTCCCGGCAGCGACCGAAGTTCCCCACCCCGGGCAGCACCACCCCGTCGGCCGCCTCGATCCCGGCCGGGCCGGTGACGAGACGGGCATCGGCGCCGACCTTGCCAAAACCCTTCTCGGCCGAGCGTAAATTGCCTATGCCGTAATCGACGACGGCGATGGACGGGCCCATTCTCAGCCCAGCGCCCCTTTTGTGGAAGGCACGCCCCCGCCCTCGACCCGCACGGCGTCGCGCAGTGCCCGGGCCACGGCCTTGAAGCAAGCCTCCAGGATGTGGTGGCTGTTGCGGCCGCGACGCATCGTGATGTGCAGGGTTATGGCGGCCGAGGTGCAAAAAGCGCGCCAGAACTCCTCGGCTAATTGCGGGTCGAAAGGCGGGTCGCCCAGAGAGTGCGCCTCCCCGCCGGCCCCGGGGTCGACGTCGTAAAACAGGAACGGGCGCCCCGACAGGTCGAGCGCCACATCGATGAGAGCCTCGTCCAGGGGCACGGAAATAGAGGCGAACCGGCGCACGCCTGACTTGTCGCCCAGCGCCTCGTGCAGCGCTTCGCCCAGGACTATGCCCACGTCCTCCACCGTGTGATGGGCGTCCACGGCGAGGTCGCCTTGCGCGCTCAGTTCCAGGTCGAAGCCGCCGTGGCGGCCGAGCTGGGAGATCATGTGGTCGAAAAACGGCAGCCCCGTCGCCACCGTGACCCGGCCGGTGCCGTCCACAGCGAGCCGCACGGAAATTGAGGTCTCCTTGGTGGTGCGTTGTTTGCGCACCTCACGTGCGGTCATGCCAGCACTTCCGCCAGGGCGGACAGGAAGCGGTCGTTTTCGTCGGGGGCGCCCACCGTCGTGCGCAGGCAATCTTCCAGGCCCGGCCAGCTCGAGGTGTCGCGCACGAGCACCGAACGCGCCACCAGGCCCTGCCAGACCTCCTGGCCGCCCCGCTCGAGCGGGCGCCAGAGGACGAAATTGGCCTGGGACGGCCAGACTTTTATGGGCATGGCGGAGAGGGCCGCCACCAAACGCTCGCGCTCGGCCACCACGGCGGCCACCCGCCGCTCCATTTGGTCTGAGAACTGCAGGGCCAAACGCCCCGCCGCCTGCTTGAGGGAGTCCAGGTGGTAGGGCAGGGCGACCCGCTCCAACGCCGTTACGACCTCAGACGGGCCGATCAGGTAACCGAGGCGCAACCCGGCCATCGACCACGTCTTGGAATAGGTCCGCACCACCACCAGGGGGACGTCCTCGGCCACCAGTGCCAGTGCCGACCAGGAGGCGAACTGGCCGTAGGCCTCGTCCACCACCACCAGCCCGTCGGTGGCCGCCACCACCGACGAGACGGTGGCGGCGTCCTCGGCCAGACCGGTCGGGTTGTTGGGTGAGCACAAAAAAACGATGGACGGTCTCTGTTCTTCCACCAGTGCGACGGCGGCGGCGGCGTCAAGGCTGAAGTCCGGGCGCCGCCGGCCCTCCGCGATCTCCGTCCCCGTCAGGTGGGCGATGTGAGCGTGCAGGGCGTACGTGGGCTCGAACATGGCCGCCTTGCGCCCGGGCCCTCCGTAGGCCAGGCACAGGCACTGGAGCACCTCGTTGGAGCCGTTGGCGACAAAGACCTGCTGAGGGGGCACGCCGTGCAACCGGCCCAGGGCCTCGCGTAGCGCCCGGGCGGACCGGTCCGGGTAGCGGTTGAAGGCAATGTCCCGCGCTTCGGCCAGTAGGGCCTCCAGCCACTCGGGCGGCGGCGGGTAAGGCGACTCGTTGGTGTTGAGCCTGACCTCCACGGGCACCTGGGGCGAGTGATAGCCCTCCCGTAGCCCCAGGTCGGCACGGGGCGGGGGCAGGGCACGGGCCACTCCCGCGGACCGGGTCACTGCACCCCTGCGGACGGGGCCCGCTCCGGCCCTGCGGGCGGGGCCTGCTCCGGTCCGGGGGCCTGCTCCCGGTACAGCACCGATGCGGCGTGCGCGGCCAGCCCCTCGGCTTCGGCCAGCGACGCCACGTAGGGGGCGACCCTTCGCAATGCCGCCCGGTCCAGGCTGACCACGTGCACACGCTTCAGGAAATCCTGCGTGCCCAGAGCGCTCGAGTAGCGGGCGCTGCGGGCAGTGGGAAGGACGTGGCTCGGCCCGGCCACGTAATCGCCCACGCTGGCCGGTGCCCACGGGCCACAGAAGACGGCACCGGCCGAGCGCACCAGGGGCACCAGGGCTTCGGGGTCGGCCGTGATGAGCTCGAGGTGCTCAGGAGCAACAAGGTTGCAGACGTCCATCGCCCGTGCCGGGCCGTCGACGAGGACGGACCAGCCCCCGCTCTCGAGCGTGGCCGTGACCTCGAGGCGGCGGGGCGACTCGGCCACGAACCGCTCGACCGCCTGCTCGACGGCCAAGGCGACGTCTTCGGACCAGGTGACCAGCCAGGCCAAGCCGTCCGGGCCGTGCTCAGCCTGGACGACCAGGTCTAGTGCGGCAT
>CAYZVQ010000528.1:0-2513 GCA_964481925.1 uncultured Acidimicrobiaceae bacterium
CATGCCTGGCTATGTCGGCTTTCAGGGCCTCGTACTCCTCGGGCGTCAAGTTTGGGAACAGTTGCCAGCGCTCGGTGCTCACGCCGCCCCTCTTTCCGGCAGGCCACAGTGCTCCTGGGCACCGACAGGCCCAGCGCCGGCTTCGGCGGGCTGTGCTGTAAATGGTTGCGGCGCTCCTGGGACCCTGGCGGTACGTCTGGTCCACGGGTTCCGCCCGGCCAAGCGCCAGATGGGGCCGAAGCGGTCCCGCCCGAGCACGAGCCGGGGCTCGCCGTTCTTGGTGACCGCCTCGGCCGGCGCCCGACAGCCGGTGGGTGTGATGTGCATGTCAGCGGCCCGGTGGTTCGAGAAGTGGGCGCAACATAGGGTGCAATGGCACTGCGGGGAGCCCATACGCCAGTCCCGGTGGCACTTACGGCAGTGCGTGAGGTCCCACGGAGGCCCCCAGCTCGCGTCCAGGGCCACGTGGGCGCACCGTGGGCAGGGTTCGGGACCGCTCATCCTCGTCCCGAGAGCCGTCCCTGATAGTAAAGAGTTCATTTGTCCTCCGGTTTCTGTGCCGAGCCGGGTTCTCCGGCCCGGTTGGTCTCGGCCCTTTCTCGGCGCTTTTGGGCGCGCCGCCGGCACTGCTCTGTGCAATACGGCGAGCCCGGTCGGGCCGGTGGGTGGTCGGGGCCGTCGGCGCAGGCGCATGGACGTGCGCGCTCGGGAGCAAAGGCAAGGTAAGCAGCCAGAGGCGCCAGGGAGCTTTGCGGCGCCAGAAGAGCCGACCTGGGCTCGGGCTGGGGAAGGCCCCAAGCTTCGAGCCGGTCTGTCGCCCAGACGATGGCCGCGTTGGCCAGACGGGTTAGGACGTCGGCGCGCGGCCGAGCAGAGCGGACGGCTTCTCCCACGCGTTCGGACTTCATCCCTGAGCGGCGTTCAACCTCTCGCCAGCCCATGGCCTGGAGCACGGGGCCAACCAGGGTTTCCCAGCTGTCGTCTCCGAGATCGGCCAGCACCTCGTCGGGGTCGGTGACATCGCCCGCTTCTACCTCATCGGCCAGGTTCGACTCTTTGCCCACGTAGTGGCGGGCCGCTTCGCGAACCGCCCGCGGGTAGAGCATGCCGCGGGTGCGCCGCCCGCAGGGGTCGCCTTCGGGACCAGCCATCTTGGCTTCCGGGTGGTAGAGCCAGTCCCGGAGCACGTCGCCGTAGGTCCGAAGGGTAACCTCGTTCGCCCCGTAATCCCTCTCGGCCCCGAAGGCCTCCAGGTCGGCCCGCCTAGACATCTCGCCCTGGTCGAGGACGGTCAACTCCTCGCCGGTCGTGGCGTCTTGCCATGGGGCCGAGGCGGCCTGGCCCGCTGGGCCAAGCGGTGCCACCGCCCGGCGTCGCCCTCGGCTGGCGTCGAGCAGCCCGCTCACGCTCCCGGCCCCCGACGCCGAGCTGGCCATGAGGAAGCCGAAAGGCGTACCGGTGCCTCCGAGCTGGCGCAGGCGAGCGGGCGTCGAGGCGGTGAAGTTGTACGTCGCCGGCCGAGCCCACCAGGCCGGCGGCACTGCTTCCTCGGCCGCCAGGTGCCCGAGCGCCCAGAGGGCGAAGTCGTCGAGGAACTCCCGGCCGGCGCCTGTGGGAGAACGCAGTTCGCCCAGGTTGTGCTCGTTGCGCTTGACCACGACCGGGCGGCCCTGGGCATTGTTGGCGAAATACAACGCCCGCCCACCCGAGCTAGCGAGCACCCAGAGCTGGCGCCGCTTTGCCGGGCTATCCCCGTCCTCGAAGTTCTCGGGCTCCAGCTTGAGCAGGTCCCGGCCGGCGAGCGGGTTGAGCGGCTCTAAGCGCGCCCGGATGTCATCGAGGGTCTTCCATGGCAACGCCCGCACGGCCTCGGTGCCGTCGTCGAGCCGGTAGGGGCCACCTGGGCAGGCGACCAGGCCGCCGCTCTCGGTGGCGACGGTGGCGGCCGAATCGGTATTGGCGCTCGCCCAGCACCCTCCTTGCTGGCGAAGGAGCACTTCGAGAACCGTCATCTGGAGCCGGCCTCCCGCTGTCACCAGCGAGGCGAAGGGCGGGAACGTCCAGCGGTGCGGCAGGTCCGGGTGCTGCGCGCGGGTTGTGCGCCGGGCACCATCGGGCCGCACCTGGGAGACGTTGGCGGCTCGGTCTTGGCGGTCGTGGCGCTCCCAGCAGCCATAGGCGGTGGCGTTGGCCATGACCTTGAGGCCCTGGGCGAGCTGCGCGTGCTCGGGGCGCAGGCGGTGCCTCGCGTTCACGAGCTCCAGCCACCAGTCCTGCCCGAGGGGGTCGAAGGCCACCTTGCCGCCGAGGCGAACGCGGCGGAGCGCTTGGCGCCCTTCGCCAACGAGGACCCACGCTTCGAGCACCTCCGGCGCTCTCCCGGTGATGAGCTTGGCCGCCACCAGGTCGGGTAGCGCCCACCAGGCCGGGCGAGACCATGTAGGGCCGAAGCTTGTCCGAGGCACGTCGCCCGAGCCGGAGAAGTAGGCCCGGCGGGTGAGCCAGTCGCCCTC
>CAYZVQ010000529.1:0-2505 GCA_964481925.1 uncultured Acidimicrobiaceae bacterium
GCGGCGGCGCCGATGGCCCTCATCCGCTCGAACACCGTGGCCATCGGCAGGGACGACGGCCGTTCCCGGTTCTGTCCGACCGGTTGAACCGGCGGGGACAGCACCGAGGCCAACAGTCCGGCCGCCGGTATACCGCTGCGCACCTGCGCTGCCGCGGTGGCACCGGCCGAGGTGCCGACCACCAAATCGGCGGCCTCTGTCATATCGAGACCAGCTTCAGCCAGGCCTGCGACGATACCGATCTCCCACGCATTTCCGGCAGCCCCACCACCACCGAGGACCAGAGCAACGTTGTGAACCATCTTCAGACTATGTCAGCCCATGGAAACTCCTGTCCATCGAAATACCAAGACCGTCGGACCTTCAGAGGCGCCGCCCGGCGACCTTCGAGCCCTGGACGAACAAGGCGACCAGATCGATCCATGCCGATGGCGACCGGTTGTCGCCGCCCCCAAGACTGCTAGAAACGCGTCCACGTCGAGCCCTTAGACCCCCAGAGCCTCGCTGATGTCCTCACCCGTTCTCCCTTCTGCCGTCTCGTGAAGTGCCCTCGGTATATCGTCGCGGCCCGGCCCGGGTGCGCTTCCCCGTTCTTGGTGGCAGCGCTAACCAGGTGGTGGTTCGCGTCGGGGGGACCGCTCGTTCTGGTGCCAAGCACTGGCAGGTTGGTGCCGCTGCAGGCCCGAGAGTGCGCGGGTGTCAATCTGTCAATCTGGCCCGTTATAGGCGACCGTCACAATCTCCACCTGCCCATTCCCGGCCGAAGCAGGACCGCCGAACTCAGCCGAGTTCGACCAGTAGAAGACGGTCCACGGTTCGGAACTGGTGTTGAGATCGTTGGCGAGGTACCCGCCGGCGCAAGTGTAGGCGGCGGGGCCGCCGGAGACGGGCGGTGTCCCGGGGTTGGCAAGTAGGCAACGGCTCTTGTTGGCTAGCTGTATGCCCCACGCGCTCCAGTAGTTCCCGTTGTCACCGCTGCTCAGCGGCAATGGTCGTTGCAACTTGATCACCGGGACCGCGAAGCGGTACCACGGAGACACGGCGCACACGACCTCGCTCGCGTGACCGGCAACCGGGCTGAAACAGGGAGTCAATATGCTGTTGCCCGACAAACACCGCCAGGCATACTGGTCATCCGGCGGGGGGAAGGCGCCCGTCCAGCAATACCCGCTGATGGGAGGGCCCACGTGCACTTGAGGGGCGAGCTTCCCGTCCGCCTGCCACGGGAACATCACCACGGTCGTCCGTTGGGGTCCCGGCACGCTCGCCTCGGCGGGGCTGATGGGGACCACCAGAGAGATGAGCGCCACCAGCACTACGACAAGGGCCCTCCCCGTCGGTTCGCTCGGCCTTACCCGACTCAGCACGGTCGCATAGCCATCCTCCCCGGTCCTTGCCGGTGGCATCTCGACCACAGCGGCAATCGGCGGTGGTCCCGGTCTCAGATCCTATGGGGTATCACGGGCTCAGACCAGCGTCGCCTTACCGCGCTCACCGAGCGCACAGCTTGACCGTCAACTACCGCGGCGTCGTCAGCTGCGAGCAACAGAGACGTCTGGACGACGACCCGTGGCCGTTGACCTGGAGCGTTGTCGGGAGGGGGATGTCCTCGATCTCCGACTTGCGGGTCAGCCCTCGGGGGTGACGACCCTACCGGAACTCTGAAGCGTGTCCTCGACACCGGGTCGGTGACACAATTGTCTCGATGAACGAGCCCGACGCTGCTACCAAGGCCTACGCGCCACATGATTGGTTCTCAGATGGGCAGCCCGTGGTCCTACGTCTTATGCCCGAATATGGCGTTGAGGTGCCCTTATTTCCGCAGTCGCGGTACACGGACGCCTTAGTTCCAAAAAGCGTTCGTAGACGGGTCACCGTTCGCGCTGTGGCCCCGCACGGTCAGCGGATGCGTCCGTGAACACTCACTCACCGTGGTCGCACTGAGGTGCCCGACGCTGCTAATGCAGCGCCTAACGACGAATTTGCGTGGTTCGCGATGCCCCGACTGGCGTCGTTCTGTGTGTGCGCGGCAGCGGCACCCGGTTTTCTGGGTGCCGCTGCCTTGCTGCGAGCGAACCTGTGAGGGCCCCTACGAGGTCGTCGGTGGAGTAGTCAGGCTGGCACACTCGCCTATCGCCCTATGGCCGACCGTGTTGGGGCCGTTGCCGGTTGCCTCGTCGTAGGCATCGCCGTATTGGGCGGGAGGGGTGTTGTTCAGGCAGATCAGGTAGCCCCCGACCGTGTTGCCGTCCACCTCGGTTGAGTCGTTCGGGTCAGTGGCGGGGTTGTCCCCGGGCCGGTCACCGACGTTGCCGCTGATGAGCATGTCGCCGCCAACCTGGTTGCGCAAGGCCCCGATCCATGCCCCAGGGCCGCCGTGCCAGCCTTGCAGCACCAGGTCACCTCCGATGTTCATGCTCTTCACCGGGAAATTGAGGCCCGGCGTCGAGAAGCCGCCCCCGATGGAGACCACGTTCCAGCGGACGGTGACCGCGGTCAGGTACA
>CAYZVQ010000530.1:0-2500 GCA_964481925.1 uncultured Acidimicrobiaceae bacterium
GGCGAGGCGATGAAAATGGACGAGTAGGCGCCGCTCATGAGCCCGATGAACAGGGCCAGCCCAAAGTCGTTGAGCGCCGACGCCCCGAGGATCCAAGAACCGATGACGAGGATGCAGAACACCGGCATTATGGCCACGAACGACGTGTTGATCGACCGGGCCAACACCTGGTTCATGGACAGGTTGACCACGTCGGTATAGGTGACGCGGTTGGTCGAAGCCAGGCCGCGCGTGTTTTCCTTCACCTTGTCGAACACGACAATGGTGTCGTAAAGGCTGTACCCGAGGACGGTGAGGAAGGCGATAACGGTGTCAGGGCTCACCTGGAAACCTGACAGCGCATAGATCCCTATTGTCACCAGCATGTCGTGGAGCAGTGCCACCAGGGCGGCGATGGCCATCTTCGCCTCGAAGTACACGGCGATACAGGCCGAGATGAGGACCAGGAACACGATGACGGCCTCCACCGCCTTGCCCGTGATGTCGCTCCCCCACGATGGCCCGATGGCGTTGAGGGTGACCTCGTCCTGGGGCACATGGCCGATAGTGGCGAGCTCCTTGGTCACTTGCTGGACCAGGTTGCTGTTACTGGTCAGAGTGGCCGGGGCCTGGACTTCTATGTTGGTCTTGCCCGTTTGACGGTTGGTGAGCTGGGTTATCGTCGCCTGGCCCAGGCTCGAGCTGATCTTGCCCAGGTCGGCGGACACGGTCTTCACCGAGGCCGTGGCGGGGACCTCCCAAACCGTGCCGCCCTTGAAGTCGATGCTGAAGTTGAGCCCCCGCACCCCGAGGGCGACGAGGCCGACGGCGATGATGGTCCCCGACAGGGCGAACCAGTAATGCCACCGGTTGATGAAGTCGTAGTGGGTCTGTCCCCGGTACAGCCGGGCCCAGGCATTGCCCCTGACGTGGTCGTCGTGGTCGATGTTCTGGTCGTGGCTCAAGGCCCGGGCCCTTCTCGGCGAGACGCGGCCGGTGCTCATGCGCCCATCGCCCCTGCCCCGAGGCCGCGGCTCACGCCCAGGACGCCGCCCTCGCCCAAGGCGGCCCGGCGGCCCATCAGGATCACCAGCGGCCGGGTGAAGAAGTAGGTCGTGACCACATTGAGCAGGGTGGCCAGGCCGAGGAAGAAGGCAAAACCGCGCACGTCGCCCACAGTCAGGGTGTAGAGGACCAGAGCGGCGATGAACGAGGAGAAGTCTGCCGCCAGAATGGTGCGGAAGGCCCGGTTGAAGCCCTTTTCCACCGAGGTGCGCACGGTGCGGCCGGTACGGATCTCTTCCTTCAACCGCTCGAAGTACACCACGCATGAGTCAGCCGTGACGCCGACCGAGACGATGAGCCCGATCACCCCCGACAACGTCAGAGCCAGGCCTTCAGTGGCGCTGAGCAAGGTGGTTATGGCGTAAATGAAGGCGCCCGACATGCATATGCCGATCACCACCACCAGGCCTAGGGCGCGGTAGTAAATGATCAGGTAGATGAGCACCAGGAACACGGCCACGGCGCCGGCGATGGCCCCGGCATCGAGCGAGGCGGTGCCGATCTGGGGCGATACGTTGCTGATGTCCTGGGCCACGAAGCGCACCGGCAGAGAACCGTAGCTGAGGGCCAGCGCCAGGTCCGACGCCTGGGTGGCGGTGAACGGGTCGGAGGTCGAGCCGTTTATGGTCGCGCCCCCGTTGAACGAGGCCGCCTCTATGGCCGGGTCCGATTCCACGGTGGCGTCGAGCTCGATGGCCTGGAGGGCGCAGTAGGGCGGGTTGCTCTCGTCCTCCACGTAGCACTGGTAGTGAGTTGCGGCGTATTTGTTGAACAGCGATGAGCCCTTCCCGGTGAAGGAAATGTCCACTTCCCACTGGTCGGTCTGCGAGTTGAGGTTGGCCGTCGCCGTCTTGATGATCGCGCCGGTCATCTCGGCCGGGGCGAGCACGTAGCGCCCGTAGGCATATCCGGCGTAATCCGGCAGGACGACCGTGGCGTCGCCGTTGTCGTAGGACGCCGGCGTCACGCCGTGACTATTGCCGTGGGGCGGCAAATAGAGCTCCTGCTCGGTGGAGCTGAGGTTGCAGATCGCGCTGCCCAGCGAAGTCGTGGTGGTGGTGGTGGGCGCCGTTGTCGGGCTGGTCGTGGCGCCCTTGGCGGCGGTGGTGGACGTGACCGGCGCCACCGTCGTGGCCGACTTGCCCGTCGACTTGGCCGTGGTCCCCGTCGACTTGGCCGTGGTGCTCGTACCCGCCGCTATCGGGAAGCGGGCCGTTGCCAGCCGGGCGCCCGAGGCGGTGAGGTTGACCACCCCGCCGGTACCCGCCGCGGACTTCGCCTTGGCCGTGGTGGTCGTGCTCTTCGGTTTCAGCTTGGCCTGGCCGGGCGACGTGGTAGTCGTGGCCGTGGGGGTCTTGGCCGTGCTGGTAGTGGCCGTGGTGGTCGTGGTGGGCGCTATGTGGGGCGCGATGATGCAGTCCACCGGTCGGAAGAACAACTGAGCGGTCTGGCCGAC